>NZ_JBEXGM010000003.1:0-381605 GCF_040607335.1 Streptomyces sp. NPDC005303 | reverse complement strand
TGTCGTGGCCCCCGGCTCCGTGGGAGGGAGCCGGGGCCCACGTCATGCCCGGGGTGGTGGTGCGTACCGGCCCCGTCGGCTTCTGGGTGAGGATCAGCCTTCCGGCACCGGCCGGGTGGCCGGGGACGGCGTACCGCGCACGATGCGGTCCGGGTGCGGCGGGCGGCGGCTGCCGAGCGGGGTGACCGGGGCGCGCTCCGAGCGCGTGCTGTGCGGGCCCGGGGCCAGGTGGGCGGGTGACCTGGGGCCACGTGCCGGGGCGGCGGCCTCGCGGGCCGCCGTCTCGTTCTGTGGGGCGGTGAGCGGCTTGAGCCGCGCGGGCGCGGGCGCCGTGACGGGGGTGACCGGGGCCGGGGCCTTCGCGCCGCCGCGGGCCCGCCAGCGGTCGCGCAGGTCGAAGGCGTAGTCCTCGGTGCGGGCGATCAGCGGCTCGAACCAGGGCAGCGCCAGCAGGATCAGCAGGCCCGCGATCCAGCCCAGCAGGACGTCGCTCAGCCAGTGCGTACCGAGGTAGACGGTGGCCATGCCGACGCCCAGCGAGGTCACCGCGGAGATCGCGGACAGCCAGCGGCGGGCTCTCGGGGTGGAGGCCAGATACGCCAGGATTCCCCAGGTCACCACGGCGTTGGCGGTGTGGCCGCTGGGAAATATATCGCCGCCCAGGCCCATCTCGTTCGATCCGATGACGGTCGCGTAGTGCGGTCCGAGTCTTCCCATGCCGTACTTGGCGGCGCCGACCGTGATGTTCAGCAGCAGCAGCGAGGCGCCCAGGGTCAGCAGCGGGCGCAGGGTGTGCTGGCGCCAGGAACGCCAGCCCAGCCAGGCCGCGACCATCACCGCGGTCGGTCCGCGCTGGCCCAGGACCACGTAGTAGTCGACGAACCAGTGGATGGACGCCCACTGCTGGTACGGCCGGAAGAACATGACCTGCCAGTCGAGGCGGACCAGCCACGAGGTGGTCACCACGAGCCACACGATCGCCAGGTAGAAGGCCAGTGCGGCGATCGCGAGGACGGTCCGGTGTCGGCTCGCCCTGGGCACGCTGAGGTTGGCCGGCCGTTCCGGCTCACGGTCCAGCCTGGCGAACACCCGGTCCAGACGGGTGGGGTTTCGTTCGGTACGCACCCAATCGACGTTACAGCGAGTGAGCTCTGTTCCCTGGCGAATCAACGGCTTTGTGATGACGATGTGATGTGGGATTCCTCTCAGCCGGGGGTTTATTTCCAGGGATTCCGCAAAGGCAGGCGGCCCGGTCCTTCAATTCCTTTGATCATTCCGGGTTCCGGTTTTATGGCCCTTATGAATTCGTTCACCGAATCATGGGGTGGAATTCTCCGGACGCTCATCGACGCCCCGGAGTCGATCATGGCGGACCGGAGCCGTTCAGCCAGAAGGCGCCGTACAGGGCGGACGCGGTGGCGAGCAGCGCCACGATCACGGCTGACCTGCGGGTCCTCGTGCGGGCGAGGGCCAGGGCGAGGGGGAGCAGCAGGGGGAAGGCGGGCATCAGCAGGCGCGGTTTCGAGCCGAAGTAGCTCGACGCGCACAGGGCGAGCGCCGTGACGACCCCCGCGTACACCAGCAGCGGCAGCGGCTGGCCCTGCCGTACGCAGACGACGTACAGCCACACCACCAGTCCGACGCCGACGATCAGCCCGACCCCGGCCAGGGCCGACGGGAACGACGTGAACTTGTCGGCGACAAAACGGGCGAACGCGTACCCGCCGTCGAAGCCGTTGCGCCAGCCCGCCTGTACGTCGAGGTAGCCCAGCGGGCCTTTGCCGGTGCGGTGGCCCACCCACAGGACGTAGGCGGCGGCGCCGAGGGGGGCGAGGGCCAGGCCCAGGGCGCGGCGGGCGGGGGTGCGGGGGGAAGCGGCGTGGGGGGCGTGTTCGGCGGTGTGGGCGACGCCCGCCCCGGCCGCGCTTCGGTTCCGCACGAAAGAGAGGGCGTCGGAGGTGGGCGGGTGACCGAGGGCCGCGGTCTCCGGGCTTTTGCCGGTCTCCCGGTCCCGCAGGAACGCGGTGATCCCCGTCGCCCAGACCGCCGCGACCACCGCCAGGCCCACCGGGCGGGTCAGGCCCGCCAGGGAGGCCAGCAGGCCCGCCGTCACCCAGCGGCCGGTCAGCACCGCGTACAGCGACCAGGCCGCCAGCGCCGTGAACAGCGACTCGCTGTACGCCATCGACTGGACGATCCCGACGGGCAGGACCGCCCACAGCAGGACCGCGCAGACGCCCGCCCGAGGGCCGTACACCTGGTCCGTCACCGCGAAGACGCCCCAGGCCGCGGCCAGAGAGGCGAGCAGGGCCACCACGAAGCCCGCGTCGGCGTACGACAACGGGGTCACCGCGGACAGCAGCCGCTCCAGCCACGGGAGGAGCGGGAAGAACGCCAGGTTCGAGTGCACGTCGCCGTTCGGTAGTCGCACCTCGTAGCCGTAACCGAGTTCGGCGACCCTCGTGTACCAGAGGGCGTCCCAACGGGCGGTCAACAGGGTGTACGCGCTCTTGTCGCGCGCCGCGCTCCACAGGGCCAGCGTGAGGAGGCCCAGGGCGCGTACGGCCGCGTAGCCGAGCAGCGCCGGGGCGGCTCGGCGCAGGGCCGGTTCGGTGCGGAGTCCAAGATCGGTCACGGGTCCGATTATCGACCGGCCGCCGCACCCGCCCGGCCGCCGGGGTGGGGCGGCAGGCAGGGGGAGTGGCGTACACCACACGCGTTACGTCCGAAGTCTGAGAGGTCCGCCACTGGGCCTCGGCGCGAACTCGCGTACGCTGACGTGTCACCCGCCGTTCGCTGCGCGGGCCGGAGAACGCCGCTCCTCTCCGGCCGAGATCATGGGGAGTCCCCACCCCGTGTGCCCGCCGAACGCCAGGGAACATCTGGGAGGTACGTACATGTCCGGGACGACCACGGCCGCCGCAGTGCTGCGCCGTCGGGCGGCCGGGGCCGGTGCAAACCGCTGGGTCGTCCTCGTCGTCCTCTGCGTGAGCCTGCTCCTGGTCGCCCTCGACGCGACCGTGCTGCATGTGGCGGTGCCCGCCGTCACCGAGGACCTCAAGCCCGGCGCGATGCAACTGCTCTGGATCGTCGACGTCTATCCGCTCGTCTGCGCCTCGCTGCTGATCCTCTTCGGCACGCTCGGCGACCGCGTGGGCCGCCGCAGAGTCCTCCTCCTCGGCTACGGCCTGTTCGGCGTCGCCTCCGGTGTCGCCGCCGTGGCCGACACCGCCCAGGTGCTGATCCTCGCGCGGGCCCTGCTCGGCGTCGGCGGCGCGATGATCATGCCGGCCACGCTGTCGATCCTCCGCCAGGTCTTCCCCGACCGGCGTGAGCGGGCGCTCGCCATCGGTATCTGGAGCGCCGTCGCCGCGGTCGGCGCGGCGGTCGGGCCGCTGCTCGGCGGTTTTCTGCTCGAACACTTCTGGTGGGGCTCGGTCTTCCTCGTCAACATTCCGTTGATGCTGGTCAGCCTGCCGATCGGCCGACTGCTGCTGCCCGAGTCGAAGGGCGACGGGAAGGGCCCCTGGGACGTGGTCGGCGCGCTGCTGGCCGCCGCCGGGCTGTTCGCCCTCGTGCTCGGTGTGAAGCGGCTGGGCGGCGGGGACCTCGACGCGTTCACCGCGGTGCCGCTGATCGTGGGTGCGGCGCTGCTCGTCCTCTTCGTACGGCGGCAGCGACGGCTCGCGCATCCCCTGGTGGACCTGCGGATGTTCGCGCGCTCCGCGTTCAGCACCTCGGTCGGCTGCATCGTCCTGGCGATGCTCGCCCTCGTCGGGCTCGAACTGATCGCGGCGCAGTACCTCCAGCTGGTTCTCGACCTGTCCCCGCTGGAGACCGGTCTACGACTGCTGCCGCTGACGATCGCCGCGATGGCGGCGGGGCTGGCCGGAGCGCGTCTGCTGCGGCGGTTCGGGCCGCGCCGGATGGTCAGTGCCGGGTTCTGCCTGACGGCCGTGGCCGTGCTGCTGCTCACCGCCATGGGCGACGCGGACAACACGGGCCTGCTGGTGTCCGGGTTCGTTCTGCTCGGGTTCGGCCTGGAGACGACGCTCTTCGGGGCGTACGAGTCGATGCTCAGCGAGGCGCCGCCGGAGCAGGCGGGCGGGGCCGCGGCGATAGGCGAGACCTCGTACCAGCTCGGGGCGGGCATCGGGATCGCACTGCTCGGCAGCGTGATGAACGCGGCGTACACGCCCGGCCTCTCGGGCGTGTCCGGTGTCCCGGAGTCGGCGTCCAGGTCGGCCGGGCACTCCCTGGGCGAGGCCTACGAGGTCGCCGGACGCCTCGGCGGACCCGCCGGGGTGGCCCTGCGCCGGGCCGCCCGGGACTCCTTCGTGCACGGGCTGCACGTGACCTTGCTGGTGAGCGCGGGGTTGTTGCTGCTGGGCGCGGCGATGGCGCTGCGGCTGCCGCGCACGATGCAGTGCGGTGAGGCACCCGCGGCGGTCGAGCTACCGGCGCCCAGGGAAGTCTCGGAGTCGCGGGTCTCCGCCTGACCGGCGTCTGGATGTGCGGCACAGCGCGCTGTAACGTCGGCGACGGAAGCTTAAATTAGCGGTGCTAGTTTCCAGTCGCCCCGCCCGCTGGAGCCCTTCTGCCGGAGGATGTGCCATGCCCCCGTTCGACCCCGCCGACCCCCTCGGCATCGACGACCTGCTGGAGCCGGAGGACCTCGCGATCCGCGAGACCGTGCGGACCTGGGCCGCCGACCGCGTCCTGCCCCATGTCGCCGACTGGTACGAGAAGGGCGAGCTGCCGGGGATCAGGGAACTCGCCCGGGAACTCGGCGAGATCGGCGCCCTCGGGATGTCACTCAGCGGCTACGGATGCGCGGGCGCCTCCGCCGTGCAGTACGGGCTCGCCTGTCTGGAGCTCGAGGCCGCCGACTCCGGGATCCGCTCCCTCGTCTCGGTGCAGGGCTCCCTCGCGATGTACGCCGTTCACCGGTTCGGCAGCGAGGAGCAGAAGCAGACCTGGCTGCCCCGCATGGCCGCCGGTGAGGTGATCGGCTGCTTCGGGCTCACCGAACCCGACCACGGCTCCGACCCCGGAGCCATGCGGACGTACGCCAAGAAGGACGGCACGGACTGGGTCCTCAACGGGCGCAAGATGTGGATCACCAACGGGTCGGTCGCCGGGGTCGCCGTCGTGTGGGCGCAGACCGACGACGGGATCCGCGGGTTCGTGGTGCCGACCGACGCGTCCGGCTTCTCGGCGCCCGAGATCAAGCACAAGTGGTCGCTGCGGGCCAGCGTCACCAGCGAGCTGGTCCTGGACGACGTACGACTGCCCGCCGACGCGGTGCTGCCGGAGGTCGTCGGGCTCAAGGGGCCGCTCAGCTGTCTCTCGCACGCCCGGTACGGGATCGTCTGGGGCGCGATGGGGGCGGCGCGGTCGTGTTTCGAGACCGCCGTCGACTACGCGAAGACTCGGGAGCAGTTCGGGCGGCCGATCGGGGGCTTCCAGCTCACCCAGGCCAAACTCGCCGACATGGCGGTCGAACTGCACAAGGGGATTCTGCTCGCCCACCATCTGGGGCGGCGCATGGACGCCGGCCGCCTGCGTCCCGAGCAGGTCAGCTTCGGCAAGCTCAACAACGTCCGCGAGGCCATCGAGATCTGCCGTACGGCGCGGACGATCCTCGGTGCCAACGGGATCTCCCTCGAATACCCCGTGATGCGGCACGCGACGAACCTCGAGTCGGTGCTCACGTACGAGGGCACCGTCGAGATGCACCAGCTGGTGCTGGGCAAGGCGCTCACCGGCTTGGATGCCTTCCGGTAAACCCTGCCTGGGGCAGGGCCGGCGAGCGGCCCTGCCTCAGCTCTGGTTGAAGAAGCCGTCTGTGCGGTGCTGCGCGGGATCGCCGTTCACGATCTCGGTGTTGGCGGGGGTCAGCAGGAACACCCGGGTGGACACGCGCTCGATGGAGCCGCGCAGTCCGAAGATCAGCCCGGCCGCGAAGTCGACGACGCGCTTGGCGTCACCGGCCTCCATCGCGGTGAGGTTCATGATGACGGGGACCCCGTCGCGGAACAGTTCGCCGATGGCGCGGGCGTCCCGGAAGCTGTCCGGGGTCACCGTGCCGATACGTCGGCCCTTCTCCTCGGCGACGTCCGAAGCCACCTTGACCCGCGGGTCGGTGACCCAGGCATCCCCGGGCTCGGTCCCTTCGGAGTATCCGTCGTCGTCGTAGTAACGCTCGTCATCGTTGTCGTCAACGAGGCCCAGCCAGGCACTCGCCTTGCGCACCGATCCCATGGACGCCTCCTCTCACAGCAGTTTCTCTTGCTTCTGTATCCCTATGGTCATCCATGATGCGGATCGCGCGCCAAGTGAATAGCCGCCGCGCGGGGGGTTTGTGACGGTACTGGTGCACAGCGAATACGTCGAGAGCCCAGGTACCCCAAGGGTCGTTTCCCATACGGCTGCTGACTGTGAGTGAAATATGATTCTTCACGGCGTACGGGTGAGGGCTGGAGCGTACGGGTGAACGGGCCGGCCGGGACGAACCCGCTGCTCAACGCCGTGCCGACCACGGGAAAACACCGTGCCCGGGATTCGCAGGTCCCGCTGCGGTCGGCTTGCGGTATCGATTCTGACGGCGGATCAGGTGCTCGCGCCAGGGTGCGATGTTGTCAAAGTGAAAGGCGCCCCGCGGAAGCAGGGTGCGCAGAGGGTCAGCACAACAGGAAGAGGACAAGGAGCCTTCGCCTGTCCCGCGACCCCCTCGACCAAGCCCCCGCCGCACCGGACGCGGCCTCTGCCGCACGCATCAACTGTGCTCCACGGCGGCGGATTCCAGGTGCCGTCCCGACGCGACACGGTGATCGCCGGCCTGGGTGACGGCGAGCACACAGCTGCGCCGGGGCACGGCGGAGCGGCTCTCGCCGGAGCACGCAGGGGTTGCCGCACCGGGGGCCCTGTCGACCTCGCGGAACTGATCGCCACCGGGCACGGCGAGAGTGTCGCCGACGGCTTCCTCCTCATATCTGCGGATCCGCCGCGCGGCCTGGAGCGGCTCGCCGACGGCACAGTGGCGCTGTTCGGGCGCCCCGGACCGGGGCGCCGGCGCGGGGCGGGCCGATTCGCGGTCGGGGTCTCGGGGGGCGGGAGTTGGCGTTGTGGGGCGCTGGGCGGGGCAGCTCGCGGGGGGCGGTTTTCGGCGATACGGCGAGCGGGGCGGGGAGTCGCCGATTCCGGTTTCCGTGTCCGTTCGCGCCGGACGCAACCCGCCGGACGACAGTCGGAGTCGACCGGGCACCGCGGACGCACCGCGCCCTCACCGACCTCGGATTCTGTCGCTTTCCGCCGCCGGGGAACGCCCTCAGCGGCGCCGTAGGGGCGAGGGAGACGGACGTGGTTCGAGGCATGTCCGTTCCCTCTGGAGCACAAAGGTCTTTCAAAGCCTGGCGGCCGAAAGGCGCCCTTGCGCCGACCGTCCGTTCGGCCGAATACTCCCCCTCAGCGCTTGTCAGGGGCACGGCGTGTTCGAAAACCGGACAGCCGCACCGCTGACTGCGCCTCACGGGCCCCGACCCCACGCGGGCCCCCGAATTCCCCTGGGAGGGAACGAAACGTGAGGATCAAGCGCACCAACCCCCGCAGTGGCATTTCGAGACGGACCCGGCTGATCGCCGGTACCACCGGCCTCGTGGCCGCGGCCGCGATCGCGGTCCCCAGTGCGAACGCGACCGCTGCGACCCCGTTCAGCACCGCAGAACTCAAGAGCGCCAGCAGCTCGGTGCTCAAGGCGGACATCCCGGGTACCGCCTGGGCTGTCATCAACAACCGTGTCGTCGTCACCGCCGACAGCACGGTCTCGCAGGCCGAGATCGCCAAGATCAAGGAGCAGGCGGGCAGCAACGCCGACGCGCTCACGATCAAGCGGACCCCGGGCAAGTTCAACAAGCTGATCTCCGGCGGCGACGCCATCTATGCGAGTAGCTGGCGCTGCTCCCTCGGCTTCAACGTCCGCAGCGGCAGCACCTACTACTTCCTGACCGCCGGTCACTGCACCGACGGCGCGGGCACCTGGTGGTCGAACTCCGGGCACACCACCACGCTCGGTTCGACGGCGGGCTCCAGCTTCCCGACCAACGACTACGGCCTCGTCAAGTACTCGACGAGCTACCCCACGTCCTCGATCTCCGGCACCGTCGGCAGCGTCGACATCACCAGCGCCGCCACCCCGAGCGTGGGCACCACGGTCTACCGCCGCGGTTCCACCACCGGCATCCACAGCGGCCGGGTCACCGCGCTGAACGCGACCGTCAACTACGGCAGCGGTGACGTCGTCTACGGCATGATCCAGACCACGGTCTGCGCCGAGCCCGGCGACTCCGGCGGCCCGCTCTACTCCAACAGCGGTATCGCCTACGGTCTGACCTCCGGCGGCAGCGGCAACTGCTCCTCCGGCGGCACGACCTTCTTCCAGCCGGTCACCGAGGCGCTGAGCGCGTACGGCGTGAGCGTCTTCTAGGACCGGAACGGCCGCGTTCTCGGCCGGCACCTGGTGAGCCCTCGTACGCGTCTGTCGTGTACGGGGGCTCACTGCGGTCAGGACGCGGTCCGCCCCGGGGCGGCGCACAGCCAGTCCAGTACGGCCGGCAGGGCCTCCAGGGCTCCGAAGTGCCCGGTGTCCTGCTGGAGGACGGGGCGGACGCGGGGGATGCGGTCCGCCAGCCACGTGAAGTGACCGACCGGGGTCAACGCGTCCTGGGCGCCGTGCCACAGCAGGACGGGCCGGGTCACGGCCGCCGGGTCGAAGCCCCAGTCGCTGAGCAGGGCGAGTTCGTCGTCGAGCCAGCCGTACGACGAACCGCGCAGCGCCTCCCGGTAGGTGCGCAGCAGCAGCTCGCCGACCGCCGGGGCGGAGACGATCCGCCGGTCGGAGTCCGTGAGCCCGTCGCGCAGCGAGACGAGCAGCTGAGCGGGGTCGCGGCGGATGTCGGCGGCGCGGGCGGCGAGACGCTCGGCGAAGGCGAGCGGGTCGGTCAGCGCCCGGGTGCACTCCTCGACCCGGGACGCGGCCATGCCGTCGAACCAGCGCAGGTCCCTGGCGTCCGGCGGCGCGGGGGACGCCAGTGCCGCCGCCCGCCGTACCCGGGAGGGCAGCAGCGCGGCACAGGCCAGGGCGTGCGGGGCGCCGCCGGAGTGGCCGAGCACCGAGAACCGGCCGAGGCCGAGGGCGCCGGCCAGTTCCGCCACGTCCCGGGCGGCGTCGGCCACACGGCGTCCGGGCAGACGGTCCGAGTCGCCGTAGCCGGGACGGTCGTAGGCGATGAACCGGATGTGCCGGTGCGCGGTCACGACCTCCGGGGACACGACGCCGAAGCGGCAGCCCGGGGTGTCGTGCAGCAGTACCACCGGTGTGCCGTCCGGGTCGCCGTACTCCTCGACCGTCAGCCGGCGGCCGTCGCGCGTCCTGATGCCGTGGACCACCCGTGTCCTCCGTCTCCCTTTGTGTACACAGCGGAGTTACCGTCGAAGTACACACCTTGAGCGCCTGGTTCGGACCCTGGGGGTCGCGATGGTCGAGGAGCTGGTGGCGGCGGGCGTGACGCTCGTGTCCGCCGGAGCGGTGTACGTGATGGCGGCCGCCCGCGTCGTCAAGCAGTACGAACGGGGCGTGGTCTTCCGCCTCGGAAAGCTCCGGCCGGAGGTGCGCGGACCGGGGTTCACGATGATCGTCCCGGGCGTCGACAAGCTCCGGAAGGTCAACATGCAGATCGTGACCATGCCGGTGCCGGGGCAGGAGGGCATCACCCGGGACAACGTCACGGTGCGGGTGGACGCCGTCGTCTACTTCAGGGTGACCTCGCCGGCCGAGGCGGTGGTCCGGGTCGAGGACTACCGGTTCGCGGTCGCGCAGATGGCACAGACCTCGCTGCGGTCGATCATCGGCAAGAGCGAGCTGGACGATCTGCTGTCCAACCGCGAAAAGCTCAACCAAGGGCTGGAGTTGATGATCGACAGTCCCGCGGTGGAGTGGGGGGTCACCATCGACCGGGTCGAGATCAAGGACGTCTCCCTGCCCGAGACCATGAAGCGGTCCATGGCCCGGCAGGCCGAGGCGGACCGGGAGCGGCGGGCTCGGGTCATCAACGCCGACGCGGAGCTCCAGGCGTCGAAGAAGCTGGCCGAGGCGGCCAAGGAGATGTCCGAGCAGCCCGCCGCGCTGCAACTGCGTTTGCTGCAGACGGTGGTGGCGGTGGCTGCGGAGAAGAACTCGACGCTGGTGCTGCCGTTTCCCGTGGAGCTGCTGAGATTCCTGGAGAGGGCGGCGCCGACGCCACAGCAACCGGTGCAGGAGCAACCTCCGTCTCTTGAGCCCCGGCTGGATCCGGATCCCGAAGGGGCGAATTCAGGACAGGACTAGACCTCACCGGTTGATGAGGTGTTACTCGCTCGTAGTGTTTGCGGGGTGAATGGCCCGGGGTGACCGTGGACTGTCAAAAATGGCAGGGGCGCGCAACCGCGTTCTACGCGCGTCCGGAAGTCACCCTTGTGTGCTCCCTGAGGGGTTCGGAAGAGTAAGGGCTCGTCAACCAGCCTTCCGGTCCACGAGATCCCCACAATCTCCTGGGCCGACCCCCCACAGGAGGACGCGAGTTGAAGCACCGACGCATACCCAGGCGGCGGATCGTCATGGCAGGTGCGGGCGTTACCGCGCTGGTCGCTGCGGGAGTCACCTTGCAGACTGCGAACGCCAGCGAGACGCCGGCCCCGCCCGAAGTCAAGAACCTCTCGGCCCCAGCGGCCGGAAAGCTCGCCTCGACGCTCGGGGCGGAACTCGGTGCGGACGCGGCGGGGACGTTCTACGACGCGAAGACCCGGAGTCTCGTCGTGAACGTGCTCGACGAGGACGCGGCGCGGACCGTCTCGGCGGCCGGGGCCTCGGTCAGAGTCGTCTCCCACTCCCTTGCCGAGCTGAAGAGTGCGCGTACCACGCTCGCCGATGACGCGACCGTGCCGGGGACGTCCTGGGTGACCGACCCCACCACCAACAAGGTCGTCGTCACCGCCGACCGCACGGTCTCCGCCGCCGAGTGGGCCAAGCTCACCAAGGTGGTCGACGGGCTCGGATCGGTGGCCGAACTCCAGCGCACGAAGGGGGAGTTCAAGCCCTTCATCGCCGGCGGCGACGCGATCAGCGGATCCGGTGGCCGGTGCTCGCTCGGGTTCAACGTGGTCAAGGGCGGACAGCCGTACTTCCTCACCGCCGGGCACTGCACCGAGGCGATCTCGACGTGGTCGGACGCCGGCGGGAACAAGATCGGCACCAATGAGGTGTCGAGCTTCCCGGACAACGACTTCGGGCTGGTGAAGTACACGGCCGAGGTCGACCACCCGAGCGAGGTGGACCTCTACAACGGCTCGGCGCAGGCGATCACCGGGGCGGCTTCGGCGACCGTCGGCCAGTCGGTGACGCGGAGCGGGTCCACGACCCAGGTGCACTCCGGGAAGGTCACCGGCCTGGACGCGACGGTGAACTACGGCAACGGCGACATCGTGAACGGGCTGATCCAGACCGATGTGTGCGCGGAGCCGGGGGACAGCGGCGGGTCGCTGTTCTCGGGGAGCAGCGCGATCGGGCTGACATCCGGTGGCAGCGGTGACTGCACCTCCGGCGGGGAGACGTTCTTCCAGCCGGTGACGGAGGCGCTGTCGGCGACGGGTGCGTCGATCGGCTGACGGTGGGCCTGTCGGTGTGCTGAGCCCCGTCCCCTGTGTGGGGGCGGGGCTCTCACGCTTCCTGTCATCGTTATCCGTTCGAGACCTCAAGTGCCTCACGCTGCCCTTGGGGCGGCCGTTACATTTGCGGTTCCTGGGGCATCAACTTCCCTTTGACCGATGGAAGTTGATCACTCATCAGATCCTTCACAGGCGATCGTTTCGGGGGAAGCGCTGTGCAGAAGATCCAGTTGACCTATTGGTGGAACGGGCACGAGCCCGGTGACGTCGTGGACGTCGACGACCCGACCGCGCGAGGACTGCTCGACGTCATCGCGCGGCCCGCGGAGGACTCCGAGAGCTCCGAGCACTCCGCCGAATCCGAGCACCCCGACGACGTCGAGGACGGCGGCGAGGAGCCGGAGTCCGGGCGGTGAGCGAGCCGTACGTCACCTTCCCGGACGTGGAGCAGCTGGTCGTCGACCTGCTCAAGGACCGGAGCGAGCTGGCCGGTGTCGTCGTCGATGTCACGCCCCCCTCCGGGTTCGACGGCTCGCAGCGCGCCGTACTGGTCTCCCGGATGGGTGGTGCCTGGGCGGAGGACCCCCGGCTCGACAACCCGCTGGTCGACCTGGAGGTGTACGGCCCCTCCAAGTCCGCGGCCCACACCGTCTCCCTCGTGGCCCGTTCCCTGATGCTCCAGCTCAGGGGCGTGCGCTACGGCGGGGCGACCGTCGTGGACGTCGTCGAGGAGGACGGGCCCCGCTGGCTGCCCGACTACCGGCACGCCAGTGCCAACCGCTATGTCTCCACCACCCGCCTGGTGGTCCGCCCGGCCTGAACGGCCGTGTTCCCGGCGCGACTTCGCCGTACTCCCACACACCAGCACGTCATGTCCATCTCCCAGCAAGGAGCAGTGATGGCCGGAACGAACGCCAAGGAGATCCGGGTCGCGGGCAGTGGCCGTGTGCTCATCGCCCCGCTCGCCACCGCACCGCCGGCCGACACCGCCGCGGCATGGGGTGCCGGGTGGAAGGACCTCGGCTACACCACCACCGACGGGGTCAAGATCTCCAAGAAGGACAAGCTGGACCCCGTGGACACCTGGCAGAGCGTCAGCTCGGCGAGGTTCGTCTACTCCGACCGCGATCTCAGCTTCAAGTTCCAGCTTCTCCAGCTGAACGAGGACACCCTGCCGTTCTTCTTCGGCGGCGGGCAGGTCAAGGAGACAGCGACCGGGTCCGGCCTCTACAAGTACGAGCTGGCGGCCGAGCCGAAGTTCGACGAGCGGATGCTCGGGCTGGAGTTCGCCGACGGTGACGACGTCAAGTACCGCATGATCGTCGCCCGCGGCCAGGTGACCGAGACGGAGGAGCTCGCCCTCGTCCGTACGGCCCCCGTGAAGCTCGGCGTCACCTTCACCGCGCTGGCCACGGTGGACGGTGCCCCGCTGGCGACCTTCCTGATGAAGGACCCGAGCTTCAGCGCGGCCTGACCTCTTCGTCCGTCTCGCGTCATCTCGCTTCGTCTCGCGTCATCTCGCAGCAAGGAGCTCCACCGACATGGCCCCCTTCAACGTCAACGCCGCCCGTGCCCAGCGTCTCGAAGCAGTCGGAAAGAACTGGGAGTTCGAGGTGGACGGCGATGTGTTCCGGCTGCCCACCGAGTTCCCGCGCAGTATCGCCGGGCAGATCGCCGCGCTGGAGGACAACGACATCGACGGGCTGCTGGCACTGCTGCTCGGAGAGGAGCAGTTCGAGCGCTTCTGCAAGTACGACACCAGTGTCCAGGACGTCTCCGCGATCCTGGAGGCGTACGGCAACGACACCGGTATGTCGTTGGGGGAAGGCTGAGCCTCGGCGCGCTGATCGAGGAGCACGCCGAGGCTCTGGAGGCGGATCTGCTCCGCCACTACGGGGTCGACCTCCTCGACTGGCACCGGGGCAGGCTCTCCTCCCGCCGTCTGCGGGTCCTCGTCGAACACCTTCCCGCGGACTCGTCCTTCGCCCGGGCGGTCCACGGTGAACAGGCGGAATGGACGGTCACGGACCATCTGCTCGCCGCGGTGGTCGACCATCTCGCGGTCGCCAATTGGATGTTCGCGACGGTGCATCGGGACGAGGACGCGGAGCCGGCGGAGTATCCGGAGGCGGTGCCGCGGCCGTCGGGGGCAACGGTCGAGGCCGTGGAGACCCTCCAGGTCGCGGGAGAGGGGGGCGCCGCGACACCCGCCGAAATCGTGGCATTTCTCAGTTCTCCCGGATGACAGGACAGTGATCGTGACTTCGCCTCCCGACCCCCGAAAAATCCCTGACTGGGTCCAGGGTTTTATCGACTCGCAGATGTTCAGGACCGCTGTCGATGCGAGGGTCCAGAGTTTGAAGTCCTCCGTCGATCAGCAGATCGGCGAACTGCGGAGCAAGGTCGATGAACTCAAGGCCGACGCCGAAGCCGCCATCAGCCGCAAGCTGCATGCACAGGTGCCCGTCAGCGGGTTCAAGGAGGAGATCGCGGGTCTGAATGCCGCGGTCAACGGGATCAAGGCCGAGTTCAATGTCTTCGATCCCGTCAAGATCTTCGGGATCCAGGACAAATATGACGAGTGGCTCCTGAAAAAGGTTCGCTCGCTGGGTAAGAAGAAGGAGGCCGGGGATCAGAAGCCTGAAAAACCTCTGACTCAGGAAGAGATCACCAAGGATGAGATCAAGAGGGCCAAGAACCGGCTACAGGCGTTGGAAGAAAGGCTTAACAAGCCGCCGACCCTCGATAAACTGCGCAAAGACATCAGTGCGAACCGGACATGGGCCGAGGGCCAATTCAAAGAGCTGAGGGGCAAGAAGCATGCGCCTGATGCTCCCCCCAAGGGCAGGAAATCCGACGCCGTCCCAAGCGTTCGTCAGCTGCAACGGCAGGAGCAGCAACTCAGAAAGACCATCGCGCAGTTCGTCCGTGTGGTGAAGGGAGCGATTCCTGAATCGGCTGCCCTTGCCCAGGAGATGGCCAACATCGAACGGCAATTGAAGAGATGAGCTTTTTGGCCCGCCTGCCCCGCCCGTCCCACAGGAGTCGACCATGAGAACCGCACTGGTCCAGGCAACGAGCGCGCTCACCCGCTTCCGGACCGCCATGACCCAGACGAGCGCGGCCGGAAGTCGACTGCGCACCGCTGCGACCGGGGCCAGCAGTTCGGTCGATCGGCTCAAGAGCTCGGCCACTCAGGCAAGTACCGCCACCGGTCGGCTGCGGACCGGGGCCACTCAGGCAAGCGCCGGGCTGAACCAGGTGCGGACCGCCGCTACCCGGGCCGCCGCCGATGTGCAGCGGGCCGGGCGGAGTGCCGCGTCGGGGGGTGGTCTGTTCTCCCGGTTCAGTCAAGGACTGCGCACTGCCACAACCGCCCAGCGCGGGCTCAACACCGCCATGAAGGCCAACATCCTCGGTGCGATCCTCGCCCTCGTCATGCCGCTCATCACCAAGCTCATCGACATGGCGATGCAGTCGAAGACCGTGCAGGCCGTCATGCAGGCGGCGTTCAAGATCATCGGACAGGTGGTGGGGGCCGTCATGAAAGGGGCGTCGGTCGCCATCAACTGGCTGATCGACGCCGGGAAGAACGTCGTCAACTGGCTCAAGGCCAACTGGCCTCTGCTCGTCGCCATTCTCACCGGACCCGTCGGGATCGCCGTGCTCGCGATCGTCAAGAACTGGGACCGGATCAAGGAAGCGGTCGCGTCGGTCCGGGATTGGATCGTCGACAAGTGGAACGCCGTGGTCGGCTTCCTGCGAGGAGTCCCCGGGATGATCTGGGGTTTCTTCGCCCAACTTCCCGACCAGCTCAGGGGTTTGGGCGGCGACCTCGTCATGGGGCTCATCAACGGCATCAAGAACTCGGCCTCGGCGCTCGTCAACACCGTGAAGAACTTCATCGTCAACACCATTCCCGGGCCCATTCGCAGCATCCTCGGCATCGCGTCCCCGTCCAAGGTGATGATGGGTTTCGGCGGCGATGTCGGCGAAGGGCTCGCCCTCGGCATGGAGGGCGCCGGGAACCGGGTCGCGGGCGCTGCCGGACGGCTGGCCACCACCACCGCGCGGAGCGTGATCGGACCCGGTTACAGCCTCGCCGGAGTCGCCGGCGGCGCGTCGCGCCGGCCCGGAGCCGTCGCCGCGAGCGGATCCGTCACCGTCAACGTGCACCCCCGCCCCGGCCAGTCCGAGTACGAGATCGGCCGGATCACCGCCCGCGAACTCGCCTGGGCGGCCAAGCGATGAGCGGCCGCCAGCTCCAGCAGCCGGTGTTCGAGGTGGACGGCTGGGCCGGGAACACCGTCGACGACGACGGCGTCGAGTGGTGGGTCACCAGCGAACAGGGTTGGGCCGCCACCCCGCCCGTCCGGCTCACCCTGACCGACCGCCCCGAGCGGCACGGCGCGTTCGACGCCCCCTCCTACCGGGGCCCTCGCGTGGTCACCCTGGAGGGCATGGCCATCGCCCCCGAACGCGCCGTACGGGAGGAGGCCAAGGACCGGCTGGCCGCCGTACTCGCCGACGGCAGCACGCTGTCGCCGCTCGTCGTCACCGAACCGCACCGCGTCCGGCGGGCGTTGGTCCGCCTCACCGCCGAGACGAAGATCGTCGACCGCAAGTCCGGGGCCTTCGAGTTCTCCCTCACCATGACCGCGCCGGACCCGCTGCGGTACTCGTACGGGCTGAACACCAGCACCTGCCCGTTGCCCTCCTCCAGCGGCGGTGTCGCCTTCCCCCTCACCTTCCCCCTGGACTTCGGCAGCGGCTCCTCGGGCGGCCGGCTGCTCCTCGAGAACAAGGGCACCGTCCCGGCCTGGCCCGTCTGGCGGATTGTCGGGCCCTGCACACAGCCGGTGATCAGCAACACCGAGACCGGAGAGGAGCTCGCCTTCGAACTCACCCTCCAGAACGGCGAGTTCCTCCTCGTCGACACCGACGCGCGCTCGGTCCTGCTCCAGGGCACGGCCTCCCGCCGCGCCACGCTGCTGCCCGGCTCGGACTGGTTCCCGCTCAGGCCGGGTGCGACGCCCGTGCTCTTCCGCGCCCGCGACTACGAACCGGCCGCCCGGCTGACCGCCGAATGGCGCGACGCCTGGCTCTGATCCCGTCCGCCCTCAGCTACCAGAAGGAACGCACTCGCATGGCTGACTTCGAGCGTGACTCCGGATGGCTCTCCGGAAGCGTCGTCGACGCCGAGGACGCCCGGCTCGCCACTGGCGTGCTCGCCTCGGCGGCCGCGGACCCCGGCAACCCGATCGCGGCCCGCACCGGCATCAGGCCAGGCCCCGGCAGCCCGGGCAACGTCGAGGCGACCTCCACACCCTCGCGCAATGTGACGGTCCGTCCCTTCCAGGGGGTCATCCAGGGCACCCGTACGACCGCCGCGGGCGCGTATCTGATCACGCTCGCCCAGCAGAAGACCCTCGACGTGCTGACCGCGGCCCCGGCCCACTCGTCGTACGCCCGGATCGTCCTCGTCGTGGCCCGGCAGACCGACCGGCAGTACGGCGACGAGAGCGACGGCATGCTGGTGCAGGTGGTGGCCGGGGCGCCCGCGGTGACGCCCGTCGCGCCCACGGTCACCGGTGACCACCTGCGCCTCGCGCAGATCACCGTGCGGGCGAACGCGGGCTCCGTCACCCAGGCGGACATCAAGGACCTGCGGGTGTCCACCGTGGCCGCGGGCGGGGTGCTGCCGTTGCAGTCCCACGAGTCGCTCCCGGCCGAGGGCTACACCGGACAGCGGCTGTACGACCTCGAGACCGGCCTGGACCTGGTCCGCACCGGCACGGACTGGCGTCCCGCGGCCACGGGCGCGGTGGAGTTCTTCGGGCCGGCGGACACGGGCTGGCCGCTGACCAGCGGCTCGGCGGGGGCCACCGGGTACACCTTCAACCAGGTGACCGTGTCGGCGGCCCCGTACCCCCGAATGCTCCTGGTGACCGCGCAGTTGACCGCGCAGACCTCGGGTGCCAACGAGCGCTGGGACCACCTGGTGCGCATCCAGGACGGGACGCCGGTGTCCCTCGCCTGCTTCCACGGCGGCCCCACGGGGATCACCACCAGCGTCGCCCAGGGCCATCGGCTGCTGCCCGCGGCGACCCCGCTGGTGCTGACGCAGTACGTGGCCCGGGGCGGCGGGATGACGACCGGTACCGCCAGTGTGTTCTCGCCCGCCGCGCACTACACCGGCCTGCGCGTGATGGCGTTCCCCGTCCCGTGACCCTGCGACCAGAAGAGGCACGCCCATGAGCACGCCCACCCCAGAACGCGACTCCGGCTGGATCTCCGGTGGAGTCGTCGACGCCGAGGACGCCCGGCTGGCCACGGGCGTGTTCGCCGCGCCCGGTCCGAGCCCGGTCCAGGCCCGCAGCGGTATACGGCCCGCCACCGGGGACCCCGGCCGGGTCCAGGCCACCGCCACCGTCTCCGGCAAGGTCACCGTCGCGCCCTTCCAGGGCGTGATCCAGGGGACCCGGGCCAGTGCGACCGGCGCCTACCTCGTCACCCTCGGCCAGCAGAAGACCCTCGACGTCCTCGGCACGAACCCCGCGGACTCCAGCAACCCGCGCAACGACCTCGTGGTGGCCCGGCAGCGCGACGCGCAGTACGGCGACGCCACCACCGGCATGACCGTGGAACTCGTCAAGGGAACCGCCGCGGCCACCCCCGTCGACCCCGCGGTGACCGGTGACTTCATCCCGCTCGCCCGGATCAGGGTGGCGAAGAACGCCTCGTCCGTCGGCGTCGCCGACATCGACGACCTGCGTCCCTGGACCGCGGCGGCCGGCGGCATCCTGCGGGTGTGGGGCGAGTCCGGCCGACCCACGTACCCCTACCCCGGCATGTACATCCACCGCGGGGACACCAACCATCTGGAGTGGTACGACAGTTCGGGGAGCTGGCGGGCGGTCAACAACGACAGCGGCTGGGCCACGCTCACCCTTCCCGCCGCCTGGACCGTGTACAACGGCGAGACACCGGCCGTCCGCAGGGTCGGTGCGGTCGCCTACCTGCGCGGCGCGATCCGCACCAGTACTGCCCAGTCGGCCAACCCCACGGTGGTCATGACCCTCCCGGCCGCCTTCCGCCCTGCGGTACGGCACCACTGGTACGTGGTGCTCGGCGGCACCCGGACGGGTGTGGAGGGCATCGTCGACACCGACGGCAGCGTGAACCTCTACCCGCAGACGACCGCCCTGCCCGTAGACCAGCTGGTCTATGTCAACACCACCTGGCTGGTGGGCTAGTGGACGGCCGGCCCACCCGCTACACCTACTACACCGCCGACCTCGCCACCGGCGCCATCACCGACGAACTGCCCCTGTACGACGCCACGTTCAGCACCGAGCTCAACGAAGCGGGTGAGTTCCGCGCCCGGTTGCCGCTCGGTGACCCGCGGATCGCCGTCCACCGCCCCCGCGAGCTCACCGAACCGGGACGCGCCGCCCTCTACGTGGAGCGGGACGGCGTGCTCGTCTGGGGCGGGGTGGTGTGGACCGTCAAGTACACCTCCGCGGACCAGCACCTGGAGATCGGCGCGGCCGGTTTCCTCTCCTACTTCGACCACCGCCGCGTCCTTCCCGCGGCCTTCGACCCGGCCGTGTCCGACCTGGCCTCGGTCGCTGTTCCCTTCACCGACCGCGACCAGTCCGACATCGCCCGCGAACTCGTCGCCATCGCGCAGGCGCACCCCGGCGGCGACATCCGCGTGCGCCCCGAGTCCACCGCCCCCTCCGGCATCACCCGCACCCTGGTCTACCCCGGCAGTGACCTCAAGAGCACCGGTGAGGCGCTGCGCGAGCTGGCCAGTCTGGAGGACGGCCCCGACTTCGTCTTCGACATGGCATACGGCAGCGACGGCCGTCCCGTGCGCAGACTCCGCGTCGGCACCCCGCACCTGGGCCGGCAGGGCACCCCGCACGTGTGGGAGTACGGCGCCAACCTCACCGGCTACAGCTGGCCGGTCGACGGCGCCTCCACCGCGAACCGGGTCTTCGCCCTCGGGGAGCAGGGTGAGGGCAGCCAGCTCGTCGCGGTCGCCGAGGACTCCGGCACCGGGCGCCCGCTCACCGAGACCGAGGTCTCCTACGTCCATCTCACCGACGCGGCCCTGCTGCACTCCCAGGCCCGCTCGGCCCTCGCCGCCGTCTCCGTCCCCGTGGTGCTGCCCGAGCTGACCGTGCGCGCCGACCTGGAACCCGTTCTCGGCTCCTACCAGGTCGGCGACGACGCCCTCGTCGTCATCAAGGACGTGTTCTTTCCCGAGGGCACCCGGTTCGGTGTACGGATCACCGGGATCGAGGTCACCCCGGGCAACGACGCGGGTGAGGAGCAGGTCCAGCTGACCGTCACCCCCGCCACTGTCATCCCATGAACCCCAGGAGTACCCCGTGACCAGAATCAACCGCCCCGACACCCTCCTCACCGAGCTCCGCGACATCAAACGCCGTCTGCACGCCCTGGAGACCGCGCAGCGCGCGACGCCCGCGGGCGCCCGGCCGACCGCCGGGTCCGAGCCCCTCGCCGAGGAATCCGCCGAGACCGACACATCCGGGTCCGAGTAGCCGTTTTCGAAGGTGGGAGGCGATTCGAACGCTGCCGTACGCATGTTCGGGTTTTGGCCTATGGCGGAGGTGAGGCGATAGGGAACTGATGTTGTTCGAGAGCGGGAGGTGCGGATGCCTGGCTTCACCCATCTGCACACCGTCTCCGGGTTCTCCCTGCGCTACGGCGCCTCGCACCCGGAGCGCCTCGCCGAGCGCGCCTTCGAGCGGGGGATGGACGCCCTCGCCCTCACCGACCGCGACACCCTCGCGGGCACGGTCCGGTTCGCCAAGGCTTGCGCGAAGGCGGGAGTGCGGCCGGTGTTCGGGGGTGGGTCTGGCCGTGGAGGAGGCCGAGCCCGTACGACAGGATCGGCGCCGTGCGCCCGTGCGCGGCGGTGCCTTCGTCGACGAATCGGCTCCCCGTGTCACCTTCCTCGCCCGCGACGGCGCCCGCGGCTGGGCCGACCTGTGCCGGCTCGTCACGGCGGCGCACTCCGACAAGGGTGAGCGGGGCACGCCGCTGCTGCCCCGGACCGAGAACCGGGGGGACGGGCTGACCGTGCTGCTCGGGCCCGACTCCGACGTCGGCCGTGCCCTTGCCGCCGGCCGCCCCGACCGGGCCGCCCGGCTGCTCACCCCCTGACGGGAGACCTGCGGCGAAGCCCTGCGCCTCGAAGCCGTCTGGCGCGGACGCAAGGGCACCGGCCCGGGCTCCCTGCGGCTGGCCGCCCGTACCGTCGCATTCGCCGCCGAACAGCGGATCCGGCCCGTGCTCAGCAACGCCGTACGCTACGCCGACGCCGGGCCCCTGGGCCCGGTCGCCGACGTCCTGGACTCCGCCCGCCGCCTCGTCCCCGTCGGAGCCGTCAAGTAACTGGACTCCGGCGAGGCCTGGCTCAAGGACGAGGGCGCCACGCCGGCGGCCGCGGAGCGGATCGTCGAGGCCGCGGGCTTCCGGCGCGAGGCCGCCTACCGGCTGCTGGAGCAGACGCAGGCGACGGCCGCCGAGTGCCTGGTCGACCCCGAGGACGACCTCGGCATCGGCACCGTCCACTTCCCCGAGCCGCACCTCGTCGGCGCGGGCCGCCGCAGCGCCCAGCGGGGCCCTGGCCTCGCGGGCGGCGGCCGGGATGGTGCTGAAGCCTCCGCCTGGGCCGTGATCCGCTCCCGTGGAGTGAGTTGGAGCAGGCGAAGACTCGGAGGATCCGTGCTGGGAGCTGCCGCCAGGGCTGGTCTGAGGCTGTTCGTCTGCCCTGGGGTGCTGGATGACAAGGGTGCGGGGGGTGGTTTTCCCCAACTGCTATGCCTCGATGGGGAGGTGGCGATCGGTGCCTGCGTTCGGATGCTGCTCACCTCGCCAAAGAATCGCTTACACGTTCGAATCTAGTCGCTGACCGGGGCTGATGGGGTTAGAGTAATCGAACGAGCGTACGATGCAGATATCGGGCATATAGCCGAAAAGGGGTGGAGTGATGGAGGTGCGGCATGACGGGCTTCGCCCATCTGCACGTCGCGTCCGGTTACTCCGCTCGCTACGGCGCCGCCCATCCCGAGCATCTCGCCCGACGGGCGGCCGAGCGGGGCGTGGCAGCGCTCGCGCTCACCGACCGGGACACGGTCACCGGTACCGTCCGGTTCGCGCAGGCGTGTGCGAAAGAAGGGGTCCGGCCGATCTTCGGTATCGACCTCGCAGTGGAGGCTCTCGCACCTCCGCCGCCCACTCCGCGACGCCGTACTCCGGCGCGCGGTGGTGCGCACGTCGTCGAACCGCCCCTGCGGTTTGTGCTGCTCGCCCAGAACCGAGCGGGATGGGCTCGGCTGTGCCGCATCACGTCGGCCGCCCATGTCGGTGCCGTGTCCGGTACGGCGCCGGTGGTGCCGTGGGAGGCGCTGCGCGAGTACGGCGGCCCCGGCCTGACCGTGCTGCTCGGGCCACTCTCGGAGCCGGTGCGGGCACTGTCGCTGGGCCGGGAGGACGTCGCGATGAAGCTGCTGGCGCCCTGGAAGGAGGTCTTCGGGAGGGACGTCCGATTGGAAACCGTTGCGCAGAAACGTTCCGGCACCGGTCCGGGATCCTTGCGCCTGGCCGCCCGCACCCTGGCGCTGGCCGACCGCACCCGCACCACCGCGGTTCTTTCCAACGCCGTCCGCTACGCCGACCCCGACCAGCACCGCCTTGCCGATGTCCTGGATGCAGCGCGGCTACTACGCCCCATCGACCGGCGTCACCTGGACAGTGGGCAGCGCTGGCTCAAGGACGAGAGAGGAATGGCGAGCGTGGCGCGGATGATCACCGAGTGCGCGGGGACGGATGCCCGCCGGGCCCGGCGTCTGATGGCCGACACAGTTACCACGGCGACCGAGTGCACCGTCGACCCGGCAGCGGACCTCGGCCTCGGTACGCCGCACTTTCCGGAGCTCTCGCTCTTCGGAGCTGAGCCAAGAGCGGGAGGGGCCGCCCAACTGCTGCGCAGGCAGTGCGAGGCCGGCCTGGCCCGACGCGGTCTCGACCGAGACCGTATGGCGCTCGAGCGGATGGCCGATGAGCTGGAAGTGATCTCCACGCTGTCCTACGACTCGTACTTCCTTGCCGTCGGCCAGGTCGTGGCCGACATTCGGGCCAAGGGCATCAGGGTCGCCGCCCGCGGTTCGGGCGCCGGGTCGATGGTCTGCCACGCGCTGGGTATCGCCACGGCCAACCCGCTCGACCATCGTCTGCTGTTCGAACGCTTCCTGAGCGTGCGCCGGGCTTCGCTGCCCGACATCGACATCGACGTGGAGTCCGCCCGGCGCCTGGAGTGCTACGACACGATCTTCGAACGGTTCGGCAAGGAGCGGGTCGCGGTCACCGCGATGCCCGAGACCTACCGGGCACGCCGGGCCCTGCGGGACACCGGCCTCGCACTGGGGATCGCCCCGGCCGAGGTCGACCGGATCGCCAAGAGCTTCCCGCACCTGCGGGCATCGGACATCACCAGCGCGCTCGCCGAACTGCCCGAACTGCGGCAGCTGGCCGCCGAGGCCCACCACTACGGACCGCTGTGGGAGCTGGCCGAGGGTCTCGACGCCCTGATCCACGGCATGGCCATGCACCCCTGCGGTGTGGTCATCAGCGACGCCACCCTCCTGGACCGACTGCCGTGTAGGGTGCGCAGATTTGCGCGCAACGTCAGAGCTGTGACCTGCGGTTCCAGGAGACGTGCGCAACCGATTCTGACCGGCTGTCCGAGGGAAATGCGCAACACGCGAAGACCCCGACAACTAACCGTCACTCTCTGTGAGATCCAGAGCCTGGAGGCGTCAGGAGGATTTGACCTGCTTCTGATGAAGGCCTGGTAGAACACCGGCCCACCCGCGAGAGCCGCAGGGGGCCCGGTGTGTTGTCGACAGGGTAGGGCGGTGTTCCTCCGCGGCGCGTCGCCTGGGTATCCCGAGCGGCGAGTGCCGAAGTCGTGCCACCAACCGCAGAGCTCGTCGAACTACGTGAGCGCCGGGACGACCACCACTGGCCTGGTGGTAGGTCAAAATTCCACGCGAGGTCGTTCGCGGATATCACGGCTGAGCAGGTTACGAATGTCGGCTTCGGGAAGTCCGGAACGGCTGATGAAATCGTCGAACGAGAGTCCCGTTGTTTCCATGAGTTCTAGCGCGCGTTGCAGCAGTACCGGAGCCTCTGGATTCCCCAGAGAGCCTGGCTCTGTTTTCCTCCATCCTCGGACGGACAATGCTTTCCATCCCTGGGCGTAAGTGTGTTCGCTCATGACGCCGAGCGTTTTCGCCCTGACCAGGAGGGCGGCTAGAGAGACGTGCCATTTGGCCTTCAGGCGAAGAAATGCGGGCCAGTCGAGCCGGTCCGGAAGTTCGGATTTAATGTCGTCGGCCGGCATGAGAAACGCGGCGGCAAACTCGTGTGCTTGACTCTCGGTTTCCTTATCGCCAATTTTTCCATTGACGCCATGCAGTACAAGATGGCCTAGCTCGTGGGCCGCATCGAAGCGGGAGCGGTCGCGCAGGCCCTTGTCGGCCCCAAGGGCAACAACGGGTCTATCGGGGAAGTCGACGCAGAACGCATCAACTTTTTCGATGCTGACGCGGAAACGGACGACAATAATTCCATTCATTTCCATTAGTCGCACGACATCTTGAACTGGACCTCGTGAGACGTCCCAGTGGTCGCGGACCTGGGCTGCCGCCTGTTCGATATCGGCGGAATGAAGAGCCTGTCCTTCGTCGATCGGGGCACGCGGCAGATTGAGTTCGGGCAATGCGACGTGTTTTTCGAGCTCAAGTGCGAGTTCCCGTGCAAGGTGCACGTAGGCGAGTGCTTGTTGGCGATCTCGGGGGGAGGTGGACCGAAGGCTGCGGAAGTACCCGTTGATCTGATCTTGGACAGGGGGGCGGGCTGGGGCGGCGAAGAACGCCGGAGGTACCCGCAAGGCGACCGCGAGTCGGCGAAGCGTCGCTGTGGCGGGCTTGGTGTGTCCGTTCTCGAACTGGCTGATCGAGGCTGCGGTGACGGAACCGACTTCCCGGGCCAGTTGCACCTGGGTGAACCCGCGAAGTTCGCGTGCCGTTCGGAGCCGGCTGCGATCGAACAGCGCTGCGATGTCGCCGGGGTCCAGTTGCGGGTCGTTCACGTCGCTCGTCTCCGGGCCAGTCGATGTCCGCCGATCAGCGGACGATTCTCGATCTTGGATGCTCCGCTCGCATCTTAGGCACACCTTGGTTACTGGTCGGTCAAATCACTCGGCTCCAGCGGAACACGCCAGAGCGAAGTGTGTCGAGTTGCATCTCCGTCATGTCGTGTACTCTACCCAAAACGCGGAAGATGATGTTCAGATCTGAGGTGACCCGCCCAGTGTGGGAGGACGGAGCTGAGGTGACGAAAGTCCAGGAGTGCGTGCTGTCGGACGAGGTGATCACCGCCGACTCGGCGGAGGTCGCGTTGTGGGACGCCATCGTGGTGCCGGAGGACATCAAGGAGCGGTTGCGCAATCAGACCGTGTTGTCGCTGCTCGTGCGGCCTGACCTGCCGTTCGCGGTGACGGCGTTGCACGGCTTGTGCACGCTCTACGGCCCTCCCGGCACCGGCAAGACGACCCTGGCCAGGGGCTTGCCAGCACAGGTCGCCCCGTACGTCGCCGGAGGTGTGGTCCGGCGGATCGAGATCAACCCGCACGGGCTGATGAGCGCCGAACACGGGCAGTCGCAGCAGCGGGTAAGCGAGCTCCTCGGCGAGTACGTGCCAGGTCTTGCGTCGGACGGTGTGCCGACCGTGGTGATCCTCGACGAGGTCGAGTCGATGGCGGTCGCCCGCTCGGCGGCGTCGCTGGCCGCAAACCCGGCCGACGTCCATCGCGCCACCGACGCGGTGCTCACCGCCTTGGATCTCAACGCTGCCGAGCACCCGCATCTGTTCTTCGTTGCGACCAGCAACTTCACCACCGCCCTGGACGAAGCGTTCCTCTCCCGCTCCGACGCCGCCATCTTCGTACCGCTTCCCGAGCCGGAGGCACTGCGGGCGATCCTTGCCTCCACGCTACTGACGTTGGCCGACAAGTACCCGGCCTTGGGTGAGCTGGCACGCTCCTCGGTGATGGAGCGCGTCGCCGAGGCAGCTCAGGGATTGGACGGCCGACGTGCGCGCAAGGCGGTCTTCGAAGCCCTGGCGCAGCGGCTGGACACGGTGCTCGACCCCGGCCTCCTCACCGAAGACGACCTGGCCGCCGCAGTGCGCAGCGCCGTAGGGGAGACGGGCCAGCCGGAGGTGTCCCGTGCGGCGTACTAGGCAGGTGGCGGCCTCTCCCGTGCGGAGCGCCAGCGGAACCTGGACGGTGATCGCGGACCTCGTGGCTGACACCGTGGAGCAGTCCTCCGCGCTGTCCCGCGACGAGGCGGTGCAGGCGATGTCCGCCGCCGAATCGGTGGGGCGGATGCTGATCGCGGCAGGGCACCTGCACCAGTACCCGATCACCTTGGTTGCGGGCAAGGTGCACTGTGAGATCACGACGGTGTCCGGCACGGAGGCGCTGACGTTGGAAGAGAACCTCAACCCTGTCCCCGGCGCGGCGGGCGCTGACGATTTCACGATCCACCTGCCGTCCCCGGCGCCGCTGAAGGAGCAGGTGAAAGCAGCCGTCGACGGTCACGCCCGGTTGTCCGACGCAGTTCCGCTCGCTCCGGAGGCGAAGGCGGCCACCTTTGGTTCGCTGATCGACCGTGAGGCCCTGCGGCGGGCGGTGACTCAGCGATGACCTCCACGTACACCTACAGCTACACCCGGACCCACACCGCCACACACCTGACCGACGTCATCCTGGGCACCATCACCGACATCCTTGCTGACCTGGGAATCAACATGGACCGGTTCCGTCGCGATTGGGTGCAGAACGAAGACGCGATCAAGGCGTGGATCGAGGAGGGCTCCCTCGACACGGTCGTCCTGGAGTGCCACCAACCCTCGGGCGTCGTGGCGCCGGTGATCGAGTTCCCGGTGTCCTACACCGCCTCCGGCGACGGCAACGCCGCATTCACTGCCTCCCGCGCCCGGGCCGCCCGGTTCCGAGCCAAGCTCGACCGGGTACCCACGAGCACCACCTACCGGCTGTTCTGCACCTTCAACGGGCCCCGCACCCCGCAACCAGGTTGGGGCCCCGGTCACCGGGCGAGCACCGATGGCCTGCGTGGCATCACCTTCGGCACCCTCGGCTCCGCCCCGCACGCCTCGACTGGCATGCGGTATTTCCACACCTGAGACCAAGAGCAGGGACACACGGCTATGGGATACATCGACGACGCCTTCGCCAACCTCAAGCACAACCTGGAGATCACCCAGACCGAACAGGACCTGGCGAAGGCACGGCACGAGACCATCCGTGACTTTGTCCGGTCGCACTGGGACCTCGCCGACGACTTCCTCACCGGGAGCTACCGGCGCGACACCAAGACGAAGAAGCTCAAGGACATCGACATCTTCGTGGTCCTCGACGCCGACGGCTCTCAGGCTGGCTTCCGCGATCAGGCTCCCATCCAAGTGATCAACGCCTTGGAGACCCTGCTCCGCCAGAAGTGGAGCTCCGCCGCCCGTGACGGTATGGCCGTCGTCATCCCCTACGGCCCCGACGACGACGTCATGTCGATCGATGTAGTCCCCGCCTTCAAGCGAGACGGTGGCGGCTACTACATCCCCGATCCCTCTGCTGGCGGCTGGATCGCGACCAACCCCAAGCGTCACCACGAGCTGAGCATTGCCAAGAACACCGATTGCGACGGTAAGTACGTACCCTTCGTCAAGATGGTCAAGGGCATCAACCGCGAACTCGGCGAGCCCGTTTCCCCCTCCTTCCTGCTGGAGGTCATGGCGCAGTCGCTGGTGAAACCGCCGATCGGGCGCTTCCAGGACGAGATCGTGCTGTTCCTGGCCACCGCCGCCGAACGCATCGGCGACGAGTGGCCCGATCCAGCCGGCCTGGGCGGTGACGTCAACGCCGTCATGAACGCGACCCAGAAACTTGCCGCAGCCAACGCGCTCGACCAGGCCCGAGCCATCGCGGAGAAGGCGGTCGACCTGGAGGACGAGGAGCAGGAACGCGCCGCCTTCGACGAGTGGAAGAAGCTGTTCGGGAACCGGATGACCAGGCCATGAACCTCTCCACCAACCCCGACGGCGTCCACGGGATCCCGCCTCGGGCCATTCACGAGCGACAGCTCGACGACGACATGCTGCTCCTCCAACGCGCCGCGTCGGCAAGCCACCAGCGCGGCCAACTCCTCGAAGCCGTACGTGTCGCCTTCGCTGTCGCCTTCGCCGCCGTCGGCGTCCTGATCACGCTGGTTGGCCACGGACGGACAGTCGTCTCGATCGTTGGCTTCCTCTGGTTCGTCGTCTCCGCGTTTCTCCTCAAGGGCCTCGCCGGGAACACCGCCCGCCAGGGCGCTCTGCTCCAGGAGATGTTCGACATCGCCCTGTTCCACTTGCCGTGGCGTGCAACGGTTGCGGGTGATCCCGTCCCCGAACCCGATGTCCGCCGCCTAGCGCGCAGCCTCGCCAGAGGTGGTGCAAAAGACAGGCGCATCACGGACGGCTGGTATGACCCGACTAACGACGTACACCATCCCTATGACGTTTTCATCGCCCAGGAACAGAATCTCGCCTGGGATGCCCGCCTCCGCCGCCGATACAGCAACCTCATCGCCGCTACCGCTGTGCTGTGGGCTGCCGTTGGATTCGTCGCCGGTCTGGTAGTCGCGGACGCCACTCTGGGCGACACCCTCCTCAGCTTCTTCGTCCCTTCCCTGGCGGTGTACCAGATCGCTTACGAGATCTGGTCCGGCCAACGCAAGGTGGCTGATGAACGCGACCGGCTCACCAAAGTCGTCAACACCGAGTTGCAGAACGGGCGCCCCGGGCCCGTCCCTGACGACGAATGGCACCGCCTACGGAACGTCGCACGGGACGTGCAGGACGGCGTACTCCGCACGCGCCTGGACCCCACCCGAGTACCCGAGTGGTTCTATAAACGCTTCCGTGACGGCGACGAACGCGACTTCGGTGATACCGCAGAAGGCCACCGACTTCGCCTCGCCCAAAACACGCCCCCACCCCCGTAGCCCCTGCCAGGAGGCAGGCTCCACGCCGCTCGCTCAGTCAGGCTGCTTCAGTTGAACGTCGAACCGCCTCGCCCCGACATTCACACGTAGCAGTTGCCGCCAGTCATCGTTCGATGTGGTATCGGCTTTGAGAGACAACTGCCTGCCGGAGCTTGGCGGTGAATTCAGGTGTGCGGGCGATGCGGTCGACGCCGCCAGCCTTGCTCTGGCGCAGGGCGCTCTTGAAGTTCTGTTCCAGCGTGCCCGTCATGCGGGACATGAGGTCGTCGCTGAGATGGGCGAGATCGATGTTGAGTAAGTCCCGCGGGGTGGGCTGCCTCAGCCTGGTCAGGGTGTGGGCGGACATAGCTGCTAGCGGGTAGAGCCAGTTCTCCAAGGTTTCCCCGAGCAGCGGGCGGTCTTCGGCGTACTTGGCGAGGAAGGTCCGCAGGCGGGTGTGGACGTCGAGGCAGAGGCGGTAGATGTCCAGGTCGTGGCGGGGGGAGAAGATCTGCGCGTAGTGCTGGTCGTCCAGCAGCAGCGCGTCCGAGTGGCGCAGGGCGGTGTGTGGTTCGCGCTGCACGAAAGCGGTGAACTCCCGGGCCAGGCGGGTCATGCTGATGACCCGGTCGAGAGGGAAGCCGAGGTTGCGGTAGTAGCTGGCCCGGCGTTCGTAGTAGTAGCCACCAGCGTGCCCCAGGCTTTCCTCGATGTCTTTCTGGATGGCTTCGGTGGCTCGCAGGGCGCCCGCCGGCAGCTGTGTCTGGCTGTTTGTGGCTCGGATGATGCGGTCGCGGGCGGTGCCGGACTCGGGTGCGACCACGATCTTGACCAGAAGGGAGCGGTCGCGGTGCTGGCCTCCGTTCTGGAAGTAGCTGTAGATCTCGTGGCTGGTCTGCAGCCCATTGACGATCTGCGGCTCTTTGACGACGATCCTCTTGCCTGCGATCTGGGCAGCGTCGGCGACGACGGTGACACCGTTGTTGAACCACCAGAAGTCTTCGCCCGTGCCGGACTTGAGGGTCTCGCCGATTGCGTTGTTCACCGCAGTGGACCCGGCGTAGTCACGCACGTTCGATTCGAACAGTTCCAGGCGCAATGCTTCGTTGTCCGAGGTTATGAAGCGGTAGTACTCGTCCAGACGGGCCAGGCAAACGTACCCCTCGCCGAGCGAGGTGCTCATCGGGGTTTCGGTGAACACCAACTGCGCGACGGCTTTGGCCCCTCGGGCGGTGCGTTCGCGTAGATCAGCAGCGTTGAGGTACTCCAGATCCGCCTTGGTGTCCGACGTGATCTTCGCGAGCTCTCGCCGCAGCCGATCTCCCTTTGCCTTCACGTTGGGGTGCGGCGTCTCGGCGGCTTTGTTGGCGTAGATCACCTTGATGCGGACCTGCGGGAACGATGACGCCAGCTCTTCGAGGATGTGTAGGAAGCGCCGTGTGCGGTCCAGGAGCTTGGCGTTCGTGTGCGCGACCAGGTCCTCTTCGTCCCGGCTCATGTCCAACAGCGTCGGCAGATGGAAATGCAACTTCTCTACCACGGTCTCCTGGTAGCCGGTCGAGGTCTTGGCCTGCAGGATCACCAATTCGATCTTGCTGGCACGCGACGGCAGGAACTGATGGGCATCAGCGGTGACGTAGCGCTCGTCAACGAAGGTCCAGATGCCATCGATGCCGCAGTCGTGAGCCCCGTCCACGATGCCGTCCATGATTTCGTCGTTGTCGAGGTCCCAGTCCTGCAGGGCCTTGTCGGCAGCGAAGAACGTGAAGAAGTCATCCCTGCTCTTGTCCGGTGCCAGCTTCCGGTGCTGGTCCTCCAGAATGCGGTCGAGTAGCCGCTGGTCGTTGTTCTGTACGGACGTCATACAGCACCACCCCCACCAAGGCGTCGAACCCGGACAATGATGTTGACAGGCTGCTGAGCCGGTGAACAGGCCGCGTACTGCGCAGAGTTGGAGAAAGCTCCTGGTGTTTCAGGGGCGAGCCCCCAGGTCTCTGACTCTTAAGGCGCCACGGCCCCTGCAAGCTCAATGGAGATCCTGGGGTGCTTGTGTCGGCGGGTGCAGGACCAAGTGATGGGCGATCAGTTTCCAAGGTGGCTGTCGATCCAGGACAGTCCACCGAGGTCGAGATGGTGACGCGCTCGGGTGACTGCGACATAGGCGAGGCGGGCGTCAGTATCGCTGACAGGTTCAGGGATGGGACGGCCCTCGGCGTCCTGCTGGTCGGTGTCCTTGGGGGGTGGGAAGTCGTCACCGATCCGGACGGTTGGCCATTCGCGGCCCTTAGCCTTGTGAGCCGTCGATACCGTGACGTCGGCATGGTCCTCGTCGGTGAGCTCGTCGACCGCGGCGAGGATTGCCTCGGGACCATGTGTGTCGACTAGGTCGACGAAGGGCTGGAGGTCGCCGCCGGAGGGGTCGTAAGCCGCGTAATCCTGTACTTCGCCCCAGGAGGCGAAGAGGACGAGTTCGGGATGGTTGGTTCGGCGGCCTTCCTTGAGGTCGCGCGCGGCCAACGCCAGTCCGGCGAGGGTGTGTCCGCCGCGGGCCAGGGCGACGCGGTGACCTTCGGAGAGGAGCCGCATGACCTCGGCCATGGCGCCGATGTTGGTGCGGCACAGCACTGCATCCGGGTTGGCGATTTCTCCGACCTCCGTGGGCATCGTCTCGCTTCCGGTCAACCGGATGGGGGCCTCGGCAAGTTCGAGCCAGCGGTTGGCCTGTTCGGCGAGGAGGGGGCCGAAGCGGAAGGAGCGGGTGAGAGTGAGTGCGGTGGCGTCGGTGAAGTCGGTCATCACGTCCCGGGCGCCGCGCCAGCCGTAGATGGCCTGTGCGGAGTCGCCCACCATGACGAGCTGGGCGTGTTCACGCTGGGCGTTGAAGACTTGCTCAAGGACGGGGTTCGTGTCCTGGGCTTCGTCGAGGAAGAGGAAGTCCGCTTCGATCTTCGGCTGGGTCAAGGCCCACATCTTCAGATAGTGGTCGTGCTCGAATTGGACGACGCCCTGGTGGGGGTTCTGAAGGTCGGCCCACGCCTTCACCGCGAACGGAAAGACTACGTCGGCGAGTTGGGTGTGCTCGGCAATTGTCGCCAGGCGGCGAAGCCGCGGTACATGATGGCGGCCGAGAGTCCGGTCGGCGGAGTAGCAAAAGCGCTTCACGGCGCGTAGCGCCGCGTTGGAGAGCGTCCTGTGGCTGATCTCGTGATCGCCGATGCGGATGGGCCGGGTGAGGCCGAGGGCCTGACCGGTCTTCCAGGCGGGCTGGCGTGGACCGTTGAGACGACCGCCATAGCTGTGGCCTAGGGCGGCGTACGCGGTCGCGTGGGCGGTTCTGCACGTCACCGTACGCGGGAAGCGCGTAGCGGCGTGGCAGGCGATGTCTTTGTTGAAGGCGATGTAACGGCCGCGTCGATTGGTGCTGGCGGCAAGCATCTCAAGGGTGGTGGTCTTGCCGGTACCGGCTCCCGCTTGCAGGGAGAGGTGGTGTCCCGCGCGGAAGGCGTCGACGGCGTGGACCTGCTCGTCGGTCGGGGTAGACACAAAGGCTCCTCAGGAGGGGCGGGCGGCGCACTTGCCTCTTGGCCGGCGGTGGGGATGGCTGAGGAGAGTGCTCGCTGCGCAGAGCAGTAGTTCTTCCGGGGTGTGCTCGACCAGCAGCTCTTCTAGTCGGCTTGTCAGATGGCGGGCCCGCTCTTCTCCGTGCCTGGCCACGGCATCGGTCACGACCTGGCCCAGGAAGTCCCGGGGCCGTTGGGCCCAGGCCGCCGCAGCCCGACGGACGGTGGTGCGGGCGGTGGGGCAGAGGGCGACGTTCAGCAGGACCTGGCCCTGCCGGTCAGGGTAGTGGGTGGTGAGAACGTCGATGGGGAGTACGGCATCGAGTCGGTGGCGTAGCGCCCGCAGCGCACGGCCAGGAGTCTTGGCGCGCTGTAGGGCCAGCAGCCTCGCGCGGCTGGTGTCACTGGCCAGAGCCACGACACGACGGGCACGACACAGCTCATCGTCGGTGGCGGGCCGGGTCAGGACGATCTCGATCGCGTGGTGCGCGGTCACAGCTGTGGTGCCCTCCTGCTCCGGTCGGCAGGCCCTGGACGTCGGGTGAGCGTCGGGAGCCGGGTGCGGACGTGGTCGTGGTGGAGGAGGGGATCGAAGGGACAGGAGCTGCACGACCGGACGGGCCGGCCGGCACGTAGTCGTCGGCGAGGCCTCGGCGTTCGGCGGAGCGGAAGGGGGAACGAATGTGCCGCGGTCGATCAGGCGGCGAGTGTTGACCGCCAGAGCGCGTCGCAGTCCTGCCAGTTCGGAGGCAGCCGGAAGGGCATCGCGGGCAGGGCACAGCAGAGCGTGCGGCAGTCGGCACCAGTCGCTGCCGTCGCCCGCCGGATGAGCGACACCGCGGCTGACGTGCCAGTGACAGGTAACAGGCACCTTCTCAGCGGGCAGTTCGTCAGGGTGCAGGCGGACGGGCTGCTCGTTGGTGCGGTGGTACCACTCGATGCGGTTACCGCAATCCCGGCAGCAGTCGCTTTGGCCGCACCTCAGCAGACGGCTGGCACTGTCGCCGCTGACGTGGAGAGAACGCCTCGCGCGGAGGTGGGAGGGGCTGCCGTCCCGATGGTGCGGGGAAGGGGGTGTGGAGCGCATGCGGGCGAACCTGTCAGCCAACACGCCGCTCGAGCAGTATCGCTGCCGCAGTTGTCCCCTGGATGGCCGTATTTGCTAAGACTGGCTTTCGAGGGTGCGACCGCACGTTCGCTTCAGGTCACCAATTCGAGCGGTTGGCGAATGCTGTCCTGAAGCCGGTCAGCCGTCGGCCTTCGACGGGGGTTCGTGTCCGTTGCACAGGGCGGAGAAGAACTCGTCGAGTGGAGTGCCGAGGGCGTGCGCGAGGGCGTGCCAGGTCTTCAGAGTTCCGATCGTGCGGCCCTGCTCGATCTCGATGAGAGTGCGTCTGGCGAGGCCACTACGGGCGGCGAGCTCGTCGTAGCTCCACCCTCGGTCCGCCCGCAGGCGCGCGAGCTCCAGGTGGAGCGCCTCGAAGTCAGGATCGGGCGGAAAGATCGTCACCTGACCATCCGACGGGGCAGACACCTGCCCTGTCAGTGCAGACCTCTGCCCTATTTCCCCAGGTGGCGGCCCGGGCGAGAGGGCAGAGGTCTGCACTACCGTGTGCTGCCGCTCCCTTGAGCGGACAACGGCGCGGGACAGGACTGGGAGGAGCGCGCGCCCATGAGGCTCCGCACAACATGCCCGACAGCGCGGCGTGCCTGGACAGTGGAGCTGCGGCCCGGCTCCGGCGGTCCGCAGCTCGTATGTCAGCAGTGCGACCACCGATGCGTGCTGCCCGCGGCGGTATCCGCGCGATCTGCGGCACTCGAACACCTGGCCGGGCATGCCCGACGCGGCGTTCTGCCGTCGTACCTGCGCACCTGTCAGTGCCACGAACGGGGCTGCCGCTGGCACCCCCGTCACCGCGGCTGCGCCGGCCCTGTTCGACTTCTTCTCGCCCGCGAGAGGGGAGGACGGCTTTGGAGACTCGCTGATGCCTGCACGGCCTGTGCCTCGGTGACGGGGCAGGCCGCTGTGGTTCCGGAAACCTTCCTGCGTGTGACCAGGAGGCCGACGGACGGTGCCTCACAGCGGCGTAAACGACAGCCCAAAGGGCCGGGCGATCAGGCCCGGGTGCGGGAGATGCTCAGCTACCTGGCCGCAGCCCTGCCGAGCCATGTCGGGGCTGCAGCCCGACTGCTCGCCGTGCAGTGCGCCCTGCGCATGAACATCGACGGCCAGGTCAGATTGCCGACCGGAGTCCTGCGCAGTCTCCGCCTGAGCCGCGATCCGCTTCCTTGGAGTGAACTGGAGCAGTCGCGATGTCTCCGCAGAGCACCGGCTGCCCCGGGCTCTGCCGACAGTGGGATGGTCGCCCAGATCCTCGACAGTGGGCTGTTTGCCCAGCATCCAGCCCGCCCGGATCGCAGGAGGGCTGCTGACTGGGCACTCCGCATGGCAAGAGAAAGCTGCGCGAGCGCCGACGGCCCGGCTTTGCGGCTGACCGCCCTCTGTCTTGTGGCGCACACGGATTCTGCGGTCGGTCGCGGTTGCGTCGAAGTGGACCGGATCGCGCGTGAGTGTGGGCTCGTTCCCGAGGCGTTGTTCGCAGTGTTCGATCGGTTGGAGGCACTCCTCGCCTCCTGGAGTGTGGCCCTTGATACAGGAGATCTGCACTGGGAGCTGCTGTCAAAAGGTGAACGGCGTCAGTGGGCAGATCCGCGCTGGCGTGAAACCTAGGGCTGACGTGACCGCGACCTCAGGCCTCCGATTGCGGCGAGAGTCGAGAGGGCCGTTCGTGCTGCAGGTCGTTGCCTGTCGATCCTGCCTTGAGCCGCTGAGCGGTGGCGGCGCGGTGTGCGCCCGGGGACGGGTTTCCCCAACTGCTTTGTCGGGTCGGCGAGGTGGCGGGGCGGCCCCGTTTTGGCCAGCTTCACGCCACCGCAGAATCGTTATTGTGTTCGAATCTAGTCGCTGACCGGGGCTGACGGGGTTAGAGTAATCGAACGAGAGTACGATGAACATATCGGGCGTTCGGCCGAAAAGGGGTGGAGTGATGGAGGTGCGGCATGGCGGGCTTCGGCCATCTTCACGTCGCGTCCGGTTACTCCGTTCGCTACGGCGCCGCCCACCCCGAGCACCTCGTCCGACGGGCGGCCGAGCGGGGCATGGCTGTACTCGCGCTCACCGACCGGGACACGGTCACCGGAGCTGTCCGGTTCGCGCGGGCGTGCGCCGGGACCGGGGTCCGGCCGATCTTCGGCGTCGACCTGGCGGTGGAGGCCCTTGCGCCCCCGCCGCCCGCCCAGCGCCGCCGCACCCCGGCGCGCGGTGGCGCGCATGTGGTCGAGCCTCCGCTGCGGTTCGTGCTTCTCGCGCAGAACCAGGAAGGGTGGGCGCGGCTGTGCCGGATCACCTCGGCCGCCCACGCAGGCACCGCGTCCGGTGCAGCTCCGGTGGTGGTGTCGTGGGAGGCGCTGCGTGAGTACGGCGGTCCCGGACTGACCGTGCTGCTCGGGCCGCTCTCGGAGCCGGTGCGCGCCTTGGCGGCCGGCCGGGAAGACGTCGCGATGAAGCTGCTGGCGCCGTGGCAGGAGATTTTCGGGAGCGGGGTCAGGCTGGAAGCCGTTGTGCATAAACGTTTCAGCATTGGGTCCGGATCGCTGCGGCTGGCTGCCCGCACCCTGGCGTTGGCCGACCGCGCCAACATCACCGCAGTGCTCTCCAACGCCGTCCGCTACGCAGATCAGGACCAGCACCGCCTCGCCGACGTCCTGGACGCCGCGAGACTGCTGCGCCCGATCGACCGGCGCCGCCTGGACAGCGGGCAGCGCTGGCTCAAGGACGACAAAGCGATGACGGTCATTGCGCAGATGGTCGCCGAGTGCGCCGGAGGGGATGTCCGGCGGGCCCGCCGTCTGATGGCGGACACCGCTGCCACAGCGGCTGAGTGCACCATCGACCCCGCAGCGGACCTCGGGCTCGGCACGCCGCACTTCCCGGAACCGTCACTCTTCGGCGCCGAGCCCGGGCCGGGCGGAGCCGCACAGTTGCTGCGTCGGCAGTGCGAGGCCGGCATGGCCCGGCGCGGACTCGACCGCGACCGTGCGGCGCTCGATCGGCTGGACCAAGAACTCGAGGTGATCTCCACGCTGACCTACGACTCGTATTTCCTCGCTGTCGGCCAGGTCGTCGCCGACATCCGGGCCAAGGGCATCCGTGTCGCGGCCCGCGGCTCGGGTGCCGGATCGATGGTGTGTCACGCGCTGGACATCGCCACGGCCAACCCGCTCGACCACCGCCTGCTGTTCGAACGCTTCCTGAGCGTGCGCCGCAGGTCGCTGCCCGACATCGACATCGACGTGGAGTCCGCCCGTCGCCTGGAGTGCTACGACGCGATCTTCGAACGCTTCGGCAAGGAACGGGTCGCTGTCACCGCGATGCCCGAGACCTACCGGGCCCGCCGCGCCCTGCGGGACACCGGCCTCGCCCTCGGGATCGCGCCCGCGGACGTCGACAGGATCGCCAAGAGCTTCCCGCACCTGCGGGCCTCCGATATCACCGGCGCCCTCGCCGAACTGCCCGAACTGCGCCAACTGGCGGGCGAGATGGATCGCTACGGGCCTCTGTGGGAGCTGGCCGAAGGCCTCGACTCCCTGGTCCACGGCATGGCCATGCACCCCTGCGGTGTGGTCATCAGCGACGCGACCCTCCTCGACCGGCTACCAGTGCAACCCACCCCACAAGGCGACTACCCGATGGCCATGGCCGCAAAGGAGGAGATCGAGGATCTGGGCAATATCAAATTGGACGTCCTGGGCGTCCGGATGTTGTCGTCGATGGCCCATGCAATCGCCGAGATCGAACGGACGACCGGCAACCGCATCGACTTGGACGATCCACGACAGGTGCCGCTCGACGACGTCTTCGCCTTCAAGCTCATTCAGGAGAGTCAGACCCTGGGCCTGTTCCAACTCGAGTCGCCCGGTCAGCAAGATCTCTTGTCTCGGTTGCAGCCACGCGATCCGCAGGACGTCATCGCCGACATCAGCCTCTTCCGTCCCGGTCCGGTCGCCGGTGGCATGCCCGAGCGGTACATCGCTGCCCGCCATGGCGGCACGCCCTCGTATGCCCATCCGGATCTTGAGCCGGTGCTGGCCGACACCTACGGCGTGACCATCTGGCACGAGCAGATCATCGAGACCTTCTCGGTGATGACCGGCTGCGACCACGCACTTGCCGAGCTCGCCCGGCGGGCGCTCGGCGACAAGGGGCGACTTCCCAGGATCAAGGACTGGTTCCACCGCCAGGCGCAGACCCGGGGCTACAGCCCGGCGGTGAGGGACGAGGTCTGGAAGACCATCGAGGCCTTCGGCGCGTACGGCTTCTGCCGGGCCCACGCGGTCGCCTTCGCCGTACCTGCCCTGCAGAGCGCCTGGCTCAAGGCGCACTATCCGGCGTTCCTGTTGGCCGGTCTTCTCGAACACGACCCCGGGATGTGGCCCAAGCGCGTCCTGGTCTCCGACGCCCGCCGACGCGGTGTGCCGATTCTGCCCATAGACATCAACCACTCCAAGGTGAAACACGCCGTGGAGAAGGTCGACGGAGATCAGTGGGGCATGCGGCTCGCACTGTCCGCGGTGCACGGCATCAGCGAGGAGGAATGCGCCCGGCTCGAGCAAGGGCAGCCGTACGGATCACTGTCGGACCTCTGGCAGAGGGGCCGCCCCAGCAGACCGGTCGCCGAACGCCTCGCGGAGATCGGCGCCCTGCACTCCCTCCACGACGGACGACTCACACGCCGCGACCTGCTGCTGCAGATCGCCGAACTCCATCGGGCCTCCCGCACCCGGTCGGCAGGCAACGGCCAACTGCCCATCGAGGCGGGCGCCGTCGGCGGTGCGGAGCCGAGCGGCTTGCCGGAGATGACCGGACGCGAAGCCCTGAGCGCCGAGCTGAGCACCCTCGGTATCGACGTCTCCAGGCACCTGATGGAGCACCACCACCGGCTGCTGCGCGAGATCGGCGCGACCGACGCGGCGCATCTGGCAGGTATGCGTGCTGGGCAGCAGGTGCTGGTCGCGGGCGTACGGGCCTCCACCCAGACCCCGCCCATCGCCAGCGGCAAACGCATCATCTTCGTCACCCTGGAAGACGGTTCCGGCCTGGTCGACCTGGCTTTCTTCGAGGACTCCCACCCGGCCTGCGCACACACCGTCTTCCACAGCGGGCTGCTGCTGGTGCGCGGCACGGTCCAGGTGCGCGGCACCCGCCGTACCGTCGTCGGCACCATGGCCTGGGATCTGGACGAGATCGCCGCCGCCCGCCGTGACAACGGTCCCGAAGCCGCACTCGCGCTCCTCGGAGCCGGTCATCCGCACCCGACACCTGCACAGCCACAGCGCACCCTGGCCAACGGCACCACCGGTGCCCGCCTGCACCCCTACGCCGATCTCCAGCCCGCCGGCACCCGCTCGGCCGACCTGAAGAAGTTCGGCCATCGCAGTCCAGGGAGCGCAGGATGACCACACGGCAGCGGCACATCGCCCACCTCCACCTGCACGCTGCGCTGAACGAGGCTCAGTACGACGCTATAGTCGAACTAATGTCTGGTATCACGCCTCACGTCCAGGCTGTCCCGCCCAACGCCGTCCAACTCGACCTGACGTCGGCGCTCAGATACTTCGATCTGTCCCCCTACGACGTCGTCCAGTTGGCGATGCTCAGACTGAAGGCCCTCTACGGCATCGACAGCAGCGCCGGACTCGCGGGCAACCGCATGCTGGCCGCGATGGCGGCCGACGCGTCCGCGCCGGGCGACACCACCTGGGTCCCCGCCGGGCAAGTGGGCAACTGGCTGTACCCGCGGCCGGTCACCGCACTGCCAGGAATCGGCCGTGCCACAGCGGAGACGCTCAGCAGGTACGGGCTGCACACCATCGGGCAGATCGTCGATCTGCCTGCGGGAACCCTGCAGCGCCTTCTCGGCGTGGGCCCCGCGCGGCTGCTGGCCGAGCGGGCTCGCGGTCATGACCCCCGGCCGGTCATTCCTTCAGAACCGGCGGCGCACCTGATCGCCGACCTCGTGTTGGAGCGGGACTGCCTCGACCCGGCGCAACATCACCGAGTGGTCCTGGGACTTGCCGACCAGATCGGCCAACGCCTGCGCGGCGAACGTCAGATCACCAACCGACTCGCCCTCACTGTGAGGTACGCCGACCGCAGCTCCACTACACATACGCGTGCGCTGCCAGAACCCACCAACCACTCACCAGCCCTCGCGGTATCTGCCCTGGGCCTGCTGAATGCTCTGGGGCTGCAGAGAGCAAGGGTCCGCGCCTTCGTGATCCGCGCCGACGCTCTGCTGCCGGCCGACAGTGCGTACCACCAGCTCTCTCTGGATCCCGGCGACGATCGCGCCCGCGCAGCCGAAGCCGCCGCTGACCGTGCCCGTCGACGTTTCGGGCCGGAAGCCATACGTCCAGCAACCCTGGCTGACTGACTGCTTTGCCAAGAATCACTGGTTTCTGGCAGAAGAGGGCCGCTCTTCTGTGTGCCGGGGCACTGTCGACCGTCGTACGGGCGGCGGCGGAAGGCGAGACGAGACGGGGCCACAGAACCGGGCGGTTCAGCCGTGGGGTCCCATGCCGCGCAGGAAGGTGTCGACGACGAGCGTGGCCAGTGCGTCCGCGTTCTGCCGGACCTGCTCCGGGTCGCGATCCGCGCCGCCTCCGTGCTGGGCCTCGTCGACGAGGGCGTAGTAGGCCCGCCGCGCCCACAGGAGGTCCGCGTCCGGGGCGAGGAGCCCTTCGCGCTGGGCGCGGGCGAAGAACTCCAGGACGCCGGCGTTGATCTCGGACCAGATCACCTCGGTGAGGGGGGTGTCGGCGAGGGGGTGGCCGAGGGTGAACCGCCAGACACTCTTGGTCCGCAGTACGTTCGCCGTGCCGCGGTGCAGTGCCACGAGCGGTGGGGCGGTGTCCATGTGGGCGTCCTCTACGGCCTCCAAGAGCTGCCGCTTCGCCGAGGCGGCGAGGGCTTCGATGAGGGCCTGGCGGTTGGCGAACCGCCGGTGCACGGTCGTTCTGGCTACGCCCGCCTGCTCGGCGATCTGCTCCATGGAGGCGCTGGGGTCTTCTGCCAGGACCTGCTCGGCCGCCTCCAGGATCGCGCGCACAGTGCGCGCGGCATCGGCCCGCAGGGGTCGGCCCATGACCTATCCACTCCCGGTGTTGATTCGTGATGCACCGACGACCATACGCCTGACCTGCGAATTTGTACTGATTTGCATCAATACTGTTGCATGGGAATGTAAAGTTGCGACAAGGGTGATGCGAGTAATTGGTCTAACTGCTACGTTCCTGTTTTAGATCATGGACCTCCTCTCATGATTCGGCTCCCCGGTCGACGGTTTCCGAAGTCCGCGGAGCGGAGTCCCTCTGGTCCTGGCCTATGTGCCTGATGGCCCCCCTCAAGAGACCGAGCCCTCGGGTGAACCGGAGGAATGACCACGATGGAGATCGAGCTGCGGATCAACGGATCCGCCCAGAAGCTGGACGTCGCGCCGCAGGTGAGCCTGCTCGACGCGCTGCGTGAGTACTTGGGGTTGACCGGTACCAAGAAGGGCTGCGACCAGGGCGCGTGCGGTGCCTGCACGGTGCTCGTGGACGGCCGGCGGATCAACGCGTGCCTCGCGCTGGCGGTGCAGTACCAGGGCCGTGAGATCACGACCATCGAAGGGGTCGACCACCCTCTGCAGGCGGCGTTCATCCGCACGGACGGTTTTCAGTGCGGCTACTGCACGCCGGGCCAGATCTGCTCGGCGATCGGGATGCTCGCCGAGCACAAGGAAGGCGCGCCCAGCGCGGCGACCGAGCAACTCACCGACACCGGCGGGGAGTTGGACGAGGCAGAGATCCGGGAGCGGATGAGCGGCAACCTGTGCCGCTGCGGCGCTTACAACGGCATCGTCTCGGCGATCAAGGAGGTCGCGAAGTGAAGTCGTTCTCCTACCTCAGCGCCCCGGACACGGCCACGGCGCTGCGCACTATCGCCGACTCTGATGACGTCAAGTTCCTCGCGGGCGGGACGAACCTTGTCGACCTCATGCGGGAGGGCATCGAGCACCCGGCGACGGTCGTGGACATCACCCGGTTGCCGCTGACCGGGATCGAGGAACTGCCCGACGGCACCCTCCGCGTCGGCGCCCTGGTGACCAACAGCCGGCTCGTCGCGGACCCCCTGATCAGGACCCGCTATCCGGTGCTGGCCAAGGCGATCCTGCTGGGGGCCTCCGCCCAGCTGCGGAACATGGCGACCGTGGGAGGCAACCTTCTGCAGCGCACCCGCTGTATGTACTTCTACGACGAGGCCTCCGCGTGCAACAAGCGTGTGCCGGGCAGTGGTTGTGACGCGATCGGAGGGTTCTCCCGCGGCAGCGCCGTGCTGGGGACCAGCGAGCACTGCATCGCCACTCATCCCTCGGACATGGCGGTGGCGCTGGTGATGCTCGACGCCGTCGTCGAGGTGGAGAGCGTACGCGGAGTACGACGCATCCCCGTCGCCGACTTCCACCGGCTGCCCGGCGACACACCGCACATCGAGACGGTGCTGGCCGCCGACGAGCTGATCACGGCCATCGAGCTGCCCCAGATACCGGTCGCGGCACACTCGCTCTACCGCAAGGTCCGCGACCGCGCGTCCTACGCCTTCGCTCTCGTCTCCGTCGCCGCCGCACTGTCCGTCGAAGACGGGCTGGTGACCGGGGTCCGGCTCGCACTCGGCGGCGTCGCGACCAAGCCGTGGCGGGCGCGCATCGCGGAAGAGTTGTTGCTCGGCGCCGAAGCCACCGACGAGAACTTCGCCAGGGCCGCGGCAGCCGAACTCGCCCCCGCCCTGCCGCTGCCCGACAACGCCTTCAAGATCGACCTGGCCCAGCGGACGGTCGTGGCCGTGCTGCGGAAACTCAACGCCGAGCGGAGCGCATCGTGACCACACACACCTGGACAGGCTCCGAGCCCGGCACAGGCGCTTCTGTGCCCGTCGGGGGGGCGGTCGGACGGCCGGTGGACCGCCGGGACGGCCACGCGAAGGTGACCGGGGCCGTCCGGTTCACCGCCGAGCACCACTACCCCAACCTCACGTACGCGACGCTCGTGCATGCCACCGTCGCCCGGGGCACGATCACCGGCATCGACACGACCGCGGCGGCCGCGGTGCCCGGCGTCGTTGCAATCCTCACCCACCTCAACGCGCCGAGGATCCGCTCGGTACGCAACCACAACATCGTGCGGGACCTGGGACCGAGTGTGTCGGGCACCAGCCTCGACTACCTCAACACCGATCAGGTCCACTGGGACGGCCAGCCGATCGCCGTCGTGGTCGCCAATACCTCGGCTGCGGCGAACGAAGCCGCTCCGCTCGTCGAAGCGACGTACGACCCGCTGCCCGCACGGGTGGACTTCACCGTCGAGCAGAAGAACGCCACCCCGGCGAAGGGCGACCTCACCTTCGCCGGCCACACGAAGAAGGGCGACGCCGAGGCGGCACTGGCCGCCGCGGACGTCTCGGTCGACCTGCGCTACACCACGCCCGGCCTGCAGCACAACGCGATCGAGCCGCACGCGACGGTCGCCGTCTGGGACGGTGACCACCTCACCGTGCACGACACCACCCAGGCCACGGACCAGAGCCGTCGCTACCTGGCCTGGCGGTTCGGTGTGCCGGTGTCCCACGTCCGCGTCCGTGCCGAGTTCCTGGGGGGCGGCTTCGGGGGTAAGTTCGCCGTCTGGCCCGGCACGGTCATCGCGGCGATGGCGGCCAAGGCCGTCGGGCGGCCCGTGCGCCTGGCCTTGAGCCGCACGGCCGTCAACCGCGCCACCGGCGGGCGTACCGCCTCCACCAACCGGATCGCGCTCGGTGCGACCCGCGACGGCCGGCTCACCTCGCTGATCCAGGACAGCGTCACCCGCACCGGCTCGGCCGGCGGCCTGCTGGAGGCGACCAGCTCACCGGCCCGGCACCTCTACGGCGCCCAGAACATGCTGACCCGGCAGAACCTCGTCGCGATGGATCTGATGCCCAACACCTGGCTGCGCGCCCCTGGCGAGGCGATCGGCAGCTTCGTGCTGGAATCGGCGATGGACGAACTCTCCTACGAGCTGTCCATGGACCCGATCGCCCTACGGCTGCGCAACGAGCCCACAAAGGACCCGACGGGCGGCAAGAAGTTCTCCCAGCGGAATCAGCGTGAAGCATTCGAGAGGGGCGCCGAACGCTTCGGCTGGGCGGACCGCGACCCCGAACCCCGCTCCATGCGTGACGGCGAGTGGCTCGTCGGGATGGGCACGGCCAGCGCCTACCACCCGACTCTGCGTCTGGTCGCCGACGTCAAGGTGCGTCTGAGCGACGACGGCAGCGCGCTCGTGCAGTGCGGTTTCCACGAGATGGGTATGGGCGCCGCGACCGTACAGGCACAGATCGCTGCCGACGCGCTCGGCATCGCGTACGAGAAGGTTCGCGTCGAGTATGGCGATACGGCCCTGCCGACGGGCCCGATGGCCGGCAATTCCAACCAGACGGCGACGGTGGCCACCAGCCTCCTCGCCGCATGCGCCGAGCTGACCCGGAAGGTGACCGCTCTGGCCCGGCGAACGGGCACGACCGGCCAGGAACCGGCGGCCGCCCTGCGCGCAGCGGGGCGACCGTTCCTCGAGGCCTCGGTCGGGTCGGACACCCGGCGGGGTCTGCTGGGCAGTCAGGGCCGGTTCCTCACCAACTTCCTGAAGGACCAGCGCTGGTCCAAGGCAGCCCGCGGCGCGCAGTTCTGCGAGGTGCGGGTGAACGCCGACACCGGCGAACTGCGGATCTCACGCTGGCTCGGCATGTTCGACGTCGGCCGCATCATCAACCCCAAGACCACGGCCAGCCAGCTCCGCGGGGCTGTGGTCATGGGTATCGGCATGGCGCTGTCGGAGCAGAGTCTGGTCGATCCCCGCAACGGGCGCACCATGAGCGCCGGACTCGACTCCTACTACGTGCCGGTGCACGCCGACATCCCTCCGATCGACGTCGCCTGGCTCGACGAACCGGACAAGACGATGCCCCTGGGCATCATCGGGCTGGGCGAGGTCGGCACGACCGGCGTGGCGGCCGCGATCGCGAACGCCGTTTATCACGCGACCGGAAAGCGGATCCGGGACCTGCCGATCACGCTGGACAAGCTGCTCTGAGGACGGCCCGGTCTGCGCAACACGACACGACGAGAAAGCCACTCCCATGCTGGACATCGCGGACGAGCTGAACCGATGGCTTGAGAAAGGGCGGGACTTCGCCGTGGCCACCGTCGTGGCCGTGGGCGGCAGCGCACCGCGTGGGCCGGGCGCCGCGCTCGCCGTCGACGCCGACGGCACCGCCATCGGGTCGGTCTCCGGCGGTTGTGTGGAAGGCGCGGTCTACGACCTGTGCATGCAGGCGCTCGCCGACGGCCAGACGGTGCGCGAGCGGTTCGGCTACAGCGACGAGGACGCTTTCGCCGTAGGCCTGACCTGCGGCGGCGTCCTCGACATCCTGGTCACCCGGGTGCCCGCCGACGGACCGGACAGGAAGGTGTTTCAGACGGCGCTGTCGGCGGCCACCCGGGGCGAGGCGGTGGCGCTCGCCCGCGTGGTCCGCGGCCCGGCAGAGCTGCTCGGCCGGGTGCTGGCGGTCCGTCACGACGGATCCTACGAGGGTGAACTGCGCGGACGCCCGGACCTGGACCGAGCCGTCGCCGACGAAACCCGCTCCCTGCTCAACGCCGGCCGCACCGCCACCTTCGACATCGCACAGGACGGCTCCCACTGCGAGCCCGGCCTGAGCGTTCTCGTCGAATCGAGCGTGCCGCCGCCGCGCATGCTCGTCTTCGGCGCGATCGACTTCGCCGCAGCACTGGTCCGCGTGGCCAAGTTCCTCGGCTACCACGTCACCGTGTGCGACGCCCGGCCCGTCTTCGCCACCCGGACACGCTTCCCCGAGGCCGACGACATCGTCGTCGACTGGCCGCACCGCTACCTGCTTCGCACCCGCACCGACGACCGCACAGTTGTCTGCGTCCTCACCCACGACGCCAAGTTCGACGTACCCCTACTAGAAGCGGCCCTGCGCCTGCCGGCCGCCTACATCGGTGCGATGGGCTCCCGTCGCACCCACGCAGACCGCGACCGCAGACTCCGCGAAACGGGCCTCACCGAAGCCGAACTGACCCGCCTGCACTCACCCATCGGCCTCGATCTCGGCGCCCGCACGCCCGAGGAGACGGCCCTGTCCATCGCGGCCGAGATCGTCGCCACCCGCCACGGCGGAACAGGGCTGCCCCTGAGCGACTCACACACGCCGATCCACCACGACACCGAAGCACTCCGGCCGGGGGTGAGCAGCGCGGGTGGCCGTGTGACACGACCGCGAGTCGACCGTCAGGAGCACCAGAACAGCCTGAGCCCTGTCCGGGTCGGCGTGGCCACCTCGATGCCGGCAGCCCGTGATCAAGACGGGGCCTTCCCGGGGACGGCGGTGGTCGATTTGAATAACGAAAATGATCGGTTTAGTATTAACGTGAAACCGGTCGGTTTCCTCATGGGGGGCGGCCGAGACCGTGATCCACGGTTGCCTTCGTGTGCTGAAGGGTTTTGAGGTTTGCAGGTCCCCCGGTCCGGCGATGGTGCCGTCCGGTCATCTCCCGATGTATCTGTGTTGTCCAGGCCGGAGTAAGTCATGAATGGAATGCACCCCTTCCGCGTGCTGCGCGCGAAACCCCTGTGGATCGCCAGCGGCGTGATCACGGGCGTTCTCGCGCTGCTGTTCGCCGTGCTGTACGTCGGCGCCAACATCGACCCGGCCGGCCACATGAAGGACCTTCCGGTCGGCCTGGTCAACGCCGACAAGGGAGCTGCCGTCGGCGGCAAGCAGGTCAACCTGGGCGCCCAGATCACCGACTCGATCAGCAAGTCCACAGCCGGAGGGGACAAGATCGACTGGAAGGTGATGGACGAGCGGGAGGTGAAGGAGGAACTCGGCAAGGGCAAGCTGTACGGCGCGCTCGTCGTGCCCGCCGACTTCACGTCCTCTGTCACCGCCCTGACCAGCACCACGACCGCCGAAACTCCGGCCCGCCCGGCGCTGACGGTGCTGACGAACCAGTCCGCCGGCAGCCTGGGCTCCAGTCTGGCGCGGGTCGCGACGACGCAGGCGGCCGAGAGCGCCTCGCTCCACATCGGCAAGGAACTGACCGCACAGATCGGCGCCCAGCAGGCGAAGCTGCCCGCGGCGGCACGCGTCCTGCTGGCGGATCCTGCCGCCGTCACGGTGAAGGACGGTCATCCGCTCGACTCGCACAGCGGCCTGGGCCTCACCGCTTTCTACTACGCGCTCGCTCTCGTGGTCGTCGGCATGCTCTCCGCCAACGTCATCAGCGGCCAGGTCGACCACACCCTCGGCTACACCCACAACGACCTGGGCCCGCTGCGCCTGCACCGCCCGCTGATCCGCGCGACCCGGGTGCAGACCCTCGCCATCAGCAGCACCCTCATGGCGGCCCTGTCCCTCCTGATGGGCACCCTGGTCATGGTCGGGGCGGTCGGCATCATGGGCATGGACGCCTCCCACCTGCCGCTGCTGTGGCTGTACTCGGTCTGCGCCGTCGCGGTCTCCGGGATCGGCGCGCTCACCCTCCTCGCGGTCTTCGGCACCCCTGGCATGCTGGTGGCCACACTGGTCTTCATCGGGATGGCGGTGCCGACTGCCAACGCCACCACGCCGATCCAGGCACTGCCCGGCTTCTACCGCTTCCTTGCGGAGTTCGAGCCGCTGCGACAGATCGCCGGCGGCATCCGCGCGATCCTCTACTACGGCGCGCAGGGCGACGCGGGTCTGACCCGGGGCTGGGTGATGATGGCCGTCGGTCTTGTGGCGGCCGCACTGTTCGGGTTCGGCGTGCTGGGGTGGTACGACCGCAAGGGGCTGCACCGCATCCCGGTCGAGACGGAGCCCGAGAAGAACGCCACCCCGGTGTAGCGGAACTCCTTTTGCATCTTCCAGGCCGGGGCCGTTGTGCGGAGTGGCCCCGTGTGTGCCGCCCCCGTGGGGACGGAGGGCGTGCACACCATCAGGGCTCGGCAACGGTCCTTCTCTCCCGCGACCGTCGCCGAGCCCTGAGCGGATTTCAGCGCCCCGGACGGCGCCGTCGGTTCCCGACACCCTGAAGACCGATCGGTTTCCCAATGCGTCCGATGCGAGTCAACCTCACGACAGGACCACCGAAGTGAAATCAACTTCCAGAGAGCGCCTGCTGGAGGCGGCGGCCACGCTCACCTACCAGGACGGCGTCAATATCGGCGTCGACGCGCTGTGCAAGGCGGCGGGCGTGTCGAAGCGCTCCATGTACCAGCTGTTCGAGAGCAAGGACGAACTGCTCGCGGCAAGCCTGAAGGTGAGCAGTGCCGAATTCGTGGCCGCTCTCCTGCCCCCGGCGGCCGACGGATGCTCCCCTCGTTCGCGCATTCTGCACGTCTTCGGGCAGCTGGAGTCACAGGCGGGCGCGTCCGCCTTCCGGGGCTGCCCGTACCTGGCCGTGCAGATCGAGCTGAAGGACCAGAGCCATCCCGCGAGCCAGGTGGCACACCGGATCAAGGCGAACCTGACGGCCTTCTTCCGTGCCGAGGCCGAACGTGGTGGCGCGAGCGACCCCGGCCTGCTGGCCCGGCAGCTGATCATGGTCTTCGACGGAGCCAGCGCCCGCGCGGGGATCGGTGCCGACGCGATGACGGGACTCGTCGCCCCCACGGTGGTCACCCTGCTGGACGCGTCAGGCGTGCGCTGACGCCTCATCCTCCCCACGGGCTTCCGGGTCCTCGTCTACGGCGCGGTGAAGAGCAGCGGGAAGCGCAGGCCCAGCCACGGTTTGCGGCCCCAGACAACGACCTTGGCACGGGCCATGACGGTGGGGGCGGTCCAGCGGCCCAGGGCGAGGAGGAGGAAGGCGACGGGGTCGATGGCTATCGTGCAATCGGGGCGCCTGGGCGGGGTGTCGGCGGCCGTGGGCACACCGTCCGCGAAGGTGACGGCGAAGCGGGCGCGGCCGATCCGCAGCAGATAGCACGCGTGGTGGCCGGCCGCGCCGGCGTTCACCGCGCGCGGCATGGCCTGTCGCATGAAGGGCAGCGTGAGCGCGACCATGTCCCGGTCGACCATGTGGGGCCCGCGCAGCGCGACCGCGATGTCGTATCCGTGCCCGAGCAGGTGCGTCAGCAGGTACGAGCCCAGGGTGGACAAGTCCATCGGCCCCATCGGCGTCAGCACCGCCTGCCGCGGGTCACGATCGGCCGCGGCCGCGACGAAGGCCCGGGCGGTAACGGAGATTTCCGCGCCGAGGACTGCCGGATCCCGCTGCGGGAAGAGGTCCAGAGCGGCACGGTTGGCCGCCGCGAGACCGCTCGGCGTCCCATCGCCGTACGGCCGGTCCTCGCCCGCGCCGATGTCCGCCATCAGCTTCCCCGCCAGCGCGAGGTGCGCAGCCGCTTCCCCCACCGTCCACTCCGCGCCCCGCAGCGGGGTGTGCGGGTCGGCCCCCGCCTCCAGCAGCTCGGCGATCCGGTCGGCAGTGGCGACAATGGCATCCTCGGGTGTCATGAACGCGATCGTGGCTGCGCCCGGACTTGCTGTCCAGTGCCCTGCCGGTCCTGCTCCCGCCTGTACCTGAAGGACTTATCGTGGGTACGGCGTTCATGATCGGGTCCGGCCAGCGAAGGGGCCGTCTCGGTCAGGAACGAACTCCACGGCTCCCTGGGCGAGAAGGGCGCCTTGGCCGATGCGATCGCGTGGGAGTCGGTCCCGGTGCACCGGCCCGGGGAATCGCCCGGGCCATTGGGCGAACCGCCGCACCCGCCCCTGCCGACCAGCAACAAGCGTTGCCCGGCAGGTGGCTGCGCGTCCCACCGGGGCGATGGCACCGAAGTCGATCCGGCCGCCCACATAGAGGTCGTCTCGGACTGGCGAACGGCTTCGGACGCCACCTTCTCCAGCCCGACCGCGTCGAATGGCCAGGTGGCTCACGGCGGCCGGATCGGGCGCCCTTGCCGGGTGCGTAAGGCGCTTCGGTCCGGTCCCTGTTTCCCGTCGGCCCGGCCTCTGTTTCCCACGCCGACGAGCGCGGTGGCGGAGCCGGCTGCGGTGGGTTTCAGGTGGGGCGGCGGATGGCCTGTACGGCGGCGTCGTAAAGGTCGAACATGTCGGCCTGTCCGCCCAGGCGTACCCATTCCTCGTTGGCCGCCTGCATGCAGACGATCGCCGCGGCCGCGATCGCGCGGGCCTGCAGGGTGCGGTGGCTGGAGTGGGGCAGTCGCGGCTCGATGTGCGGAGCGAACAGGTCCTGCCAGCGGGCCTGTTTCTCGGTGTGGCCGGCGCGCAGGGAGTCGTTGCCGAACAGCAGCGTGATGAACTCCAGGCGCCCCTCGGCTGTTATGTCGATCTCCTCGAGCACCTGGAACGCCGCGCGCAGCGCCGTCCAGGCGTCCTCGTCGACCGGTCGTTCGGCGAGGCGCGCGGCGATGAGTTCGCCTTGTTCGTCGAGGCCGCTGAGGGCGAGGTCCTCCTTGTTGCGGAAGTAGTTGAACAGGGTCCGCCGGGAGACACCTGCGGCGGCGGCGACCTCGTCGAGGGTCGTGGTGTCGAAGCCCTTGGTGGCGAACAGCTCGATGGCGGTCCTTGCCAGCAGTGATCGGACCACGGAGCGGGTCTGTTCCCGGATGGGGGCTGGTTTCTGCGTCATGCATCGATGGTACTTCGTTTCTCGTGATGCATCTACTTGCACTCAGTGCAAAGACGTGCGTAGAGTGAATGCCATGAGCGACGTCGACTCCGTCCCCGCCGCCCTCGTCAACAGTTAAGGAACACCGTCATGACCATCACCGACGTCACCACGCAGCCCACCGACGCGGAGCGCTTCCTTCACGTCCTGCAGACCCAGCGCGCCGCCTACCTCCGCGACGGGACGCCCTCCCTGGAGGCGCGGCGCAGCGATCTGAGCAGGTTCAAGAAGGCGCTGATCGCCCGGCGCGGCGAGATCGAGGAGGCGATCGACGCCGACTTCGGTCATCGCTCACGGCACGAGAGTGCGCTGATGGAAGTGGTGGGCGTCGTGCAGGGGATCGACTACCTGCATCGCAACCTTCGTCGGTTCATGCGCCCGACGCATCGCCACATCGAGCTGGTGCTGCGTTTCGGCGGCAACCGCATCGAATACCAGCCGCTGGGCGTGGTCGGCGTGATCTCGCCGTGGAACTATCCGGTCAACCTGTCGCTGATGCCCGTGGTCACCGCGATCGCGGCCGGCAACCGCGTCATGCTCAAGCCGTCGAAGCTGACCCCGGCGACGAACGCGGTGCTCGCGTCGCTGCTCAGCGAGCTCTTCCCGCCCGAGCAGGTCACGATGGTCAGCGGCGACGGCTCCGCGTTCTCCTCCCTGCCGTTCGACCATCTCGTCTTCACCGGCAGCACCGAGGTCGGGCGAGCCGTGATGAAGGCGGCCGGCGACCACCTCGTCCCCGTCACGCTGGAACTCGGCGGCAAGTCACCGACCATCGTGGCCAAGGGGCACGTCCGGGACCAGGTCGTGTCCGACATCGTCTTCGGCAAGCTCCTGAGCGGTGGCCAGACCTGCATCGCCCCCGACTACGCGCTGGTGCACGAATCCGAGATCGACGCCTTCGTCGCCGCCTACGACCGACTGGTGAAGACCGCCTACCCCGACGGCCCGACCAGCGACGACTACACCTCGATCATCGACGGCAAGCAGCACCGGATCCTCACCGACCTGCTCGACGACGCCCGCGCCCACGGGGCGCGGATCATCGAGGTCGGACACCGGCCCGGCGACGCGGCCCTCCGCCCCCACACCCTCGCGCCGACCGTCGTCCTCGGCGTCACGGACGACATGCGCATCGCCCACGAGGAGATATTCGGCCCCATCCTGCCGGTCTTCGGGTACCGCGACATCCACGACGCCATCGACTACGTCAACGCCAGGCCGCGGCCGCTCGCGCTCTACTACTTCGGCGACAACGGCCCCGAGCGGCGCAAGGTCCTCGACCGCACGACCTCCGGCAACGTCACCGTCAACGGCACCATCATGCACGTCGCCCAGGACGACCTCCCCTTCGGCGGCGTCGGCGCCAGCGGGATGGGCAAGTACCACGGCATCGAAGGCTTCCGCACGCTCAGCCACCCCAAGGGCATCCACGTACAGGGACGCTGGAACGCCACCCGCATGCTGCGCGCCCCCTTCAACAAGCGCACCGAGGCCCTCCTCAACTTTCTGCTCCGATAACGGAGCCGTCCGGCTGATCGCGACCTCGTTCTCGTCTCCGGCGCCGGCGGTACAGGCCGACTCGTCACCGAGCGGTTGCGCGCCCAGAACGTGCCGGTCCACGTACCTCCGCCGCGAGGACGACCGCGCGGCCGAGGTGCCGCCATAGGGCACCGAGGTCGGCACCGGGGACACCTCACACGTCACGACCATCGCCCAGGCGGGCTCCGAGCCCGCCTCGGCAACAGATGAAGCACTCGATGACGGTCACAGACCGTCGCAAGCATGGAAAGGAGGAGGGGAGGTGGTGCCCGCGAGGGTGCCGTGTCCCCGACTGCCATGAAGAAGATCGACTACCGCAGCCAGACCACATTGATCACGGGGGCGAGTGCCGGGCTCGGCGCGGAGTTCGCCCGCCAGTTCGCCGAGCGCGGCTCGAACCTCGTGCTGGTCGCCCGCCGCGCGGACCGGCTTGAGGCCCTGGCCGACGAACTGTCCGCGAAGCACCAGGTCACCGTCACGGTCGTGCCGTTCGACCTCACGGTGCCGGCCGCGGGCGAAGCGCTGGCCCAGGAGGTGGCGCGGCGTGGGATCACTGTCACCAGCCTCGTCAACAACGCCGGTTTCGGCACCCACAGCCCGTTCCGCCAGGAGGATGCGGCACGGATCCAGCAGGAGATCAACCTGAACGTGGCCAGCCTCGTCGACGTCACCAGGGCGTTCATCGGCCAGCTGACCGGTGTTCTGGTCAACACTGCCAGCTCACTGGGGTACCAGCCGTGGCCGAACGCCGCCGTCTACGGGGCGACCAAGGCCTTCGTGCTGAACTTCACCGAGGCGCTGTGGCAGGAATCGCGAGGGACCGGCCTGCGGGTGCTCGCCCTCTCCCCGGGTCCGACCCGCACCGAGTTCTTCGACACGGCCGGCTCCGACAACATGGCCCGCGGTGTCCGGTTGCAGACGCCGGCCCAGGTCGTCACCACCGCACTGCGCACGCTGGACCGGCGCAACCCGCCGCCCAGCGTCGTCTCCGGCACCTTCAACTGGGCGATGACCCTGACCTCCCGCTTCACCACCCGCCGAGCCAACGTCCTGGCCTTCGGCGCAATGACCCAGTGGCAGATGCGCTCAACCCAGCCCGGCCACTGACCTGCTCCAGACCCCCGTCAATCGGAGGTCCCCGACTTCTGCCGCGCCGGCGAGACCTCGACCATCCACAGGCGACGCCGACCAATCGCTCGCGGCGGTGAACTGCCCACCGCCGCCCCCTCGGGAGTGCGTGAGTTGCCGAGCGGTCACCGTGTTCCCCCGCGGTTGTGCAAGCCGAGGGTTGAACCCCCAGAGGCTCCCGGCCCGCAATGGCGCCGTCCGGTCTCCTCCCTGTGTATATGTGCTGTCCAGACCGGAGTAAGTCATGAACGGAATCCACCCCTTCCGCGTGCTGCGCGCCAGGCCCCTCTGGGTAGCAAGCGGCGTCATCACAGGCGTCCTCGCGATCCTGTTCGGCATCTTCTATGTCGGCCCCAACGTCGACCCGGCCGGCCATACCAAGAATCTGCCGGTCGGCCTGGTCAACTCCGACAAGGGGGCCACTGTCGGTGGCAAGCAGCTCAATCTCGGGGCGCAGATCACCGGGTCGATCAAGGCGTCCACTGCGGGCGGGGGCAAGATCGCCTGGAAGGTGATGGGCGAGAAGGAGGTGAAGGAGGAACTCGGCAAGGGCAAGCTGTACGGTGCGCTCGTCGTCCCCGCCGACTTCACCTCCTCCGTCACCGCGCTGACCGGACCCTCGGCAACCGGGAATCCAGCTCGCCCTCAGCTGTCGGTGCTGACCAACCAGTCCGCCAGCAGCGTGGGTTCGAGCATGGCCAGGCAGGCGACGACCACGGCGGCCGAGCGTGCCTCGCTCCAGGTGGGCAAGCAGTTGGCCGCGCAGGTCGGCGCCCAGCAGTCCGAGCTGCCGACCGCGGCACGCGTCCTGCTGGCCGATCCGGCGGCGGTGACTGTCAAGGACGGGCATCCGCTCGACTCGCACAGTGGCCTGGGCCTGTCGGCGTTCTACTACGCGCTCGTCCTGGTGGTCTGCGGCATGCTCGCCGCCAACGTGATCAGCGGCCAGGTCGACCACGCCCTCGGCTACACCCACAACGACATGGGCCCGCTGCGCATCCACCGTCCGTTGATCCGGGCCACCCGGGTGCAGAGTCTCGCCATGAGCAGCACCCTTATGGCCGCCCTGTCCCTGCTGATGGGCACCCTGGTCATGGTGGGAGCGATCGGCATCATGGGTATGGACGCCTCCCACCTGCCGCTGCTGTGGTTGTACTCGGTGGCCGCCATCGCCGTCACCGGGATCGGCGCCCTCACGCTCCTCGCCGTCTTCGGTACGCCCGGCATGCTGGTGGTCACGCTGGTCTTCATCGCGATGGCGGTGCCGACGGCCGGCGCCACCACCCCGATCGAGTCGCTGCCCGGCTTCTACCGTTTCCTCGCGGAGTTCGAGCCGCTGCGGCAGATCAGCGGTGGCGTCCGCTCGATCCTCTACTACGACGCCCAGGGCGACGCGGGCCTGACCCGGGGCTGGGTCATGATGGCCGTCGGCCTCGCGTCAGCCGCACTGTTCGGCTTCGGTACGACGAGCTGGTACGACCGCAAGGGGCTGCACCGGACCACCGCCGCGCAGGCGCAGCCCGAGGAGCCTGCCGTCAAGGCGTAGCGGACCGTACTCACGTACGCCAAAGACGGGGTCATTGTGCGGAGTGGCCCTCAGTGCGCGCCGCTTCGTGGGGACGGGGAGGCGTGCACACCCCAAGGGCTCGGATCCCCTACGGCCATGAAAAAACCGATTGGGTTTCCTTTCGTCGGACTGGAGTTGACCTCTAACTATGACAACCCAGGCCAAGGCGACTCCCCGCGAGCGCCTACTGGAGGCAGCCGCCACGCTCACCTACCAAGAAGGCGTCGGCGTCGGTGTCGACGCGCTGTGCAAGGCCGCAGGGTGTCGAAGCGTTCCTTGTACCAGCTCTTCGAGAGCAAGGACGAACTCCTGACGGCGAGCCTGGAGGAACGCATCACTGCCTTCGCGGCGCGACTCCTGCCCGCAGCGGACGATGGTCGCCCGCCGCGCGAACGGATCCTGCACGTGTTCGAGCAAGTGGAGTCTCGGGCGGGCGCGCCGGAATTCCGAGGCTGCCGCTACCTTGCCGTACAGATCGAGCTCGAGGATGAGGGCCACCCCGCAAGCCAGGTGGTCCGCCGGGTCAAGGGGAATCTGGCGGCCTTCTTCCGTACCGAGGCCGAACGGGGTGGGGCGAGCGATCCCGACCTGTTGGCCGAGCAGCTCAGCCTCACGTTCGACGGCGCCGTAGCCCGCGCCGGCATCAGGGCCGAGAATCTGGCTGGGCTCATCGGGCCCACCGTGGGAGTCCTGCTCGACAGTGCAGGCATGCGCTGACGCACCTCGCGACCGATCCGGTCCGCTCTTGGCGGCACTTCACGTGCCTGTAGCCGCCTGCAGACGTCGCGGTGGGCGCCCGCCGCGGTTGACCTATGCCGAGCTGGTGAATTCGGCGCCGGCCCGCTGTGGGCCTGATCAACGCCCAGGGCGTCTCGTGTCCGTCCGAGCCCCTGCTCAGGAGGCGCGGTGCGGTGTGGCTACCTCTTCGGCGGCACTGTCGGCATCCCCAGGAAGGGCAACTTCAGGGCGCCGAATGCATCGGACGGGACTGCCGGGCTGTGAGGCGGTACAGGGGTCAGGCGCTTGTAGGCCTCTCCCTGCGCTGGACGCGGATCTTCCTCGCCCTTGTTGGGCCAGGCCGACATCGCGCGCTCGGCCTGGGCCGTGATCGTGAGGGACGGGTTGACTCCGAGGTTGGCGGAGATCGCCGCTCCGTCGACGACGGAGATGCCAGGGTGTCCGTACAGCCGGTGGTACGGGTCGATCACGCCGGTCTCACGGGTGTCGCCGATGGGGCAGCCGCCCAGGAAGTGCGCGGTGAGTGGCATGCCCATCAGCTCGCCCACGTTACTGCCCGCGAAGCCGTCGACCTCGGCGGCCATGAGCGATGCGGCCTCCGAAGCCACCTTGATCTGCTTGGGGTTGGGCGACCCATGGCCCTGACGGGACATCAACAACCCCTTCCCCACGCCCTTCGGCTTCAGACAGGTCGTGAGGGAGTTGTCCAGCGATTGCATCACCAGACCGATGAGCGACCGCTCGGACCAACGGCGGTTGGAGAGCGAGCGGGCCATGAACACCGGGTGCTTCGCCACGTTGGCCAGCCAGCCCAGGAACCTCGATGCGCCCTCGGCGTGAGGGACTTGCAGGACGATCCCGGCACCCATCGCGTTCGATCCCTTGCCGTAACGGACCGGCTCGATGTGGGTGTTCTCGTCGGGGTGGATCGAGGAAGTGATGGCCACACCGCGCGTGAAGTCGACGCTCCGCCCTCCGGCGGCCTTGCGATACCGCCGGACGCGTGCGTGCACACTCACCAAGGCTTCGGAGTTGGTACGCGTCAGATCGCCCAGCCTGTCTGAGATGTGCGGGAGTTGGCCACCCGTTCTCATCCGGTGCAGCAGCGTCTGCGTACCGTACGTACCGGCCCCGATGACGACCTTCCGCGCCCTGAAGGTGCGGCCCTCGCCCTTGCGTTTCCGGTCCGTCGGCTGGGTCCTGACCGTGTACCCGCCCGGTGAGTCGTCCGTGATCGAGACGACGGTCGTCATGGGGTGGACGACGGCGCCCGCCTGCTCGGCGAGATAGAGGTAGTTCTCGTTGAGGGTGTTCTTCCCGCCGCGGCGACAGCCCGTCATGCACTCACCGCACTCGACACAGGCCTTGCGTGCCGGGCCGACGCCACCGAAGTACGGGTCGGCCACCACCTCTCCCGGCCTGGTCTTCGCCGTCCCGTCGGCGTCCTGGCCGTCGCCGAAGAAGACCCCCACGGGGGCCATGTGGAAGCTGTCGCCCACGCCCATCCGTTCGGCGACCGCCTGCAGCAGTACGTCGGCCTGGGTCATCGTCGGGTTGAGCCGCACCCCGAGCATGCGCCGGGCCTGGTCGTAGTACGGCTTCAGCTCGCCTTCCCAGTCGGTGATGTCCTTCCACTGCGGGTCGTCGAAGAACTGCTTCGGCGGTACGTACAGGGTGTTGGCGTAGTTGAGGGAGCCGCCCCCGACCCCGGCCCCCGCCAGCACCACCACGTTGCCCAGCGGGTGGATGCGCTGGATGCCGTAGAGGCCGAGCTTCGGTGCCCAGAGATAGTTCCGCACGTCCCAGGAGTTCTTGGGCAGCGAGTCGGGTGTGAACCTGCGGCCCGCTTCCAGCACGCCTACGCGGTAACCCTTTTCGGTGAGCCGAAGGGCGGTGACGGATCCGCCGAAACCGGAACCGACGACGATGACGTCGTAGTCGTACGCGGAGTCGTCTCCGGGTTCGTCTGGCTTCGTGGAAGAGTTCTTCCGTGACACGTGCTCTCCTCATTGAGAACGGGTGACTCGGAGCCGTTCTGGTGGGCGGCTGCGCGGTCGGGCGGGTGAAGCAGGCAGTGACAGGCTTGCTGAACCAGACGCTTATGACGTCTCAAGCAATTGAGCGGACGGGTGCGAGGTGACACACCGGCGGGTCGCGTGGTCCGCACCGGACTCGGGGTGCTGGAGAGGCGGTCTGCCGGACCCGTGAGGGGTGTCACCTCGTCACGTCCTGGCGGTCTAGTCGAGTGTCGTTGTGGAGCCGGACGGCGACCAGGCGTCCGTGTCGATCGGTGAGTAGTGCGTGTCCTTGCGGTCCAGACGCAGCATTCGGCGACTGGCGCGTTCCTGGATCACGTCGGCGTCGAGCGGTGTTTCGAACGTGTTGTCCACAACGGTGTATTCGGCGGCGAGGCGTCCCACCGGGGCGATGGCGCCGAAGTCGATCCGGCCGTCCACGTAGAGGTCGTCTCGGACGTAGAAGCGCACCACGTTGCCCCAGACGATGTTGTTGAGTCCGTCGGGCGCCGAGAAGATGTGCTCGACGGTGCACTCGAAGGCGATGGGCGCGCCCTTGATGCGCGGCGGGCGAACGGCTTCGGACGGTTCCTTCTCCAGCCCGACCGCGTCGAACTCGTCGACGTCGGGCTCGAACTCGAAGGCGCTGCGGTTCAGACCGTTGATCTGCGGCAGGGTGGCCATGTTGGTGACGAACTCGCCGGTGTCCCGGATGTTGACGAAGCTGTCCTTGAGCGTGGCCCCGTCCGAGCGCGGCTGGATCGACAGCGAGATCCGGGGCGGCTTGCGCCCGACGACCGTGAAGAAGGAGATGGGGGCCAGGTTGCCCACGCCTTCGGTGGACAGGGTGCTCACCCAGGCGATGGGGCGGGGAATGACACTGCCGATGAGCAGCTTGTAGGCGGACTTCTCGTCCAGGTCCGCGGAGTCGATGATCATGTGGTGTCCCTTGGTGGTGAGTGTGGGGGGAGGGTTGGGGGTCAGCGGCCCTTGAAGGGGAGGACGGGGCGGGGGCGGCCCTCCTTGAGGGCCTTGGCGGCGGAGGCAAGGCCGTCCTTGACGTCCTCGGTCTCGTAGAGGGGGACGGCGAGGTCGAAGAGCTGCTGGTCGGCGGACGCAATGCCGCCCGTGGCCCAGGCGCGCAGCAGCGCCTTGTGGACGACGTGGGCCCGGGTGGGGCCCTGGGCGATCTTCCGGGTGAAGGCCTCGGCTTCGGCGCGCAGTTCGTCGTCGGGGACGACGCGGTTGATGACACCGGCCTCGGCCATGACCGTGGCGGGTACCTGCTCGGAGGTCAGTGCCCATTCGTAGGCGCGGGCCCGGCCGGCCCGTTCGGCCACACGATGGATTCCGCCAAGGAGGGTGACGATGCCGAGCGACTGCTCGGGATGGCCGAAGCGGGAGCTCTCGCCGGCGAGGATGATGTCGGCGCGCAGGGCGAGTTCGAAGCCGCCGCCGAAGCACAGCCCCTGGACCGCGGCCACGACTGGGAGCCGGAGCTGTTCGAACCGGTTGATCACGGCCATGATCTCGTCGAAGTCCGCGCGCAGGCTGGTGCGGTCGGCGCCGAGCCAGGGCCGGAAGTCGCCGCCCCAGCTGAAGTCGGGTCCCTCGGCCCGCAGTAGGACGGCGCGGGCCGGGCTGCGGGTGATGGCGTCGACGGCTTCGCTGAGTTCCTGGGCGAACTCGGGTGCCAAGCGGTTCTGCGGGGGGTTGTCGAGGACGATCGTGGCGACGTCGCCGTCGAGGGAGTGGGTGAGAACGGACATGGGACTTCCTTGGCTCGGGACAGTGCGGACGGGGTCGCCGTCGGTCAGGTGAGGTGCTTGCCGGACCAGTCCAAGGTGGACTGCGCGGCTATGGGGGACTGCGTGCTGCATGGGGCGAAGTGGCCACCGCCGATGCACGTCAGCCGCTCGGGTTCCAGGGCTCGTTCGTGGGCCGTCAGCGCGAGGTCGGTGGGGATGAGGTGGTCGTCGAGGCCGACGATCATGAGGGCAGAAGTCGACCGCGGCCTGCGTGCGGGGTGGGTGCCTGGGACACGGCGCGTTGCGGCGATCGGCGTCGCCGACTCGGCGAACAGCAGACCCCGCTGGGGCAGACCTCGGCCTGTCCTGCCGCCCGGCCCCGCGGTGGCAGAGGGAGCCTCCTGAGTGCTCCGGGGGTCGGACGAGCTCATGAGCGACACCCTTCCTGTGGCCGCGTCACCAATCAAGATGAAAGGACCTTACGCCTTTAGCTCCTTTCACTTCAAGGGGAGGCGATGTCGTACCCTGAGCCAGTGGCCAAACGGTCACGGTCATGTCGGTAGAGCCGGACGGTCAGCGAGAGGGAGGCGTGGTCATGGTGTGGTCCGCGTCCACGCGGTACGAGGTCGAACCGGCGCCGGTCGGGCTGGCGCTCGTGCACGACCTGCTCAACACCATTTCTGCTGGCCGGCCCCGGGCGGCAGATCTCCTGGACGGCCTAACCGACGCACAGGCGTGGGTCGATCAGGCGCTGGACTGCTGGGCCCGCGAGAGGGGGCAGGTCGCCGCGCAGGTGTCTCTCACCGAAAGTGATCTCGAGGAGTTGCGCGGCCTGCGTGCAGAGTTGCGGCGGCTTCTCGCCTCACGAGACGAAGACGGCACGGACACCGACGAGCAGACCGTAGCGCCGGCCGTTCATGTCGCGGCCGCGGCGGTGCGGATGGACCGCACCGGCCGGGCCGTCCTGGAGCCTCGCGGTCAGGGCTGGCGGTATGTGGCCGGCCTGGTGCTCCTCGAGGTGTTCCAGGCTCAGCAGGCGGACGCCTGGCGCCGACTCAAGATCTGCCGTAATGCGCGCTGCACGACGGCGTTCTTCGACCGCTCCCGCAACAACAGCGGTGTATGGCACTCCACCAAGACCTGCGGGAACCCTGAGAACCTGCGTGCCCACCGGGCCCGTCAGCGTGTCCGTACCGGCGGGTTGTAGAAGTCGTCCGGGTCGGTCACCCGGCGGGGGTGTTCAGCGAAAATCGGCACGGTGGGTCTGCTCCTTGCGATGGCGAGCACGGCTTTCGCTTGCGCTGAAATAAGCGAAAGTCGTACGGTTGTTGCCTGCTGGCAGGTCTCCGGCGATAGGCCGACCCTCATGACGTCGTCGTGACCCTGCTCGATGACGTCAGGACTCACGACTCGGTCCGGGCCTGTCGGCCCGTGACGCCGCGACAGCGGCCGGGAGAGGTTGAACGCATGGCATCCCAGACACAGCGACCGCCGACGCCTTCTTCCGGCGAGGACTCGATGACAGGTGGGTCCTCCGCCGGTGACGGTGTCCGTCGCCGGACGATTCAGGCTGGCGCTCTGGAGGTTCCGATCCTGGAGGCCGGCAGCGGGCCGCTCGTCCTGTGCCTCCACGGTTTTCCTGACCATGCAGGCTCCTGGGCAGGGATGCTCGACCGCCTCGCACAGGACGGCTACTGGGCGGTCGCTCCCGCACAGCGCGGATACTGGCCGGACGGCGCGGCGCCCGACGGCTCCTATCGCGCGTCAGCGACCGGGCAGGATGTCCTGGACCTGATCGAAGCGCTCGGGCGCGACCGTGCGGATCTCATCGGTCACGATCTCGGCGCCCGGGCGGCGTACGCGGCGGCGAGCCTTGACGCGACACGCGTCCGCAAGCTTGTCGGGATGGCGGTTCCGTACGGGCCGCAGCTGCGAACCGCCTGGCTCACCGACGGCGACCAGCAGCGACGCAGCTGGTACATGTTCTTCTTCCAGACGGCCCTGGCGGAGTCGGCCGTCGAGTTCGACGACTTCGCCTTCATCGACCGGCTCTGGCGGGAGTGGTCGCCCGGCTACGAGCTGCCGGATGCGGAACGTGCCGCGCTCAAGGAAACCCTCCGTGCTCCAGGAGTGCTGACCGAGATCCTGGGCTACTACCGTCAGCTGTTCTCACCTCCCGCCGACGAGGCGGCGCGAGCGCTGGAGGCCCGGGCGAGCGGCGCCGTCACCGTCCCGTCGCTGTACCTCCACGGTGCCGACGACAACTGCTTTTCCGTGGAGGTGAGCGACGGCATGGACGCCGTGTTCAAGAACGGCTTCGACCGCATCGTCGTACCCGGGGCCGGACACTTCCTGCACCTCGAACAGCCCAAGCAGGTTGCCGATCACATTCTGAGCTTTCTGGACAACTGACTCATCACTCTGCCCCCGAAGCCGCCGTGAGCCGGATGGCCGGGGCGGCGGGTCCAGGGCAGTCGGCCGCGACGTGGCGGAGGTGTGCGTGAAGTACCTGGTGGACCGGCGCCGCACAACCCGAAGGGCACGGACCTGGCCGGGCATCCGCATGCGGCAGCGCACCTGAAGACTCTGGCGCGGACGGTCGCCGACGGACGTTACGGCGTTGTCAATGACGAGCTGGAACGCTTCCCGTGGGTGATGAAGGCCGCTGCCTCACGGACGTCCGCGCCCAGTCGGCACGCGCCGCCACGGGGTCTAGGCGAGCGTCGCGTACGCCGCCGTCCCATGCGTCTGCCTGTCGGCCCGGTCGTGGTCCTCCTCGAAGAGCTGCCAGCCGGTCAGCTACTCATCGCTCGCCACCGTGCCTTGCCTCTGGTGTCCGAAGGCGCGCAAAAGAAAGAACACCATGGATTCGGCGGTCTCCGCGGCAATGGCGGGGTCGACCTGGTTCGGCGGCAGGGGAGTGAGGAAGAACCTGCTCATCATGGGACCGATCACCAGGTCGCCGAGCAGGTCGGCGTGCTCCACCGGTGGGATCTCACCCCGGTCCACCGCACGTTGCGTTATCTCCTGCATGCGTTGGCGCACGGGCAGCATGAAGGCGTTGGTGAGGGCCTCGGCCAGGGAGGGGCTGTATGCGGCCTCGCCGATCAGGGTGCGCAGCACCCCTCCCTCGTTGCCGGTCAGAGAAGTTGCCTTGTCCCGGAGCAGGGCGCGCAGGTCGCCTTCGAGTGTGCCGGTGTCCGGCTGCGCCGTCAGCTCCTTGGCGTACGCGGCGGCGGCGTCGACGACCATGACCTCCTTGGACGGCCAGCGACGGTAGAGGGTGGCAGTGGACACTCCGGCGCGGGCCGCGACGGCGGCCGTGGTCAGTCCGCTGTAGCCGCTCTCGGTCAGGACGGCCATGGTCGCGTCCAGCAGTGCACGGTCGCGAGAGGCATCGCGGGGGCGCCCCCGACGTGCCTGCGTCCCGGTCATCGGACGGCTCCCGAAGCGGAACGTTGAGTAAGGGTGGGGTAGGTCACACAACAAGCATACAGGCATACGAAACGAAAGGCTTTCGTTTCGTATATGCTTCTGGACATGAACACCCACGTACCCACCGGCGGTCAGCCGGACATTGCCGTTACGGCGGCCCCTGCCGCGGAGACCGTGGCGCGACTGCGGGCCACCTTCAACACCGGCCGCACCAAGCCCGTCGCCTGGCGCAAGCAGCAACTGCAGGCGCTGAGGCGTCTGCTGACGGAGCATGAGGACGTGTTCGCGCAGGCGCTGCACACCGACCTCGGCAAGAGCGCGACCGAGTCCCACATGGCGGAGATCGGCTTCCTGGTCAGGGAGATCGACCACACCCTGAGTCATCTCGACCGGTGGCTGCGTCCGAAGAGGGTCTCCGTGCCCCTGTCGCTGATGCCGTCCCGGGCGTGGACCGTGCGTGAGCCGCTGGGTGTCGTGCTGGTCATCGCCCCCTGGAACTACCCGGTCAATCTGGCGCTCGCGCCGGTCATCGGTGCCCTGGCCGCCGGCAACGCCGTCGTCCTCAAGCCCAGCGAGGTCGCCCCCGCGACCTCGGCCGTGCTCGCCCACTGGCTGCCCAAGGTCCTGGACCCGCAGGCCGTGGCCGTCGTCGAGGGCGGGGTGCCGGAGACGACCGCCCTGCTGGAGGCGCGCTTCGACCACATCTTCTACACCGGCAACGGCGCGGTCGGGCGCATCGTCATGACCGCCGCGGCCCGTCATCTCACCCCGGTCACCCTGGAGCTGGGCGGCAAGAGCCCCGCCGTCGTCGAACCCGGCACCGACCTCGCGACGGCCGCCCGCCGCATCGCCCTGGGCAAATTCATGAACGCGGGCCAGACCTGCGTCGCACCCGACTACGTGCTGGCGATAGGTGAGGCGGGAGCCGAGATAGAGGCCCACCTGACGCAGGCGGTCCGCGAGATGTACGGCACCGATCCGGCTCGCAGCAACGACTACGGCCGCATCGTCAACGAGCGCCACTTCGACCGGCTGGCCGACCTGCTGAAGGACGGCCGGACTGTCGTGGGCGGCGACCACGACCGCGACGACCGCTACATCGCCCCGACCGTGCTGGCCGACGTCGACCCCGACTCCCCGGTGATGCGCGACGAGATCTTCGGCCCCATCCTGCCCATCGTCCGGGTCCCCGACCTGGACGCGGCGATCGCCTTCATCACCGGACGGGACAAGCCGCTGGCCCTGTACGCCTTCACCGCCTCCAAGCGTTCCAAGCGGCGCCTGACCGCGGAGACGTCCTCCGGGGGCCTGGTCTTCGGCCTCTCGCTCCTCCAGCTCAGCGTGCCCGACCTGCCTTTCGGTGGCGTCGGTGAGAGCGGTATGGGCCGCTACCACGGCTCGTACTCCCTGGACACCTTCAGTCACCTCAAGTCCGTCCTCGACAAGCCACTCAAGCCGGACACGCTGGGCGTGGCCACCCCGCCCTACACCCGCGGCAAGGACCGCATCCTGCGACGCATCACGTGAGCCGGATCAGCGACGAGCCCGCGAGGGCGCCGTGTCCCCGACTGCCATGAACAAGATCGACTACCGCAGCCAGACCCCTCCGGTCCTCGCCCGACAAGGTCAGCACGCTGCCGGTACAGGCCACGTTGACCTGGTGGGCGGACTCGGCGCGGCCGTCTCGACCCGGACCTCGGTGTCGTACGACAGCCACTTCACGGTGAGCGCCCCGACACGGACCGCCGCGAGTCGCAGAGCGAAGCGGGTCCGGTCGCCGAGGACATCGAGATCATGGGCGTGATACAGATCCGTGCCCAGGGGCCGCGCCTCATCGATGTCGGTCACACACTTCCCGACCGCCGCCGTGGCGCACGACTCCTGATCACGAAGAGCATCCCGTACGCGCCGACAAGGCGTACACCTCCCGCGAAGAACCGCGCCTACCTGCGGCGGCGGGGGATCCACTGCACCATCCCGGATGAAGCTGACCGGGCCGGCAACCGTAGGAGCGCGGCGCACGCGGCGGTCGGCCGCCGAGGTTCGACCCACAGGACTACAAGGCTTGGCACGATGTCGCGTACGGCATCAACCGCCTCAAGAGGCATCGGGCCGTGGCGGTCCACGATCCGGCTGGGTGTCCTCGCCACGCGCCGTCGTTGACCGGATGACGCCACACCGGTGCACGTGTTGCGTCGGCAGCCCCGCAAGGGCTGCGCCCTCTCCGGTTGAACCGGCCGGTGATGGGCGGCTCCGGACGTCATGGCACCGACACCTCCGGAGCGGCCGCTCCTCAACCCGACGGGGACAGTCCACTGCGATGTCGCCGGCGGAGACTTCCCCAACCGGCCCCTGCGGCAGAAACACGCCCCGCCATCCCAGCGCAAGCCCCTGGGTGGCATCGGAAGAACCGACATCGCAGGCTCGGATAGAAGGTGTTCCCCGTCAAGTACAGCGCGTTGAACCCCTGACGGAGTAACCGCCCGCACAAGGTCGGCGACCGGCGCTCGCCCGATCCGGCGCGCCTGGGTCTCGGCCTTCGTGGAGTCCTGGATCCGGTACCGGATCGCGTAGCGGTTCTGCCGGTCCAGTGTCTCGAAGAACTCCGCCGCGGCCGGGTCGGCGGTCAGGGCCGCCGTGAGGTCGTCCGGCAACGTGGCGGCCTTCGCGTCGTCGTAGGCCGCTTCCCATCGTGGTCCCGGGCCATGGCCCGGTGGGCGGGCAAGAGGTGTTCGACGACACCCGTGCCTGGCTGGAGGACTACCAGGAGGTGGCCAAGCCACGGGTACCCGTCGCCGACATCGCCCGCGAAATGAGCCGCCGACACCCCGACCGTGCCCTGCCCATGCTGCTCTGGCTCACCCGAGGCCCCTCGTTCGGGCTCGTCGGAGCCAAGGAACTCGGAGTGCCGCCCGAGGTGTTGGGAGGCTGAGCCGGAAGCGCCCGCCTTGGAAGGGCGAACTGCTGCGACCGGGTTCGGCGCCCCCTTCGGGCCGGTCCGATCGGCCCAGTCAGGCTTTCGGCCCACGGGATGGAATCCGTTGCTCGTGACTCCAACGGGCCAGCGCCCAAAGCAGCCCTCGCCGAACTTGTTCACGCAGTCAGGTGGCGTGGGCGGCTACGCAGGCGGCGACGGACTCTGGGAGGCGCGGAAGGCCAGGGGGGTGCGGCCGGTATGGCGTTGGAAGAACTTGCCGAAGTGGGTGGCGCTGGTGAAGCCGAGGTGGGTTGCGATGGTGGAGGCGGGTTCGGTGCCGTGGGCTAGGAGCCGCTTGGCCTCCAGGACGAGGCGCTGGTCGAGGTAGTCCTTGGCGCTGAGGCCCGCCGCGGCCTGGGTGGCGCGGGTGAGGGTGCGGGTGGAGTAACCGAGCTCGCGGGCGTAGTCGTCGATGCGATGAGTGCGGGTGAAGCCTCGTTCGACCGCGTCGCGGAAGCGCAGAAAGGGCTCGGGGGCCGATTCAGCGGCCTGGCCGTGCTGCCGCAGGTGGGCCAGGCGCAGGAGGACGACGTCGAGCAGGCGGTGCAGCAGGGCGGTGTGGACCGGCAGCGGCTGGCGGTCGGACTGGGAGAACTCCGCGGCCAGTTGCTCGGCCGCAGCTGCCAGCGCGGGAGCCTCCGAGGGATCGGGGCTGTACAGGGGCATCGGGGCAGTGCCGGTGCCCAGTCCGGCCAATTCCGCGGTCTCGGGGGCGACGAAGTCCTCCTGGAAGAAGATCAGGACGGCCTCGACCTGGTCAAGGTTCTGCCATTGGTGCACCTGGCCAGGCCGGATCCACAGCCAGGAACCGGGCGGCAGTACGTACCCGGTGAAGTCGACGCGGTGGCGCAGGGTGCCGGCGGTGACCAGCATCAGGGCGTGGAAGCCCGCCCGGTGCGGAGTGGCGATGTGCCAGGGCCAGTCACGGATGCGGTCGCGGAAGTCGGCCAGGGTCATGACCTCCACGCCCGCCGGGGTTCCGGCCGGAGGCTGGAAAGCCACCTTCGGCAGGCCCGTCTCCCGCTGACCGGGCTTCTGCCGTGCTTGTCGCCTGTGGACCATCACGAGACCGCAGCGTACCTCGCGGGGCATCCGGTTCCGTCCCAGTATGGAGTTGTTCCAGGGGCTCGGGCCCGCGGGATGGAAAACCGGCCGTGTCCGCTGCGGCCGATGACCGGTCGTGAGCCGGCCATCAACGATCCGCCCCTCACCTCGTCCCCTCATCACCGCTCATCCGCACTTCGACAGGAGCACAGTCATGCACGGCACCCTCACGGTCATCGACAAGGGCCAGGTCCGCATCCACAGCTACGTCTCGCCCGAGGACGGCCTGGGCGTCACCACTCAGCTGATCGAGACGCCGTCGCGGATCATCGCCGTAGACGCGCAGTTCGTCCTGGCCTACGCCGACGAGGTCGTCGCCTACGCCAAGAGCTTGGGCAAGCCGCTCGACCGCCTCGTCATCAGCCACGCGCATCCGGACCACTACCAGGGCGCGGCCCGCTTCGGCGTCCCCGTGCACGCGCTGCCCGAGACCACCGCGGAGATCGTCGCCATGGGTGCCAAGACGGACCTGCCCACCGGCGCCGAGATCCCGCTCGCCGATATGACTCCGACCGTGGAGATCACCCCGGGCACCGAGGTCATCGACGGCATCCCGTTCGTGTTCGAGAAGGTCACCGGCGGCGAGATCCACACCACCCTCGTGATCAAGCTGCCCGAGCAGGGTGTCCTGGTCGCTCAGGACGTCGTCTACAACCACACCCACCTGTGGTTCCTGGACAAGGACTTCGACGGCTGGCAGGCCAACATCGACCGCTTCGCAGCCGAGACCGAGTACGACACCATCCTGCCCGGTCACGGCGAGCCGACCACCCCGGCCGTCTGGGCCGAGCTCACCGACTACGTCAACGCCGGCCGGGAGCTGCTCGGGGACGACGGCGACGCCTACAAGAAGGCCATCACCGAGCGCTACCCCGCCTACCAGGGCGCTGCCCTCATCGACGTCGCCAACGCCTACATGTTCGGCCCCAAGAACTGAGTCAGTCCGACCTTCCAGGAAAGCGCCCGAGTCCCAAGAGAGAGAACACCGGGACTTCCCACATGCCCAACCGGCGCATGGCTACCCGTCGCATCCTCCTCGCCACGGTCGCCACGTCCGCCCTGGCGGGCGCCGCGACCGTACCCGCCTTCGCCTCGCCGCCTGTCAGCGCGGGTCACGCCGTCGGGCACGTCGACGGCGGCGCCCGGCTCGACTACCAGAAGACCGTTGCCGTACGTGTCCTCAAGGGGGCGTTCGAGCGGGGTGACACCGCGGTCGTGGACAGGTTCGTGCGGGCCGACTACATCCAGCACAATCCCCTCGCGTCCGATGGCCCCGAGGCGTTGAAGAACTTCGCTGCCGGGTTGCATCAGCAGTTCCCCGACACCAAGTACGACGTCAAGCGGGTCATTTCCGAGAACGACCTCGTCGTGGTGCACTCCAACCTCGTGCTGACGCCGGGAAGTCGAGGCTCGGCCGTATTCGACATTTTCCGGTTCCAGGACGGCAAGATCGCCGAGCATTGGGATGTGCTTCAGGATGTCCCCGGCAGCAGTGTCAACGGCAACGACATGTTTTCCACCGTCAGTCGGCCGCAGACCGGGCGACCTGGTCCGCGCGGGCTCACCGCCTCCAACAAGGACCTCGTCACCAAGGCATTCGACCGGCTCATCGTCGACAAGGATCTGTCCGCGCTCGACACGTACTGGAGCGCCGGGTACCACCAGCACAATCCCGGTATCGCGGATGGTGTGGCCGGTGCGCGGGACGGCCTTGGTGCGTACTTCCGGGCGTTCCCGGAGCTGACCGTCTCCCGCAAACGCGTCGTTGCCGAGGGGGATCTGGTCGCGTGCCTGCTGCTCCTTATCCTCCGCGCGTGCTGCCGCTTCCTCGTCCGCAGCCTTCCACCGCAGCTCCCACTCGGCCGGGTCCGCCCCGCACGCCTGCGCGTACGCCAGCACCACCGCCAGCGACGGCAGCCGCTCACCCGACGCCGCCTGCGCCAGCACGCTCACCGAAAAACCCGCCCGCCCAGCCATCACCCGGTACGTCGGTTTCACGGCCGCCTCGCGCAGCACCCGCAACTCATTGGCGAAACGCTGCACAGCACCGGCCCGAGGATCCACCGGCCGCTCAGGACGTCCCACAACCGCTCCGTTCACTTGCTTTCACAAGACAGAGGGGAAGTTAACCTTTGGCCGTTACGGGGCAATGACGCTCTTCGGCTCCAAAACGCTCATGGCGGTGGTGTAACCGACTGTGACAGGGCGCGGTCACCTGCCTGTGAAGGCGGTTCCAGCAGCAGCCGGAACCGCCTCCGTCTCACGAGCCGATCGAGGCCGCGTCCGGGTCGAGGTGGGTGCGGAACCACGACAGCGCGGCGCCGCTGGATTCTTCGAAGTGCACCTTGTAGGCGTCGAAGTGGCCGCCGGGCAGCAGTACCAGTTCCTTCGGGGCCAGTGCTCGCTCGTAGGCGGCCAGTTGGAGGTCGGTCGGGATCACCGTCTCGCCGGTCTCCACGATCATCATGAGCGGCTTGGGCGAGATGCGGGAGATCCAGACGCCCGGCTCGTACAGGCGCGCGGCCCGGCTGGAGCGCGTCGTCACCGTGTTGTGCTCGCGGCCCGGCGGAACCAGGTCACGGTAGAAGCGCACGGCGTCCGGGCTGTTGTACAGGGCCGGGTCGGCCGGATCGTCGCCGATGGAGGTCTGGTACGGCAGTTCCCCGCCGGCGGCCAGGGCGCGTTCGGCGTCGGCCTGGGCGAGTTCGAAGGCGGCGATGCGCTCCGGCGGGACCTTGCGCTGCCACTGCTCGAATCCGCTGATGGTGGGCACCTGCGAGACCACGGTCTTGATCCGCACGTCGGTCGCCCCGAGCACGATCGCATGGCCGCCCGCGAAGCTCGAACCCCATACCCCGATGCGGTCCGCGTCGACCTCCGACCGGGCCTCCAGGAAGCTGATCGCGCGGCGCCAGTCCGCGATCTGACGCCACGGGTCGACGTCGTTGCGGGGCTCGCCGTCGCTGGCGCCGAACGTGCGGTGATCGTGGATGAGCACCACGAACCCGGCGTCGGCGAACTTGCGCGCGTACGGGTCGAGGCCCATCTCCCGGTTGGCGCCGAATCCGTGCGCCATGGTGATCGCGGGGCGCGGGCCCTCGGCGTCCGGCAGGTAGAGCCAGCCGCGCAGGGTCACGCCCCCGTCCGCCGTGAATTCCACGTCGATGCGTTCCGTCATGGTCACTTGCCTTCCGTGAAGTCGAAGTACTCGGCGGGGACGAGGCCGGCCTCGACGAGGGGGCCCCCGACCTTCGCGTTGATCTGCAGAACGGCGCCGATGGGCCGGTGGTGGATGGCGATCTCCGTGATGAGCCCCTCGTCATCACGCGTGAGGATCGTGATCCCCTTCATCTGGAAGCCACCGAACGCGGCGGCCTCCCACTCCAGATACGTCCGCGGGCCGTCCTGCGCCTTCCGGACGAACTCGAGCCGTTCGTACACGGAGCTCACCGCGGTCATGAGGGCCTCGACGTGCTCCTTGCGCTCGACCGGCTTGGCGAGCGCGCTCGCCTCCATTCGCACGTTCGGCGAGAGCGCCGCCGCGAAGGAGTCCTGGGTGCGCTGCTCGAACGCGGCTGTCCAGGCCGTGGCGGGGCGGCTGTCGGCCGCGTTGGACGCGGTCTCCTCGACGACCGAGGTGATGACGGCGGCGACCGCCGCCGGGTTCTCTGCGTGCGCCCAGTGGCCCGCGTCGACGATCGTCTGTGCGGCGGCGTCGGGGAAGCGGGGCACGACGTACGCGGAGACGATCTCTTCCGTGACGAAGGGGTCGTTCTCGCCGCGCAGGACGGTGACGCTCCCGGTGTACTTGCTGGGCTGCTGCCCGTCCGGGTGGCCGTTGTTCCACGCAGTCGCCGTATCGGCGATCGTCGACGGGTCGACGTGCAGCGCCACTTGGGCGAGCCGGTCGTTCTCCTCGGCCGGGAACGCGGTGGCGAGCGAGGCGCGGAAGGCGCGCTGAGCGTCGAGTCCGAGATCCGGTGCCTGGAAGGCGGCGATCTGCTCCGGGGGCAGGTGAGTGCCGGCCAGCGGGATCGGATTGACCAGCACGAGCGAGCGCACCTGCTCGGCCAGGCGGGCGGCGACGAGCTCGGCGATCTGGCTTCCCATGCTGTGGCCGACGAGTACGACAGGGCCCTCCGTCGTGCGTACGACGGTCTCGAGGTCGTCGGCCCAGCGGGCGAGCGTGAACGGCCCTCGATCCGAGGCGCGCGTACCCATGCCGGCGAGCTCGAACGCGATCGAGGGGACCGACCGCTCGTCGAGGACGGCTCGGACGCTGTTCCAGATGGCGCCGTCGTCCAGGTATCCGTGGACGAGCACCGCGGTCGGCGTCTGCGTCGCTGGGCTGTTCATCTCGTGTCTCCTTTGACGATCGCTCTGTTGCGGCGACGAATCGGAGCCAGTGGCTCTCGGGATTTCTCGGTCGACGCGAGCCCTATGACGTAAGCATAGGGTCTATGCTTGCGTCAACGTCATCGCTCTGTGATCGACGGAACGAGGCCCGGCCCCCGCCGGCGCCCCCCGCGCTCCGGCCGGAGTGGGAGCGACCATCAGAGAATCCGAGGAGTCCACCAATGACGTCGAACGCCTTGACCTACGCGGTTCACATCGCGGACGGCATGCCGACCACCAACGCGGACGTGCCGCCCGATCAGAGCGAGCGCTCCTGGTCGCCGACGTCGAGCATCCTCATCTCGAACGGGGGAGAGGCGCTGCTGGTGGATCCGCTGTTCACGATCGCGCAGTCGGAGGGCCTGCTGCGGTGGCTCGGCGAGCGTGGTGCTCCGGTGACTAGCGTGTACGTCACGCACGGCCACGGGGACCACTGGTTCGGTCTCGGAGCCGTTCTGGAGCAGTACCCCGCAGCGCGCGCCTTCGCGCTGCCCGAGGTCGTCGAGGACATGGCCTACCAGTCCTCGCCCGAGGTCCTCAAGGCGGCCTGGCGCGCATGGTTCCCTGAGCAGATCCCCGAGCGACTGGTGCTCGCCGAACCGCTGGAGGGCGACGTCCTGACCGTGGGCGGGGCGGAGGTCCGCCCGGTCCGTCTGGGGCACACCGACAGCGACAACACCACCTGCCTGCACGTTCCCGACCTGGGCCTGGTCGTCGCGGGCGACGTGATCTACAACAACGTCCACCTCATGCTCGCGGCCTCGGACGCGGACGGGCGGGACGAGTGGCTGAGGGCTCTCGACACGGTCGAGGCGCTGGCGCCGACCGCGATCGTCGCAGGGCACAAGGATCAGACCGCCGATGACGATCCCCGTCACGTCGAGGAGACCCGCCGCTACATCCTCGATTTCAACGCCGGGGTGCGTCGCACCGGCAGCACCCTCGAACTCTACGAGTACATGCTGGAGCGTCACCCGTCACGCATCAATCCCGGTGCGCTGTGGGGCTCCTGCCGGGCGGCGAAGGGCTGAGCAGACGGCCCGTCGGTCGGGTGGCCTGCGGCGCGCTACGCGCGCGCGGCCGCCCGACGCTGCCGCGACGCCCGGAGGTTCACGGCGTTGCCGCAGATGCGCACGTCATGCCATGCGCCGTTGTTGGGGTTCGTGCCGTCATAGAAGGCAACCGAGCAGACCCGGTTACGGCACATCTTCAAACGACGCCACGTACCCGTCAGTTGGGCGTTCGTGATCTCGTTGAGCACGGCCGCGACGACCCACGCGACGTCCTTGCCGCGCGGCGCCACCGAGAAGACACCATCGGCGTCGATCCGCACCTCGAGCGCGCCGCTCACCCCCTTCGGTGCGGATCGGACCGGAGCATCGCGCACTGCACCCGAGACGGTCATCTGCAGCGACGCGCGTAGCTGCTGAAGCCGCACCATCCCCGGTTCGTCGACCTCGATGGCCGGCGCCTCCGCTCCGGTATGCCGACTCCACTCGGCCAGCGCGCCGGAGAGCCACGACGTGGCGGATTCCGGGGTCGAGAGCAGGTCCTCGAGTGCGGGCTTGCCGGCGGCGCGGGTGTTCAAGACCTCCTGGACGAGGATGAGCGGTCCGGTGGCGATGCGGTCCGTGTAGCGTGCGCTCGCGAGATCAGACATAGGCATAGCTTATTAGCTCCAGTCTTCATTGGCGAGGAGAGCGGGATCGCCGCCCTGTCGTCGAGCCCTCCGAGGCATCCATGATGTGGTATGACATAAGCATAAAGGCTATGCCTATGTCGGGTGGTGTCGATCGTTGTGCACCGTCACCCCGCGGGCCGGCCAAGTGAAATCGCTGGAGAGGTCGCGCGATGCCCGAACGCGTGGAGGAACAATGATCGACAAGACCGTCGAGGACGCCGCAGCCGCCGTCTCAGGGATCCGCGACGGCGCCACCGTGATGATCGGTGGGTTCGGCCGCGCGGGCCAGCCGGTGGAGCTGATCGACGCGCTCATCGCACACGGAGCACGCGACCTCACCGTCGTCAACAACAACGCAGGCAACGGCGACACGGGACTTGCCGCGCTCCTGGCGGCGCGAAGAGTACGAAAGATCATCTGCTCGTTCCCGCGGCAGAGCGACTCGTGGGTGTTCGACGGTCTCTACCGCGCGGGAGAGATCGAGCTGGAGCTCGTGCCACAGGGGAATCTCGCCGAACGCATCCGCGCCGCGGGCGCGGGTATCGGCGCGTTCTTCTCGCCGACGGGCGTCGGCACCCAGCTCGCGGAGGGCAAGGAGGTGCGCACGATCGACGGCCGCGACTATGTGCTCGAGTACCCGATCCGAGCCGATGTCGCCTTGATCAGCGCTCTGCGGGCCGACCGTTGGGGCAACCTGGTCTACCGCGAGACCGCCCGCAACTTCGGCCCGATCATGGCGGCCGCGGCGGCTACCACGATCGCCCAGGTCGACCGGATCGTGCCGCTCGGCGACATCGACCCCGAGACCGTCGTGACCCCCGGCATCTTCATCGACCACGTCGTCGCGGTGGGAGAACGCCACTGGCTCGACGAAGGCGTGTTCATCGGCGGAGTCGACGTCGAGGGGAACCCGCTGGCACAGGAGGAGAGCCGATGAGCACTCGCATCAGCCGCACCGACCTCGCTCGTCTCATCGCGGCCGACATCCCCGAGGGAGCGGTCGTGAACCTCGGCATAGGCGCCCCCACCCTTGTCGCCAACTACCTGCCCCACGACACCGAGGTCGTCCTGCACACCGAGAACGGAATGCTCGGCATGGGCCCCGCACCCGAGCCCGGCACCGTCGACCCCGACCTGATCAACGCCGGCAAGCAGCCCGTCACCGCACTGCCGGGCTCGGCGTATTTCCACCACGCCGACTCCTTCGCCATGATGCGCGGCGGTCACCTGGACGTGTGCGTCCTCGGCGCGTTCCAGGTGTCGGAAACCGGCGATCTCGCGAACTGGTCGACCGGCGAGAACGGCGCGATTCCCGCCGTCGGCGGAGCGATGGACCTCGCGATCGGCGCGAAGTCGGTCTACGTGATGACCGACCTGCTCACCAAGCAGGGCACGCCGAAACTCGTCGCCGCCTGCACCTACCCGCTGACCGGAGTCGGCTGCGTGACCCGCGTCTACACCGATCACGCGGTGTTCGACGTCACGCCCGACGGACTGCGCGTGCGCGAGACGTTCGGCGACAACACCGTGGCCTCCCTGGCCGCCCTGACCGGCCTCGACCTCACCCACGTCACCGACGCTGCGGCACCCCTGGAAGGTAACTGACATGCCCGCGAGCTTCGTCTACGACGCCGTCCGCACCCCCTTCGGACGGTACGGCAAGGCCCTCGCCGACGTGCGCCCCGACGACCTCGCCGCGATCGTCATGCGCGCGACCGTCGAGCGCACCGGCCTGGATCCCGCGCGCATCGACGACGTGATCTTCGGCGATGCGAACCAGGCAGGCGAGGACAACCGCGACGTCGCACGCTTCGGCGCGCTGCTCGCCGGCTTCCCCACCTCGGTCACGGGCGTCACGGTCAACCGCCTGTGCGGGTCCTCGGTCGAGGCCGTCATCCAGGCGTCACGAGCCGTCGAGGCAGGAGACGCCGACATCGTGCTCGCGGGCGGCGTGGAGTCGATGAGCCGCGCGCCGTACGTCGTCGAGAAGAGCGCAAGGGCCTTCCCGGCGGGCAACCAGACGATGTGGAACACGTCGATCGGATGGCGCATGGTCAACCCCCGCCTGCCGGAGGAATGGACGATCTCCAACGGCGAGAGTGCCGAGAAGCTCGCCGAAATCCACCGGATCTCCCGTGAGGAGCAGGACGCGTTCGCAGCGCGCAGCCATCGCCTGGCCGCCCGCGCATGGGCGGGCGGCGTCTTCGACCACGAGATCGTCCAGGTCGACGGCCACCACCTCGCCCGCGACGAAAGCATCCGCGACGAATCCACGGTGGAAGTTCTCGCCAGCTTGCGCCCGGCATTCGCCGCCAACGGCACGGTGACCGCCGGGAACTCGTCGCCCATCAACGACGGCGCCTCCGCCGTGCTCGTCGCCCGTGAAGGTGCGCTCGACGGCGAACCCCTCGCCCGCATCGCCGGCCGCGCGGCCTTCGGCAACGACCCCGACGTCTTCGGAGTCGCTCCCGTCGAGGCGGCCAACCGCGCACTCGCCCGTGCCGGGCGCACGTGGACCGACGTCGACCTGGTCGAGCTGAACGAAGCCTTCGCGGCGCAGTCCCTCGCCTGTCTGCGGCTGTGGAGCGACCTCGACCCGCGGAAGGTGAACGCGCACGGAGGCGCCATCGCGATGGGGCACCCGCTCGGAGCGTCCGGAGGACGCATCATCGGTCGCGCGGCCCACGAACTCGCTCGCCGGGGTGGTGGCATCGCCGTCGTGGCCATCTGCATCGGCGTCGGCCAAGGTCTCGCTGTCGTGCTCGAGAGGTGAAGGGCGGCCGAGCCGCGGGCCGGAGCCGGTCGCAGCGCCTTTGCACCGAGCGATAGACGGCGGCGACACCAGCTATCCCGTCGGCACCGCTCCCGCCCTCCCCGGCATCACCCGGATCAGGCTGCTCTCTGCTCCACCTCCCTGCTACGACAGGTCGGCGGCGACGGTCTCTCACCTCCACACGAAACACAGCGCCTCACGGCGCAACTCGAAGACGATCCACGCATCGAGCGCCGCCGCGGTCCTTCCACCTGCGGCCATGTCTCCTTCACCCAGCCGGTGACCTTCTCCTCGTCGCGTTCGACGGCCCGCCTGGCCGGCACCTGGCAGGAGAACCCGTGCCGGATCAGCAGCTTGCGTACGCCCTATAGGGTGTAGCACTTGTGGAAGCGCCGCGATCACCGAATTCGGCTCGCCCAGAGCGAACCGCTCAGCGGTCATCAGCCGAATGCCCTCGCGGAACTCGCGGCGCTCGTCCCGCTCTGCGTGTACCTCATGTCAACGGCATACCGCGAGGATCAAGCCCTGTCACCCGCAACGACAACCCGAGTTCAAGCTCAGTAACTGTTCGATAGATCAGGTTAGTTTGCTATTGGTCCGTTGGTCGAGAAGGGCAAGTAGTCGCTTTGCTTCAGCGATAAAAGTTGCTCCGTCTGGGGTCGCATTGAGGGGCTTTGTGGGCGTGATGATCGCGAAACCTGCAGCGTTTTCGACCTGGACAAGCTGGTAGCGGATGCTGCTGCTGGGGATACCAAGAGACCGACATGCCGCGGCGATGTCATGATGGCCCGGGAGCCGGACGATGTTGCGCAGTCTTTGGGCGTGGTTTCTCAGCTCACTGACAGCAATCATGGCGGGCGACATTTTTACACCGAGGCGTACAAACGGGCTGCAGACCGCGAAGAGCGGTCGGGTTGGGATTTCGGCTTGTCTGAGCAGTTGTGAAACGTAAGCATTGTGGCAGTCAATCTCATTTGCGATTTCCTTTGTGGTTCTTCCCAGATCTGTATAGTGGCGCCTCAGCCAGTCTGTCGTCACCAATGTCCCATCGGCTGCCCGCAGAGGTTCCTTCCTGCGGCGTCGGGGGATGCCTGCTTGCTCTAGGTGTAATCCGATGGTTGAGGAGCTGCAGCCGACGAGGGCGGCGATCTGAGGAGTCGACTTACGTTCGGATACGTACAGCTGAAGCAGTTCTTCCGGCGTCAGACGCCGCCACTGCGACGTCCGGTGATTCTGCGACTGGATCTTCCGGCGAACCCTTCTTGGTCGTTCTGAAGGCACGGGCAAGTCTGCGGGGGTTGCATATTCAATGTAGAGGCGGAACTTGTCGTCGCTGATACCAACGGCCTGAGAGACATCGTCAATGGGTAGGCGCAATGCCAGCTGTTCAGCGACTTCTTCCCGATCGATGTCTTCCGGAGGCAAGCCGGGCCAAGGCAACGTCGGGAGCCACGCTTGCGGAGGTTCCCATTGAAGTGGTTCATGGATTCCATGGGCTTGAAGGTTGGCTTCGGCTTGTTGGTATGCGAGTGCTCGGAGTTCACTGTCAACCAGGTGAGAGTTTTGCATGTGCCACGCCTGGCTACGCGACGAAGATCCAGGCTCTGCTCCGAGAAGGAGGCTTTTGACGTACCAAAGTAGCTGCTCGAATAGGGTTTCGTTGTACAGGCGTCGATTCTGGCGGCAGTACGTGCGAAATGCCTTTGAGTCGAGCGTGACCTCTCCTTCGGAAAATAGGACACGACGGCGGTGGTAGTTGATCGGTGAGTCTTGAACATCTAAGACACGTCCGAGTTGAACGAGGGTTGTGGTCAGGACGGTGCAGTCCTGCTCGCTGACAATCGCCGTGAGGGCTTTCCAGCTAGTCACTGGCAGATTGTTGCCGAGTAGTTTCGCGGCCTGTTGATAAGTTAATTGGGTGGCCGGCAGCAGCAAGAGAGCCGCGGCAGCACGGCGGAAACCCGCCAGTTGGTGCCCAGTTGACGCACCTTGGAGGACACGCATGGTCCATCCGGGCCAGAGCATGGATGGTGTGCGCGAGGCTCGGCGCCGAACCTCTTGCTGGCCGAGTGTGGGCCAGGTGGGAGCCGACGTGGTGGTGCCGTACCGGATTCGGGTAACCCACGACACTTTTTCGTCGACGCTTACGAGGGCACGCGTGGCCAGCCGAGGCCCTGCCTCTTGGTATAAAGCGTGCGCCCAAGTGATGGGGTATGAGGCTTTGGTGCGTGACGATGCGTTGGCGTGCATCAGCCATGGGAAGATCGCATCATATTCGGATGAGTTGTTGTTCAGGACTGTGACTGCAATGCCGGAGCCGACCGCCATGCTGTGGGGGTCACTTCCTTGTCGTTGCCGCCCTGCCGTGGTTGGCAGAGCATCTCCACACTCGGCGAGAACCTCATGTACGAGGGCTGGTGCCGTACTTGCGTGTGATGGAAGGGCACGGAGTACGCGTTGAGCGATGATGCTGATCTCTCTCGTGTGCTGGCGGACATCGGAAAGTTCCCGTGTCGGGCCTAACACCGTTGAGTTGATGTGTTTCTGCCCACGCATCACGCGACCATCCGGGTCGAGTTCCACGCACGAGGCGTAGGAGAGCGGAAACCCGCAGCGAGTGTCACCGGTGCCTTCGATGCAGATACCGGGCTGGGTTCGAATACGGCGTTTGTTGATGTAAGGGAAGTTTCCACAGTTGGGGCAACGGTCAAGGAGGAGTTTGTCGTGGCGGGGGCAGGCGTAGCTCCATGGCAGACGCCACGAGAGTTGCCAGCGCCCCTCTGTTTCTCGCAGGCAGGGCGGGCAGAAGCGGCTGTACCTGCCGGTATGTTGCAGTGTGGGCGGAAGACCAAACTTGCGGGTGGCGAGATCCAGATTGATGACCAGGCCGTTCCAGGGCTCAAGGGTCATGGCGGTCAGGTCGACCGGGCTGACGCCTGTTCGGCTGGCCAGGGCTTCCCGTTCATGGCTGGTCAGTGCCCGCACCATGAAGTCGAAGCTCGCAGTGCCCAGTTCGAAGTATTTGATGAGGTCTGCCTCTGCAGCGTTCAGACGTCGCGCGTAGGCGGCCAGCCAACTGTCCAGGGCTTCGCCGGGAACGGGGGGAAGCCAGATAGGGATGCGATCCGGACTCCAACTCATTCAGGCCGTCTTTCGAGGAGCGGAGGGCTGAGGCCTCGCGGTCAGCAGGCCAGCTTCGATGGCCGCGGCCAACTCCAGGCGAGCCTCCTCGGCTGCAGCGTCATTCTTGACCTTCTTCATCAGCTCGACATCAAGCTGCTCATGCCCGCTGCGGATCGCGCGGTAGCAGCCGCGGTTGATCAGGGCCATGAGGGAAGCGAAGTGGCCACTCGAACGGGCATAGAGATCGTCCGCGAGATCGTCAGCGAGCATGCCGGGATATTTTTCTGCGAGCACGAGTTTTTTCTCGATCGTCAGTAGTAGTTGGCGAAACTGGGCGCGACCTGCCTCGTCCTCCACCTGGAAGGGATGCAACGTCAGCGAGGTGGTCCGGCGCCCGAACTGGGCACGGAGTGCCTCGGACAGAGACCGTCCCTCGCTCAAGATGCCTCGCGCTTGAACTCCCACGCCGACGTAGACCAGGGTCACCGGGAAGGTGTTGGAGAGGAACTTCAACTGGTTGACCATCCGCGTAGGGCTGGAGTTGGGCGATGCCAAGAAGTGGATGTCATCGATGATGAACACAGATGTCTTCAGGCTCAGCACAGCGTCGACAGCCCGCGCCGCCAAGGTATCCGCGTCTCCTGAAGTGGGCAGGGAAAAGAAGCGGCAGATTGCTGCGTTGAGGCCGCGGATCTGAGTATTGCCAGTCAGCGCGATGTAGGCGACTGGCACGCGACGGTGGCCGCCTGGCGTGGTCTCTCCGCGTATGGCGACCTGCTCGATGTGGAAGTCGCGGCCGAACTCCCGCACAGCGGTGCTCTTGCCGATGCCGGGATAGGCGTCGAGCAGTGCTGCTGGCTTCGCTTTGTCTCCGTCCTGTCGATTCGAGTTGACGATTTCGAACAGATCTTGGTGAAGGTTCAGGAGTTGCTGGGTCTTGATCGGGCCGATGTTCGCGTGCCAGACATGGCGATCGTCGTTGTAGCGAAGCAGTTCGGCCGAAGACAGGGACAGCATTTGTCTACGCGACAAGTGGGGTGGCTGCGATCGCCCGGGTCCATTTACGATTTCCAACCACCCATCAAGGCGGGTAGGGGAATACTGGCGATCGCCGCCCTCAAAAATCAGTGAATTGGCTGATGTCTTCAACGGCTGTCCAAGACATCGGCATAGAATGCATCCTCGTCGATTTCGTCGACTCCCATTTCCTCACCGGGGAAGGTGGCTTCGCACTCGTCGTCCGCATCGTCGTCTCCGCCCAGCCCCACATCTGGATCAGGGACGACTTGCGGCTCCTGCGTCGCTCCCGGGACCTCATCTGGAACTCGGCCGGAGGGATCGCTCATTGCACGGATTCGACCGACCGTCGGCAGGCTACTGACCTCGTCGTCGGGTTCGTCGTCACCGATGATGCGGAACCGCTGCTGCGACAGCCGGATAGCCATGCGGCGCTCCGCGCGATCTGCCGTCAACCCCACTCCCCAGCGCTCGAGTAGTTCGACCAGGGCACGCCGGGTGTCGGGAAAGCGGTGCGTCTTCGCGGCGATTTTGCGAGCGTACTGCAGGGCTTCCAGGCTGGCAGGACCGTTCAATGCCGGTGCGTGTTCCCAGTCCAATGAGTGCCATTCAAGTGTCTTTGGATGTTGGAAGTAGACCTTCCTAATGTCGTCGCGGTCCACAGAAATCGGCCACTTACCGGCATGCTGGCCCTGATAGGGACTGGTCTGGTTATAAAACCCTTCCAATGCTGGGCCGTCGTACACCAGGGTGTTGACCTGGACTCCATAGTGCTGGATCGTGCACCACTCTTCCTCTAGTAATTCGAGGGCAAGTCCCGGGCGCGAGGGAATGCGCAGCGGACCAGCACGCATGATGCCGTGCTCGTACATCTCCAGCGGGCTCAGTTTCAGCCCAGGAATCTCCGGGATCTTCAATCCTCGGTGGTGACGGCGATGATAGATCAGTGTGATCCACTCTCGGATTACGGCTTCAAGCTCGTCCACGAAGAAGTAGGCCTCTTCCTCCACCTTTTCGCCGCGGCTGTAGACGTCGGGCCCCTTGTATCCGGGCAAGGCTGCCAACAGTCCCTCATTGAGGGTGCGAAACCAGCGCTCGACCGGCTTGTCGGTCGGGGTATGCGGACGGGCCGGCTGCAGGGTGATATCCAGCTTGGCGCACACGCTCTCGATATGGTTGGACACGTAGATGGCGCCGTGGTCGTACACGATCGCTTCAGCCGCGACACTGGGCAGCAGGCGGTTACCCTCGGCATCCACAAGCTTTTCGGCGTCCAGCACTACCGCGGAAGGCACCCCGCAATAGGGCAGTGTTTCATTCGCAGAGCCGCTCTTGGCTGGTCCGCGTGAGCGGATGGTTTCGTACAGTACCCCGGCGACATCGACGGACTTCGTCGACACGGGAGTCACACGCAGTCCGCAGATGCAGCGGCTGTAAAGATCCATCGCCACCGTAAGCTCGCACCTCACGCATCGGCAGGTGATGGGTTCCATGGCGAACACATCGAGACTGTTGGTGTCGAGGATGACGTACTCGCCCGGTCGTGTGGCCCGCAGTTTTCCGTATACCCCTTGTGGCCTCTGCGCGATGGAGCGCTTTCCCTTGGTGCTGCCGTCGAAGGCGTTCGTCCCCCGGGCAAGTTCCCTCAGAAGATCGTAGGCGGTGCTGCGTTTCGGAATCTTTACCGAGTTTCGACCGTGCTTATTGGTCAGGCGTTCCTCGATCTCGATCAGGATGAGATTCTTCACGGGGCGGCTTTCCTTTTCCCGCTCTTTGAGGACGGTGCGGGCCAAATCCAGCCAACGAGGGTCGACTCGATCGAGGATGTGGGTGGCTCGGCCCCTGCTCACCAGACCGGCGGGGCCCTCTTCTTTGACCTTGGCCACCCATCGGCGCACGGTGGCGGGGTCCACTCCGAGTTCTCGTGCTTTGGCCTCATAGCGACGCATCAAGGGGACGCCGGGCGCGTAATCCGGGCGAGGCTCGCCGGCGAGAGCCAACTCGGGCGAGCCCAACTTGTAGCTGAAACGCACCTCCTGAACATGCTGGTAGCGGACCGTGACTTCTTCGTCCTCCTCCCCACAAAGGCTGCCAAAGAGTGCGGCCGTGCCTGATTGCTGCGGCGGAGCGGGAACCAGGAACTCAGTTGATGGATGGCTGAGAAGCAAGGCGAGGTCCACCTGGCGCCACTGCGGCCGGCTGTCCAGACCTGCGTGTTGCAACAGAACGCGGCGTCCGTCGAGCTCGGCGATGGTGCACTGCTGGCCGTCGTAGACCAACGGCAGCCCGATCCGAAGCGACGTTGTCCATCCGGTCACCGAGACCTCCGTAGAATCCACTCGCCAGACAGAGGCAGGGTCAAGTCCGTGCTCAGCCGTCCTGCCCACACCAGAGACAGGATCGGGGGACGGGCTTCGTGGAGCTCCCGATCGAGTGCCTTGGCCAGCCGGTGCTCAGCCGATGCCAGTTGCTCACCGTCCTGCACCGTTTCCCACGCCAGGTCGATCTCTTCGGTGGGAACTACGCCGGGCCGTCGGTATGCGGCAAGGAACCGAACGTTCTTCAAGAGGGCGGGATCGTCGCCCGACCAAACTTCATACGCCCATCCATGTTGCCGGATGAGCTCACCAGGCCAGGCAAGAGCTTGTGCGATCTTGGGATCGGCAAGCAGCTCTGCTGGTTTGACATTGACGACCTGGACCGTGCCTGAGCCGGTGATTAGCAGGAAGTCAGGTACATGGTGACGCGTCTTACCGTCGACGCGGGCGACCACCCGACAGGGTTGCGCATAAATGTGTCGCACCTGCGGGTCGAAATCGGCCAGCAGCAGCCGTGCCAGCTCAAGTTGACTCTCATACACCACGTGCCCGCCCGTGGTCATGGAGGCGTATTTCCCCGAGAAGTGATCCAGTCCCTTTACTGAGCGGACCCGCCGCCAGGGAACTGTCCCGTCGAAGTCCGCTAGTCGCAGCTCAGACAGGGGCAGTTCTCGAAGGGGATCTTTGTTGTCCTCATAGCGAATCCATACCGTCGGCGGCTGGTGAGCGAGGTGTGCTCGGCCTGTACTTGTCGTCATGGACCCCAAGGTAGGAGCGCCGCTGCAACCACAGCACACGAAGATCAAGATGGTGCGCGAGCTGTTCGATATGGTGTGCAATAAGTGCGCATGGTGATCTGGATTTGCGCATTGGGTGCGCAATGATCCTGGCTCTTGCGCACTAGTGATTGGAGGAGAAGCCGACGAGCGTCGTTCCCGTTGGGGGATTACTCTGCGTGTGCAGTGGGCGCAGTCTCTGGAAATGCGTAACCATTGCGCACTGAGCGCCGACATTGCGCATTAAGTTGTGGACCCTACAGCTGCCGGTGCAACCCACCCCACAGGGCGATTACCCCATGGCCATGGCCGCGAAGGAGGAGATCGAAGCGCTCGGCAACATCAAACTCGACGTCCTGGGCGTCCGGATGCAGTCCGCGATGGCCCACGCCGTCACCGAGATCGAACGCACCACCGGCCACCACATCGAGCTTGATGACCCCCAACAGGTGCCACTCGACGATGTCTTCGCCTTCAAGCTCATCCAGGACAGCCGGACCCTGGGTTTGTTCCAGCTGGAATCGCCTGGCCAACAAGATCTCTTGTCCCGGCTGCAGCCACGCGATCCGCAGGATGTCATCGCCGACATCAGCCTCTTTCGCCCCGGTCCGGTCGCCGGCGGCATGCCCGAGCGGTACATCGCCGCCCGCCACGGTGGTACGCCCTCGTACGCCCACCCGGACCTGAAGCCGGTGCTCGCCGACACCTACGGTGTGACCATCTGGCACGAGCAGATCATCGAGACCCTGCATGTGATGACCGGCTGCGACCGGGCTCTCGGGGAGATCGCGCGGCGGGCGCTGGGCGACAAGGAGCGGTTGCCGAAGGTCAGGGACTGGTTCCATGCCCTGGCGCGCGAGCGTGGCTACAGCCAGGCCGTCCGGGACGAGGTCTGGAAGACCGTCGAGGCCTTCGGTGCGTACGGCTTCTGCCGTGCCCATGCGGTCGCCTTCGCCGTGCCTGCCTTGCAGAGCGCCTGGCTCAAGGCGCACTATCCGGCGTTCCTGCTGGCCGGCCTGCTCGAACACGACCCCGGGATGTGGCCCAAGCGTGTCCTGGTCGCCGACGCCCGTCGGGGTGGCGTGCAGGTCCTGCCGGTCGACATCAACCACTCCCAGGTGAAGCACACCGTGGAGAAGACCGACGGAGACCAGTGGGGCGTTCGGCTCGCACTGTCGGCGGTGCATGGCATCAGTGAAGCGGAGTGCAGGCGAATAGAAGAAGGGCAGCCATACGGATCACTGTCGGACTTCTGGCAGCGGGCCCGTCCCAGCAGACCGGTCGCCGAACGCCTCGCCGAGATCGGCGCCCTGGGCTGCCTGCACGACGGCCGCCTCACCCGACGTGATCTCCTGCTCCAGATAACGGAGTTGCACCGGCAGTCCCGTACCCGCTCCGCGCATGAGGGCCAACTGCCCATCGACGCGGGCGCCGTCGGCGGAGCCGATCCGAGCGGCCTGCCGGAGATGACCGGACGTGAAGCCCTCAGTGCCGAGTTGAGCACCCTCGGCATCGACGTCTCCAAGCACCTGATGGAGCACCACCACCGGCTGCTGCGTGAGATCGGTGCAACCGATGCCGCCCACCTCGCCGGGATGCGGGCCGGGCAGCAGGTCCTCGTTGCCGGCGTACGCGCCTCCACCCAGACCCCGCCGATCGCCAGTGGCAGGCGGATCATCTTCGTCACCCTGGAGGACGGCTCCGGCCTGGTCGACCTGGCCTTCTTCGAGGACTCCCATCCGGCCTGCGCGTACACCGTCTTTCACAGCGGACTGCTGCTGGTACGCGGAACCGTCCAGGTGCGCGGCACTCGCCGTACCGTCGTCGGCACCATGGCCTGGGACCTCGATGAGATCGCCGCCGCCCGCCGCGACAACGGTCCCGAGGCCGCGCTCGCCCGCCTGGGCGAAAGCCGTCCGCACCCGACCCCCGCCCAGTCGCAGCGCACCCTGGCCAACGGCACGACCGGCGCCCGCTTGCACCCGTACGCCGACCTTCAACCCGCCGGCACCCGCTCGGCCGACCTGAAGAAGTTCGGCCACCGCAGCCCCGGGAGCGCGGGATGACTACTCGGCAGCGCCACATCGCCCACCTCTACCTACACGCCGCCCTGACCGAGGATCAGTACGACGAAGTAATCGAACTGATGTCTGGCATTACGCCCCACGTCCAAGCCCTGCCTCCCAATGCCGTCCAACTCGACCTGACCTCGGCACTCAGATACTTCGACCTGTCTCCGTACGACATCACTCAGTTGGCGAAACTCAGACTGAAGGCTCTCTACGGCATCGACAGCAGCGCCGGGCTCGCCGGAAACCGCATGCTCGCGGCCATGGCGGCCGACGCGTCCGCGCCGGGCGACACCACCTGGGTTCCCGCCGCGCAGGTGGCTGACTGGCTGTATCCACGGCCGGTCACTGCGCTGCCAGGGGTCGGCCGCGCCATAGCGGACACGCTCAGCAGATACGGGCTGCACACCGTCGGGCAGGTCATCGACCTGCCCGCGGGAACTCTGCAGCGCCTTCTCGGCGTAAGCCCCGCCCGGCTGTTGGCCGAACGCGCCCGCGGTCACGATCCGCGCCCGGTCGCGACGTCGGAACCGGCAGAGCGCCTGATCGTCAACATCGTCCTCGACCGGGACTGCCTCGACCCGATGAAACACCATCAAGCAGTCCTGGGGCTCGCCGATGAACTCGGTCAACGCCTGCGTGGCGAACACCGGATCACAGGCCGGCTCACCCTCACCGTGCGGTACGCCGACCGCAGCTCTACCACGCGCACATGCCTGCTGTTGGAACCCACAAGCCACTCACCCGCCCTCACGACGTCCGCCCTGGGGCTGCTGAACGCATTCGGGTTGCAGCGGGCGAGAGTCCGCGCTTTCGCGATTCGCGCCGACAATCTGCTGCCGGCCGATGGCGCCTACCGCCAGCTCTCTCTGGATCCCGGCGCCGACCGCGCCCGCGCGGCCGAGGTTGCTGCTGACCGCGCCCGCCGACGCTTTGGGCCGCAAGCTGTGCGTCCGGCGACCCTGGCCGACTGACCGCTTGTCCTGAGAACCGCTGGTCCCTGACGAAGGAGAGTCAGCAACAACGGAAGACCACCGTCTCTGCCCGATCAATCAGCTCATGAAGGCATACCGAACAGGCCGACGTGCCAACCAGTTTGCGGGGCCTCGGCCCAGACGTCGTACTCCGCAGGTCCCCCTCCAAAAGGCTGAGGAAGACCCTCCCCGAGGCAGGCCAGTCCCCGGCACGCCGGATGGGAGAATGGAATAGCAAACACGCACTAGCAACATTCTCCTGTTGATGGTGCCCCGTTGCCCTGCGGAACGAGGCATGACTGAAAGGCCACCGAAGGTGTCTGCCTGGTCCATTGCCTGGAAAGCAAGTGGATGTGTGAGGGTGCGAGAACTGCTCGGTTCCGATCGAACTGGCGGATACTGATTCGCTCGGCCCCCAGGGTGATCGAATCCGTCTGATCAGCCCAACCATCAACTGGTACACGCCACTTGGCTGGAAAGGATCAGCATGATGGACCCGCCTGTCTCGTCGCGGCTTCACAGAAGGACTTGTCGTGCCCGAACTCGACCACACCATCGTTCACAGCTCCGACCGTTTCGCGGGTGCCCGCTTTATCGCTGATCTTCTGGAGGCGCCAGAACCCAAGGCGTTCGGACCCTTCGCCGTCGTTCGCCTCGGCAATGGAATTTCCCTGGACTACGCCGAGCACCTTGTCAGGGGCAAGGACTGGGTACCCGGCCACTATGCCTTCCGCGTCACCGAGGAAGAGTTCGATGCGATCTTCGCGAAGATCCAGGAGCGCGACCTGCCCTACTGGGCCGACCCACGGCACAGCAAGCCGCAGGAAATCAACCATCTGGCAGGCGGCCGCGGCGTCTACATCCATGACCCCGACGGCCACTACATGGAGTTTCTCACCGTCACCCACACCGATGAGTTCCTGACCAGTCTGACGATCCCCGGCTATGACGAGGAGACCGCCCGCTCCTGACGGGGCACCAGCCCGGGGGTTCCGAGCGGCGTGCGGGAACACCCGGGCCGAGGGGGGCCCAGTGCTGTTATAGCCATCGTTTTCCTGCGCCGGCATGCCCGCACCGCCCAGCGTGGTGGTCCCTCATGCGCTCAGAGGTGAGGACCACTCGCCCCCGCAGACCCCGTGCCCCCACCAACCGGTCTGCCTATGCGCCTGTTCGGATGCCTGCGCCCGTGCGACGCGCAGGGTCAGCCGGGCTCCTCCGCCCGCGGCGCAGCCGGTCGCGCTTGGCGTGATCGCATGCGTACTGCGGCGCGAACGTGTGCTGGACAGTGATGCCGCGCTCTTTGGTTACCTGTACCCCGCCGACGTCACCCCCGGCCACCTGCCGCCAACCGTGGAGTACCCGGCGCGATCCGCACCATCCCCGACACCCCTGCGGACATCGTCGCCGTCCCAGGCACATGGTGCAGGGGGGAACTGAGCGCGGCCAGGAGCCACTGAGGCCCGCTGTGTGAGTGCCGAGCGGCGGATGACACTGCACACGGCGATTCGGCTGACGGTTGCGGTGGTGGGGCCAGCACTCATGACGGGGATGAGCTGCCATATTCCATCTGAGGGATGAGGCGTTTGAGATAGGTGATCTCGTCTCAAAGGGCTTGGTCGCCGACTGTGGGCGGTCGAAGTGCGCGGAGGCATCTTCGATCACTTGGGCCGCGATCTCGCGGATGCCCAGGCGAGACCTGCAACTGCACCTGACCGAGCTGCACCGGGGCGCACGCGCCGGCCGCGGGGGGCCAACTCCCCTTGTCCGGCGGGCGGAAGACTGCCCCCGCCGGACTGCGCAATCTGATGGACGACCACCGGGAGTTCCTCGCGGAGTTGGGCGTGGTCAGCGCGCGACGGCTGCGCGAGGCGCGGCACGGCGAGGCCGTGCTGGTCGCGGGGGCCAAGGCGGCCACCCAGACACCGCCGATCCGGTCCGGCAAGCGGGTCATCTTCACCACCCTGGACGACGGCACAGGGCTGGTCGACCTCGCCTTCTTCGACGACTCCCACGACGCCTGCGGGCACACACCGTCTCCACTTCTGGCTGCTGCTGGTGCGCGGTGTCTTGCAGCGGCGCGGCCTGCCCAGCCTCAGCGTGGTGGGCGCGGCCGCCTGGAACCTCGCCGAACTGGTCGAACTGCGGGACGGGGAGGGCCTCGACACGGTGGCGGCGCGACTGGCGGAGCCGGTGCCGGCGAGATCCGGTGGCGAGGGCGACGATCCGACCGGCGGCCGGCGAATCCAAATGCCGACGGGATACGAACTGCATCCGTGGGCCGATCTGCGACTGGCGGGTCAAGAGGCTTCACGGGTACGGAAGTTGTGGCACCAGAGTCCGGGGAGTGCGGGATGACCATCCTCTGCGTACGTTTCCAGCTGCCGCCGACGCGGGAGGCGGCCCTGCCCGAACTGCTGGGTCTCCTGGAGGAGTTCACCCCGGTCGTCGAGGCGCTGCCACCGGACCGGGCACTGGCCGATCTGTGGGGCGCCGAACGCTACTTCAAGCGGGACGCCGTCGAACTGGCCTCGGTGATCCGGGTCCGCGCCCTCACCCTGCACGGCGTCGACTGCGCGATCGGCGCCGGACCCGGACCGATGCTGGCCCGCATGGCACTGAAGGACGCCCGCCCCGGGGTGACCCGCTCGGTTCCCGGGGACGCGGCGGCCGACTTCCTCGCAGGCCGCCCCGTCGCCGCGCTCCCCGGCGTCGGCACCGCGACCGCCCGCACCCTGTGCGAGTACGGTCTCGACACCCTGGGCCGGGTCGCCGCCGCGCCCCTGTCCACGCTCCAGCGTCTGGTCGGCGCCAAGGCCGGCCGCGAACTGCACGAGAAGGCCAACGGCGTGGACCGCGGCCGCGTGGTCCCGAACGGCGTCTCCCGTTCACTGGCCACCGAACGCCCCTTCACCCGCGACGAGTTGGAGCCCGACCGGCACCGTCGCGCCCTGCTTTCCGCCGCCGAGGAACTGGGCTCCCGGCTGCGCGCCCTCGACAAGGTCTGCCGCACCCTGACCCTCACCGTCCGCTACGCCGACCGCACCGCGACCACCCGCAGCCGCACCCTCGGCGAACCGACGGCCCACTCGGCGGCCCTCACCAGGGCTGCCTACGGCATGTACGAGGCCCTCGGCTTCCAGCGCGCCCGGGTCCGCTCGATCGCCCTGCGCGCGGAGGGCCTCGACCCCGCCGAGCAGGCCTCCCACCAGCTCACCTTCGACCCCACCGACGACAAGCTCCGCCGTATCGAGGAGGCCGCGGTCCGCGCCCGGCCGAGGTTCGGGCCGCTGGCGGTGCTGCCGGGGGCGCTGGCCGCGTAGCTCAGTTGGCCCACGGCGGAGTGATACGGGTGCCGTCCGCCAGCGTCGCCTCCAGGCCGATGGAGGTGGTGACCCAGGTGAGGGCGGTGTGGTCGGTGGGGTTCTCGACGGTGAAGGTCGCCCCGGGGGTGACGATCACGGTGTCGCCGGCGGTGATCCGCTGGGTGCTGTCGTCGAGCGTGATCAGAAGTTCACCGATGAGCAGATGGAAGATCTCCTCGCGGTTGACGGTGTGCGCCGGTGCCTTCGTGCCCGCGGGGATCTCGCCGCGCCAGGCGCAGAGCTCCTTGGCGCCGCTGAGGGGAGTGGCGTACGAGACGAAACGGGCGCCGTGAATCTCATGGGTGACGGCATCGGACGAGCGGACTACGGGCATGCGGGGCCTCCGGGGCAGATGGTCAAGCAGCTTGACTATATGACTTCATAGTCAAGCTGCTTGACCAATTCGTCAAGGGTGTTTCAATGCCTGAGTGCAGAACTCCGAAGCCCTCGCCCTGGCCGCCGCCCTGCTCGCCGCCGCTGGTGACCTGACCCAGCGCATCAACGACGGGGTGGTCGCCCGGGGTTTCGAGGCGCGTCCCGCCTGGGGCTTCGCGTTCGCGCGGCTCGCGCCGGACGGGGCCACGGTCACGGAGCTGGCCGCTCATCTCGGCGTGACAAAGCAGGCCGCGAGCCAGCTGGTGGACGAGATCGTGCGTAAGGGCTATGCCGAGCGGCGGCCGCATCCCGCGGACGCGCGGGCCCGGCTCGTCGTACTGACCGAGCGGGGGTGGGCCTGCACCCGTGCGGCGGAGGAGGCCGCCGCGGAGGCCGTTCGGGCGTGGACCGATGTACTCGGTGAGGGTGAAGTGCGCGCGTTGCGCGAGCGATTGGGGCGTATCGCTCCCTATGGTCCCATCAGGCCCGCCTGGTGACGGTTCATCAGTAGATGCATATGAACTGGTTAGCACTGGAAGTTTTTACTGACGCGTAACTTCACAAGTGCACTACTCGTCCGTAACTTTCGAATTGAACAGCATCCTCGTGATCCGGGTCACAGGGCGTAAGGCCATCGCAACTCCCTTGAGCCGCAAGGAGATCACCCGATGCTGCCCTGGAAACGACTGCTCAGACCCCTCGCCGCCCTGCTGCTGACCGCCACGGTCGCCGTCGTCCCCGCCGCCACCGCCGCCCACGCGGCCGACGCCCCGAGCCGGGGCTGGAACGACTACTCCTGCAAGCCCTCCGCCGCCCACCCCCGCCCCGTCGTCCTCGTCCACGGCACCTTCGCCAACTCCGTCGACAACTGGCTGGCCCTCGCCCCCTACCTGGAGGACCGCGACTACTGCGTCTTCTCCTTCGACTACGGTCAGCTCTCCGGCGTGCCCCTCTTCTACGGCCTCGGCCCCATCGACAAGTCGGCGGAGCAGCTGAAGACCTTCGTCGACAAGGTGCTCGCCGCCACCGGCGCCCCCGAGACCGACCTCGTCGGTCACTCGCAGGGCGGTCTGATGCCCCGCTACTACCTCAGGTTCCTCGGCGGAGCAGCCAAGGTGAACGCCCTCGTCGGCATCGCCCCCGACAACCACGGCACCACCCTGTCCGGCATCACCAACCTGCTGCCCTACTTCCCGGGCATCCAGGACCTGCTCACCACCAGCACGCCCGCCCTCGCCGACCAGGTCGTCGGCTCGCCCTTCCTCACCAAGCTCAACGAGGGGGGCGACACCGTCCCCGGCGTCAAGTACACGGTCCTGGCCACCAAGTACGACGAGGTCGTCACGCCGTACCGGAGCCAGTTCCTCAGCGGGTCCGGCGTCCACAACGTCCTGTTGCAGGACCTGTGCCCTCTCGACCTCTCCGAGCACGCGGCCATCGGCCTGTTCGACCGGATCGCCTTCCATGAGGTGGCCAACGCGCTCGACCCGGCCCACGCCACCGCCACCACCTGCGCGTCGGCCCTGAGTTGAGCGCGGCCGGGGTCTGTCCGGCCTGAGCCGCCGGTCAGACCCCGGAGTTCAACAGGTCAACGCCCGTTCCGTCCACCGCTGTTCGCCGTGCGCCGACGCACCGAACCGAACAGGACCGCCGTGCCGGCCGCGAGCGTGGCGGCGCCGCCCATCGCGAGATACCCCGTACTGCTGTCGCCGCCCGTCTCGGCGAGCTTCGGCGAAGTGCCCGCCGCCCGCACGTCATGGGCCGGAAGGCTCTCGGGCTCGGGGGCGTCCACCGGCTCCGCCGACGTACCGGCGTCGTCGTCACCGTGCCCGTGGTGCTCGACCGTCGACTTGCCGGCGCCGTCCTCGATCTGCTCCTCGGAGGGTGCGGAAGCGCTCGGCGCGGGCGTCGAACCGCCCGCCGTGCCGGCGGAGTTGTCCCCGCCCCCGAACGTCACGTCCGAGCAGGAGTAGAACGCCTCCGGACTGTCCGAGCGCTGCCAGACGGCGTACAGGAGCTGTCTGCCGGAGCGCTCGGGGAGCGTGCCGGAGAACGTGTAGAAGCCGCCCGAGGCGACCGGGTCGGTGGCCGTCGCGACCGGGTTCGACAGGTCCAGGTCGTCCCAGGCCAGCGGTTGCGTCGGGTCGTAGCCCGGCTTGGTCAGGTACACCTTGAAGGTGCCCTTGTGCGGGGCGGTCACGCGGTACCTGAAGGTGTACGACCCACTGCTCACGCTCGTCGCCGGCCAGTCCGCGCGGGCCAGGTCGAGCCCCTTGAACTCGTCGTTGTTCGCGCTGCACAGCCTGCCGTCCGGGATCAGCTCCTGGTGCCGCCCGTTCGCGTCGCCGATGCGGATGCCGTTCCAGTCGTAGAGCGCCTGGGTACCGCCGGCCGCGACCGCCGCCCTGCACGCGCCCGACCTCGGACTCTCGGGGCCCTCCGCGTAGCACTGCGAGACCCGGCTGACCGGGTCGCCCATCGAGCCGTGCGCGGTCGCGGGCGCGGCGGCCAGCGCGGTCAGGGCGAGCGGGGCCAGACCGACGGCGACGACGGCTGCGACCTTGCGGCGTGCGGGCATGAAGGATCTCCTCGGAACCGGTACCGATGGGTGCCGGATCAAAGAAACCGCGAAATCCCCGGCCTGTGACGGTCGGTGGCGATCTTTATGGCCCTCTTAAGGGAGCGCTGAGACGGAGATCAGGTAGGTAGCGTGCGGACATGACGAACGAGGAGATCCGACGCGCAGAGGCAGCCGACGCACCGACCGTGAAGGCCGTCACCGACGCGGCGTACGAGCACTACATCGAGCGCATCGGACAGGTGCCGCAGCCCATGGAACGGGACCACGCGGCGAACGTGGCCGCGGGGCAGGTGTTCGTCACGGGCGACCCAGTGGTCGGGCTCGTGGTGGTCGAGGAGCACCCGGACCATCTGTACCTCGACAACCTCGCCGTCCGCCCCGACGCCCAGAGACAGGGCGTGGGCGGACGGCTGCTGCGGTTCGTCGAGGCACACGCGCGTGCGCTGGGACTGCCCGAGGTCAGGCTCTGCACGAACGCGATGATGTGGGAGAACCAGGAGATCTATCCGAAGTTCGGTTATGAGGTCGTGGAACGGCGAGTGGACGGGCCCTACGACCGCGTCCACTACCGCAAGCGACTGGTCTGACACGGGGCATGCCTGCCGCCGTCAGCCGTCGGGCCACCAGGTACGCGCGATGTCCTTGCGGACCTCGGGTCGTCCCGCGGGGCGCTCGTCGGCCTCCTCGGGGAGTCGCCGGGCATCGGTCCTCTTCAGGGGCTTCTGCACGGTGGTACGGCGCATGGCTGCCTCCTTCAAGGCCTACCGAGTTCCCGCGTTCTCACGGAGGTAGACCCTTTCGGGGAGAGTTCCTCATCGCTCACCGGTCTGTCAGTGGCGGCTGTCACGATTCGGCTGTCAGTGGCGGGTGTCACTCTTGGGTGCATGACGGAGAACCGTGAGGGCTGGGGCGGGGCGGCTGACGTGGACTGGGACGCCGAGGCGGGGTCCTTCGACGAGGAGCCGGATCACGGGTTGCGGGACCCCGAGGTGCGGGCGGCCTGGGCCGAGCGGCTGCGGGGGTGGCTGCCGGGAAGGGCGTGCGACCTCCTCGATCTTGGCTGCGGGACCGGGAGCCTGTCGCTCCTCGCGGCCGAGCAGGGACACCGGGTGACCGGGGTGGATCTCTCGTTGGCCATGGTGGAGCTGGCGCGCGCGAAACTCGCCGGACGTGACGCGGTGTTCCTCGTCGGTGACGCCGCGATGCCGCCGGTGGGGGAGCAGCGGTTCGATGTCGTGCTGGTGCGGCATGTGCTGTGGGCGCTGCCGGATCCCGGGCGGGTGCTGCGGCGGTGGTGGGGCTTGTTGCGGCCCGGCGGGCGGTTGGTGCTGGTGGAGGGGGTGTGGGGGGAGGCCGGGATATCGGCCGAGGTGCTCACGGGACTGGCGGAGCCGCTGGCTGGTCACGTGCGGGTGGAGCCGTTGTCGGAGGACTCCCTGTTGTGGGGGAAGGACGTGGACGACGAGCGGTACGCGGTGGTGGTGCGGGGCGACTAGAGGGGTGGGAAGCGGTGTGGTGCTTCGGCGCCGGGGTGTGTCAGCTGCTCCAGTTCGTTCAGAGCCGCCCATGCCGCCGAAGCCGCCTCGGGGTCCGTCCGCGCCAGACCGCTCTCCTCGAACTCGTCCTCGTCCAGGCGCAGGACTTCCCTGCCGTCCGCGGAGACCCACAGGTCGAGGTCCAGATCCTCCACGACCAACTCGGCGCCGCTCACAGTGGCCGGGCGGGTGATGTCGCAGTACCAGCCCTTCAGGGTGCCGTCCGGGGAGCGGACCTCCTTGACGGCGTACCAGCGGTCCCGCCAGTAGTGCTCGGTGAACACGTCGCCCGGCTCGAATCGGACGAAGCCGAAGTCGCGGACGCCCTCGCCCGCCCAGGGAGCGCGGACCGTGACGCGGTTGCCGTCGTCGGCCAGGAGCTCGGCCTCGTAACGGATCTTCGTGCGGCCCGCCTTGAGCAGGACGACGTCCACCCGCCGCAGGGGCTCAGACCAGTTCGCGGACATGACGTACCTCCGTGGCGCAGATCTCGTACCCGAACCACTTGTTGATCGCGAGCATGGGTTCATTGGCCGCGTCGTTGCCCGTGAGGGCCTCCGTGCAGCCGGCGGCGCGGGCGCGGTGCAGGGAGGCGTTCTTGGCGAGCTTGGCGAGGCCGCGGCCGCGGAAGGCGCGGGCGGTGCCGGTCATGGCGGTGGCGTAGCGGCCGGAGCCGTCGGTGTGGGCGGCGCTGAAGGCGGCCGGACGGCCGTCGACCACGGCGATCGTGGTCAGGGCATGGTCGAGGAGCGGGTGCTTCCAGTTCTCCTCGATCCACCTGGCGTAGTCCGTGAACTCGGTGTTCACGTCGCTCGGTTCGTCTTCCGCCGTCTCCGCGTCCAGCTCGAAGAAGGGCCGCGGGTCGTCGGCGAAGTCGGCGGCGGTGCGCAGTTCGACGCCGGGGGGAAGGGGCTGGAGCGGCGGCAGTGTGCCGTTGGCCAGGTCCAGGCGCAGGAAGTGTGCGGAGCGGCTGGGCCGGTAGCCGTGCCGCTCGGCGAACACCCGGTTCTGCGGCTCGTCCAGGACCCAGGAGAACAGCTTGGTCGCCCCGTGCGCCGCCAGGTGCTCCTCGGCGGTGCGGACGAGGAGGGCGCCGGCGCCGCGCCGGACGCGGTCCGGGCGTACGTAGATGTTGTGGTAGCCCTGGCCCGGCTCCGGGCTGTCATGGGCGAGGCCGATCTGGGCCGTGCCGATCACCTCGCCGTCCTCCTCGGCCACGAGGGAGCGGTAGTGCGCCTCCGGAGGGGTGTGGGCGAGGCGGTGCAGCACACCGGCCGGGGTCCACAGCATGAGCGGGAGGGCCAGGTGGCGCGCGTGGGCGAAGCTCTCGACGTCGGCCGGGTCCTGGGGGCGAAGGTCACGCACGATCACAGTCATGAAGGCGCACGTTACGGGCGAGGCCTGCCCGGGTGCCTCTCATTTTCCGGTGGGTGCGGGACAATCGGCTCGTGACCTTGAAGATCCACATCGATGACAGCGCACCGCCGTACGAGCAGGTGCGGGTGCAGATCTCCGAGCAGGCGCGGGCGGGGGTGCTGCCGGTCGGCTACCGGCTGCCGACCGTGCGGGGGCTCGCCGAGTCGCTCGGGCTCGCCGCGAACACCGTCGCCAAGGCGTACCGGGCGCTGGAGAGTGACGGGGTGATCGAGACGCGGGGCCGCAACGGCACGTTCGTGGCTGCCGCCGGCTCGGCCGCGGAACGCGAACTGGCGTCGGCCGCGCAGGCGTACGTCGAGCGGGCCCGGCGCCTGGGGCTCACGGAGAACGACGCCCTGGCAGCCGTACGGGACGCGCTGCGGGCGGCTTACGGGGAGGGCTGAGACAGTGCGGTGAAGGTCTTCGCGTTGCGCACGGCGGCACCGTTCGGGTCGTTGTTGAAGTAGGCGTACACGTCCTCGTGCCCGGCCCAGGTCTCCCGGATCCGCTCGGCCCAGGTCTGCAGGGACCGTCTGCCGTAGTGCGGCCACTCCTGTGCCCGGCCCTCGTGGAAGCGGACGTACCCCCAGTCGGTGGTGCGCCAGAGCGGGGTCACCGGGCGGGCGCGGACGTCGGCCCAGCACAGGGCCGCGCCCCGGGTCTCCAGGACCTTGCGGGTCTCGGGCGTCCACCAGGACACATGGCGGGGTTCGACCGCGACCCGCGTCGACGCGGGGAAACAGGCCAGGCAGGCGTCCAGCAGTTCCGGGTCGGCCCGCAGGGTCGGGGGCAGTTGGAGGAGCACCGGGCCCAGCCGCGGGCCCAGCCCTTCCGCGTGGCTCATCAGGCGGTGGACCGGTTCCTCCGGGTCCTTCAGCCGCTTGATGTGGGTGAGGTACCGGCTCGCCTTCACCGCCACCACGAAGTCCCCCGGCACCCGCTTCCGCCACGCCTCGAAGGTCTCCCGGCTCGGCAGCCGGTAGAACGCGTTGTTGATCTCGACCGTCGGGAAGTGCGCCGTGTACTCCTCCAGCCAGAGCCGCACGGGAACGCCGTCGGGGTAGAGGACGCCTCGCCAGTCCTTGTACTGCCACCCCGAGGTGCCGACGAACAAGGTCATACACCCATCAAAGCACTACAGGTACAACCCCGCGTCCGCCCCGGGCCGCGGCTCCGGCACCGCCGTCGGTGACGTCCCCCGGCGCAGCGCGTACAGCTCCGCCAGAGTCGCTCCCTCGCGGCCCACGCCCTCCTCGGTACCGAGCCAGCCCACCGCCTCCCGGCGGGTCAGCGGACCCACCTCGATACGGGCCAGACAGCGGCCGGGGCGGACGACGGCGGGGTGCAGGCGCTCCAGATCCTCGTTGGTCGTGACGCCGACCAGGACGTTGCGGCCCTGGCCCAGCAGGCCGTCGGTCAGGTTCAGCAGCCGCGACAGGGCCTGGCCCGCCGTGTGCTTGGCCTCGCCGCGGATCAGCTCGTCGCAGTCCTCCAGGAGCAGGAGCCGCCAGCGGCCCTTGCCCGTCGAGTCGTCCTCGCCGATCGCGATGTCCATCAGGTAGCCGACGTCGCTGAACAGCCGTTCCGGGTCCAGGACGCAGTCCACCTGGCACCAGTCCCGCCAGGAACGGGCCAGCGTGCGCAGGGCGGAGGTCTTGCCGGTGCCCGGCGGGCCGTGCAGCAGGAGCAGACGCCCCGCGATGTCCTCCGGGGTCGTCTTCATCAGGCCGTCCATCGCGTCCGCGACCGGCGCCGTGTAGTTCTGGCGGACCTCGCCCCAGGTGCCCGCGGAGATCTGGCGGGTCGTGCGGTGCGGGCCGCGCCTGGGGGAGACGTACCAGAAGCCCATCGTCACGTTCTCCGGCTGGGGTTCGGGCTCGTCCGCCGCGCCGTCGGTGGCCTGGTCGAGGACCTTCTTGGCCAACTTGGGGTCGGTCGCCGTGACGGTGACGTCGGCGCCGCGGTTCCAGCGGGAGACCAGCAGGGTCCAGCCGTCGCCCTCGGCGAGCGTCGCGCTGCGGTCGTCGTCGCGGGCGACGCGCAGCACCCGGGCGCCCTGCGGCAGGAGCGTGGCCCCGGTGCGGACCCGGTCGATGTTGGCCGCGTGGGAGTACGGCTGCTCGCCCGTCGCGAAGCGACCGAGGAACAACGCGTCGACGACGTCGGACGGCGAGTCGCTGTCGTCGACGTTGAGCCGGATCGGCAGCGCGTCGTGTGGGTTCGCAGACATGGGGCCCATGATCCGGCACGGACCCCCCGTACGCACCCGGTTTCTGTGGTGCGTCGGTTGTGTCGCGCCTGTCCCGTGTTTCCGGTCTGTCCGCTACCTCCTGTTACAGAGCTGTGCATCTCCGACATCTGCCCCCACAGGCGTGTTCGCGGATACCGTTGCCCTCGATGGGACGTCATGAGTGGAATTCGGGGGCACGGCGGTGGCGGCTCACCGCTCTGCTCGGAGTGGGCGCGGTGGCTCTGGCACTGATCGTGACCCTCCTCAACACGCTTCCGGGCAGCGGCGCGGGCACCGACGGCACCTCACGCAACGGCGACAGGGTCCACGGCGCCCCGACGACCACACCCGACGCGGACACCCCGGAGGTCGGCTGGGGCTTTACCCACACCCAGTTCAGCGCCGACGAGGGCAGCTCCGAAGCCGGCGAACGGGTCGGACAGCGGATCGAGGACGCGGGCGGACTCCCGCAGAACCAGCACATCATGGGCTGGGGCGCCGCCAACCCCGAGCCGGTCAAGGGGCGTTACGACTTCGAGGACCTGGACCGGCGCATCGACTTCATCCGCGCCTCCCACTCCACACCGACCATCACTTTGTGCTGCGCGCCGGACTGGATGAAGGGCGGCGAGGCGGGCGTCGGCAACACCGACTGGAGCAAGGCCGCGCTGGAGACCGCCCCGGATCCCGCGCACTTCGAGGACTACGCCGCGCTCGCCGCGACCGTCGCCAAGCGGTACCCGGACGTCCGCCACTTCATCGTCTGGAACGAGTTCAAGGGCTTCTGGAACGACGCGAAGTCCCGTTGGGACTACGAGGGTTACACCCGGCTCTACAACCTGGTCTACAAGGCGCTCAAGAAGGTCGACCCCAAGATCATGGTGGGCGGGCCGTATCTCGTGATGGACAGCGTCGACCCGCGCTCCGAGGACGCCTCCGCCACCTTCAAGGGGGCCTGGGGCGCGATGGACCAGCGGATCCTCGACGCCTTCGACTACTGGAACAGGAACAAGGCCGGCGCCGACTTCGTGGTCGTGGACGGCTCCAGCTACACCAACGACGACGAGCTGCTGCCGAACGAGTTCGCGGCCACCGACAAGTTCACCGCGGTGAGCCGGTGGGTGCGGCAGCGGACCGGGAACCTGCCGCTGTGGTGGGCCGAGTACTACGTCGAGCCCGCCGACAGCCGGGACGAACGCGAGGGCTGGTCCGAGAACCGCAGGGTCGCCGTGCAGGCCGCCGGAATGATCGCGCTGGCCAGGGGCGGCACCACGTCCGCCCTCTACTGGAACCCGGAGAACGAGAAGGGCACGGCCTGCGCGGGCTGTCTGTGGACGCCGACCAGCGGCGGCGGTGGCGGGCAGAAGCTGCCCATGTTCGACCTCGTCAGCCGGTTCGGCAAGGCCTTCCCGCCGGGAACCACGTACCGGACCGTCTCCGTCGCCGCCGACGACGTGCCCAACGTCCGTGTCCTCGCCACCGACAGGACGGTCCTGGTGGTCAACACCCTCGACCGGCAGATCAGCGCACGGATCGACGGCAAGCGGTTCGACATGCAGGCGTACGAGGTCAAGTGGCTCAGCCGCTGAGCGGGTCCCAGAACCCGCAGTGATGGCGGAGCCTCGCGGTGCGGGTCGGGACGACGTGGTCCGGTGCCAGGGACAGCACCGTGCGCCGGGACCAGCGGGGCGACGAGGGACCGCCCGGGTCGCCGGCGCGGGCGAAGCGGGTCCAGTAACCGATCATGGTGTCGGCGAGACGGTGTGCGCCACGTCGTCGTGCACCTCGCGCGCGATCCGTGCCCGCTCCTCCACCACGGCCCGGCGCATCTCCGCCCTCGTCCGTTCCCGCTGCGCCCGGCGCCACTGACCCGCGGTCCACGCCAGAGCCACCGTCAGCAGATACACGGCCAGTCCCGTGGAGCCGCCCGCACCGAACGCCAGAGGTGCGGGCAGGCACATCGCCGCGAGCGCCCGTGCCGACACCCGCCGCGGCCTGGTGGCCGAGAGCACGCACAACGAGATCTGCGCCGCGAGTCAACGCTCCCGTCAAGGTCACCTCGGGCATCAGCCCCCACACGGCGAGCCCCGTCACTGCGTTCACGGCCAGTACCAGGGCCGGGGCGCGCGCCTGCCACCGCAGAGCACAGACCTGGGCGAGGATCAGGGCCACGGCGAAGGGCAGTCGCCGGCCGTGTTCCGTGCCCACGAGAGTGCCGAGGACGAGCAGGGGAGTGCCGAGGACGGTGAGCACCATCCCGGCCGACGCCCACCACAGCCTGCGGGCCGTCCGGGGCGAAAGCTCGCCCCGCGCCTCCCCGTCGGACAACTCGTCCGGCTGCTGACCGCCGCGCTCCACGCCCGCACCCTATCGGCGGAAACCGGGGCCGCCGAGGAAGGCGGACCCGGTTCGCACCGGACCTACTTCATGGTCAGGAACCGCTGCACCAGCGCCGCCAGGAACACCGCGAGCAGCGGCAACGCGAACCAGAAGCTGCTCTGCAGCCACCGCAGCTGCCGCACCCCCGGCCGCACCGCGACCCGCACCACCTCACGGGCCGAGAGCAGCAGGATCAGCGCCAGCGCGGCCAGCGCCCCCACCACCGACCAGGGCGTCCAGGTCACCTGCGGACCGATCGGCCCCGGATCGGCCTTCGGGACCTTCCCGGCCGGCTGCTCCCGCAGGGCGTACATGGTCACGTCGTCGTTGGTGAGGACCCGCTTGAGTTCCTTGCGGCTGTCGAGGTTGTCGAGCAGCCGCGGCTCCCACGTTCCCGAATAGCCCACGTCGAGCCGCAGATACGTGACCTGGCTGACGTTGACCATCAGATACGAGTTCGGGCCCGCGTCCTTCAGCGCCTTGACCAGTCCGGACACCAGCACCGGGTCGGTCGGAGCCAGCGTGGGCACATAGGACACCTTCTCCATGTCCTTCGCGCCCCACGGCATCGCCGGCGTCACATTGTCGAGCGTGTCGTTGGACAGCCACAGCAGCCGGACCGTCGGATCGTCGTGGGCGTAGACGTAGTCCATGGCGGCGACCTCGCCGGGCTGGATCCGCTCGAACGGCTCGTTGCCCCAACGGGCCACCAGGAAGCCTCCGATGAGCAGCAGACCCGCCATCAGCGCGGCCACCGGGGCGAGGCTGACCCGGTCCTTCTCGCGCTCCTTCGCGGTGACCCCGGTGCGCGGGAAGAGCGCCAGCGCGGCGAGCAGGCCGGCGCCCGGCAGGGCGAACATGAAGACCCGCAGGGCCATCTCGCCGCCGTACGACTGCATGCCGAAGCCGAGGAACGGCACGAAGGTGAGGACGAGCAGCGCCGCTTCCCGGTACTTGTGGTCCCGGCGCCGCCACCAGCCGTAGCAGGCCAGCGCCATGACCCCGCCGGCCAGCAGCACGCGTACGTACAGGACCAGCTTGTGGCTCGAACTGCCGCCCTCGATACGGCCCGAGACCGAGGAGGAGACGTTTCCGCCGACCCCGCCGACCCCGCCGAACAGGTCGTCGAAGTGACCCGACCAGTACGGCTCGGCCATCCAGCCGATCCAGGCGGCCACCATGACGGCGAACAGGACGGGCAGACCGCGCAGTTCACTGCGGCCGATCAGCACGAGCACCGCCAGCACACCGAGCATCACGAACGGGGTGAGCTGGTGGGCGGGCACGCTCGCCGCGAACAGCCCGATCAACACGGCGAGCAGCACGGCCCGTTGGCGGCGGTTCGTCGGTTCGACCTCCGCCTCGCCGGGGCGCCGCTTCGTCCAGATCACGCGCGGGGCGCGGAACCAGACGAGCAGGACCGCCACGAACACCAGGTACAGCAGATAGGTGAAGCCCTGCGGGGAGAAGTAGTCCTGGCCGACCCAGCCGCTGAGGACGAAGATCCAGATCCCGGTCCACTTGGCCCGCCAGCTCGCCCGCATGTGCCGCACGAGCAGGAACATCGGTACCAGATAGGCGAGTTGGATCGCCGTCGGCCACCAGCGGATGATCTCGGTGAAGTCCGTGACCCCACAGGCCCGCGCGACGAACGCGGCCACCGCGAAGAAGCCCGGCCAGCTCCAGCGGGCGTCCAGGTCGGGCACCGCGGAGCCGGTCCGGTCGATGTAGTCGATGAACCCGAGGTGCTGCCAGGCCGTCGCGAACCTCGGCTCGGCCTCGATCACCGCGGGCAGCGCATGCAGTGAGAACACGGTCGCCACCAGCGTGACCAGCAGCAATGCCTTGTGCTCGCGGCCCAGCCAGAGCAGCGAGGCGAAGACCACGACGAGGAGTGCCGCGCCGACCAGCGTGGGCAGCGGCAGGACCGAGATCAGCCCGAGTCCGCCCATCCGGTCCAGGTCGGCCTCGCCCAGGCCCAGCGCCGGTACCCAGTAGAGGAGCAGCGCGACGGCCAGCAGACAGCCGAGGAACACCCCGAGCCAGGTGGGCTGCAGCCGCTCCCGCAGGGGGAGGGGCCGCGGCGGCTCCGCGGACTGTGCCACCTCCTCCGGTACGGCGGGTTCTTCCGGTACGTCGACCTCCTTGCCGGCGTCGAAGGCCACCTCGAACGGCGCGTCCACCTCCGTCTCGGACGGCCCCAGGGAGGACTCGGACCCCGGCTCCCGCTCTTCCACGGGCAGCCCGAGTTCGGGCGGCTTCTGCAGCGCCCACGTGGGCCGGTCGCGGGTCACGCCCGGCACGGGTGTGCCCGTGGGCGGGGTGCCGGGCCCCGGGCGTACGTCGGGGCGGCGTTCCTGGTGGTCGAAGTCGACGTGGATGCCCAGCGCGAGGGTGTCCTGGTCGAGCGCCCAGCCGGGGCGGCGGGTGCGGCCCGCGGCCGGAACCTCACGCGCACCGAGGTCGGCGAGGTCGCCGTCGGGAGCAGCGCTCGCGGGGACCTCGGCGGCCGGTGCGTGCCGGATCGTCCGGTACAGCCTGGGGGCGGCGATCGCGACGATCACCGCGAGCGAGGAGATCTCGGCGACGCCCGCTCCGGTCAGCCCCATGCGGGGGAGCAGCAGCAGCGTCAGACCGAGCACCATGGCACACAACAGGCCCTGCAGCCAGGCGAGTCCGGAGGTGCGGCTCTGCGCGCGCAGCACCGCGAAATACGTCTCCATGACGACCCGCAGCACCGCTCCGACGGCGAACCAGCGCAGCAGCGGGGTGGCCGCGTCCGCGTAGCCCGATCCGAACACACCGAGGATCCAGGGCGCCCCGAAGAACAGGATCCCGGCCACCGGCAGCATGATCCGCGCCATCCGCTTGAGTGCGGCACGGGTGTTGGCGGCCAGCCGACCGGGGTCGTGCGAGCCCTCGACGGTCAGGGAGGCGCCCATGTTGATGGCGAGCAGGTTGCAGGTGCCGCCGATCGTCGTGGTGATGTAGAAGTACGCGTTGTCCTGGGAGCTGACCTGGGCGGCCACGATCACCGGGACCAGATAGACCACGGCGAGCGAGAACAGCGAGCCGGTGTAGTCGCCCGCGAGGAAACGCCCGATCTCCCTGAGGGACGGCGGCTTCGCGTGGTCCTCGGTCGCCTTCACATGGCGCGGCGCCAGCCGCCGGAACACCATCCAGCCCAGCGGCAGCACGGAGACGGCGATCGCCGCGACCCACGACACGAAGACACCGGCCGTCGGGATCGCCACCGCGAACGCGACCAGGAGTCCCAGCTTGACCGCGGAGAACACGGTGTTGCCGACCGGCACCCACAGCGCGCTGCGCAGCCCGGTCAGCACGCCGTCCTGGAGGGTGAGCACGTTCCAGGCGACGACTGCGGCGATGAAGCCGAGGCCGTTCACCGGCCCGTGCAGGAACCGGTACGACGGCCCCCACGCGTCCAGGGTGAGCAGGAAGACCACCGCGGCGATCGCCACGAGCACCGAACTGCCCATGTACGTACGGGCGATGAGACGCCCGGTGGCCCGGCCCGCCACCGGTATGAAGCGGGCCAGCGCCCCGGTCAGGGTCACCGCGGTCAGTCCCGCGAGGAGTTTCATCGCGGCGATCGCGGCGGAACCCTGGCCGACCGCCGACTCGGAGTAGTAGCGGGCGGCCGCCAGCCAGAAGCCGAGGCCCAGCACAGCGGAGATACCGGTGTTGAGCATCAGCGCGTAGGCGTTGCGGAACAGCTGGTTGCCGCCCCCTCCGCCCCTGCCCAGTCCGGGCAGGCGAAGGCGGCGCCCCGACTGCTCGGGCGCCTTGGCCGCGGTCGACTCGGGCTCGGTCGTGGTCGTCGTGTCAGACACGGGAACGGGAGACCTTCCGGCGGACCTGTCGTGCTCTTCGGACCAACGCGTACCCCTTGGTGAGGGCACGGTCCCTGGCGAAGTCCCGGGCGATCGCACGGCCCTGGACGAGCCGCTCGAACTCCTCGGCCGTGGTGGCGCGCCGCACGGTCAGCCGCGTCAGGGCGTAGGGTCCCTGGCGGCGCCGCGCCAGGCCGTTGTTCACGGCGAGCGCCTGGCCGTACCCGGTCTCGCGCACCGCCCGGCGCACCCGGCGGCTGGAGTAGCCGTACGGGTAGGCGAGCGAGACGGGCGCGGTGCCGAGTTCGTCGGTGACGATCTCCCTGGAGTGGATCAGCTCGTGGCGCAGCGCGCTGTCGTCGAGCTGGTCGAGTTGCGGGTGCGTGTGGGTGTGGCCGCCGATCTCGACGTCCGCCGCGGCGAGTTCGCGGACCTGGTCCCAGTCCAGCATGGTGTCCAGGCCGCCTCCCGTGTCGTACGCGCCCCGGATCCAGCCGGTGGAGACGAACACCGTGGCCGGGAAGCCGTGCTTGGCGAGCACGGGCAGGGCGTGCCGGTGGACGCCCTCGTAGCCGTCGTCGAAAGTGATCAGGACGGGCCGCGCGGGCAGTGGCCGGCCGGTGCGCCAACAGGCCGCGAGATCCGCCGTCCTGATCGGGGTGAGCCCCAACTCTCCCACCAGCTCCATTTGTTGGGCGAAGGCTTCCGGGGACACCGACAGCACGCGGGTGGCGTCGTTCGGGTCGGTGGCGACCGAGTGGTACATGAGGATCGGTACGGGCGGCTCAGCCATCTCTCTCCCCCTCGATCTCCACGATCGAGAACGTGGCCCCGCCGCGTCGCGCCCGCAACGTGCCGACCACATATCCGCCGGCCGCCGTGAGCACCCCGGCGACGATCGCGCCCGCCCGGCCCGCGCCGCCCGGCCGGGACAGCGCGGCGTCCCGCAGCCCGCGCACCACCCCGGACGGCAGCACCCGGGTGGCGTACCGGCGCTCCGACTCAAGTCCCTTGTCCGCACCGACACTTCGGGCCACCAGCGCCTTGGACAGGCCCTCCGCGTACGCGCGCGTGCGGAAGTACCCGAAGTGCTCGCGCGCCTCGGGCACCCGGTGGTGGATCACCGCCCGGTCGTCGATCAGCAGGACCGCGTCCGGTCTGGCCCGGCTCAGCCGGATGCACAGTTCGGTCTCCTCGCAGCCCAGCGGGCGCTTGTCGCCGTCCCGTCCGATACCGGTGGCGAAGCCGCCCGCCGCGTCGAACGCGCTGCGGCGGAAGGAGGCGTTGCCCCCGAGGACGTTGCGCACCTGGATCAGGCCGGACGGGATGCCCCTGTAGGTGCAGCCGACCACCCAGTCGAACTCCTCGGGGAACCAGGCGGGCCGGTGCCCCGACGCCCAGATCGGCACCGTACGGCCGCCGACGGCCATCACCCGCGGGTCGGCATAGGCGGCGGCGAAGTGCCGCAGCCAGTCCCGTTCGGCGACGGCGTCGTCGTCCAGGAAGGCGATCACCTCACCGTGCGAGGCCGTGATCCCCGTGTTGCGGCCCGCGGACAGGCCCCGGGGGCCCGCGTTGGCGAACACGCGGACCTCCCGGACTTCCTTGTACTCCTTGGTCAGGCGGTCCAGGAGCGCCGGATTGTGGTCGACGACCAGCAGCGTCTCCCGGGCCGGGTACGACTGCGTCCGCACCGAGGCGACCGCCGCGAGGATGTCCTCCCAGCGGTCCTCGGTGTACACGCAGATCACGACGGAGATGTCGGGATCGCTCAAGACACCTCTCCCCGGCGCGAGTCGAGCATCGGCGAGTGATGGGCGCGGCGGCGCAGCGCGCGCCGGTTCGACCGCTCCCCGAGGATCACCTTGAGCACCCGGAACCCGTCCCGTACGGCCCGCAGATTGCTCGCGCCGTGGATGCGCAGGTACTCGTAGCTCGGGATCTCCTGCACCTTCAGCCCCGCCTTGACGACCCGGATGTTCATCAGGGTCTCCACCTCGAAGCCCGTGCAGTCGAGGTCGATCTTGTCGAGGCAGTGCCGCCAGAAGGCGTTGTACCCGTAGCAGAGATCCGTGTAGCGGGCGCCGAACTTGCGGTTGACGATGGTGCACAGCGCCCAGTTGCCGAGCTTGCGGATGAAGGTCATGTCGTCGGTGCCGCCGCCGTTGGCGAAGCGGGACCCCTTGGCGAAGTCCGCGCCCGAGACCAGGGCGGAGACGTAGGAGACGATCTCGTTGCCGTCGGCCGAGCCGTCGGCGTCGATCATGACGACGATGTCACCGGTGCAGGCCTCGAACCCGGTGATCAGGGCGTCCCCCTTGCCCTTGCCGTGCTGCTCGACGACCTTCACCTCGGGCCACAGCTCGCGGGCCACCGCGACGGTGTCGTCCGTGGAGTTGCCGTCCACCAGGACCACTTCGTGGATCCAGTCGGGCAGGGTCTTGAAGACGTATGGAAGGTTGTCCGCCTCGTTCATGGCGGGTATGACCACACTCACCGGTGGCGCGATGGCCAGGTGGGTGGAGATCGGCCGGTACTGGCTGGCTGTCGGCACATCCTGGCCCGTAGCCGCCGGGCGCAGAACTGAACTCATGAGTCTGGTTCCCTCTCGTCCGGTGGACCGCCCGCCCCTGGGCGGTCCGGCTTGTTGCTCCGGTTCGAAAGGGGGGTTCTCACGCACGGCATGCCGGAAGGAATCTCCGTACACGCCGGGTGAGCTGGCAAAGCTGGCCGACCGCCGTCGTGCTGTGCATGTTTCGAAGAAACGACAGCCGGTCGCGCGGCACGACTCGGTCACAAAGTGCGGTCACCGAGCACGGCACCCCCCTACCGCGCCCCGCACCCCCGTCGCGGTCCTTGAGCCCTCCCCTAGAGCCGCTCGATGACGGGACGGTGCGGGTGTGATGTATGACGGTATTGACATTTGAACCTGTATGGCAAGACCTGGAACGAGGCCTCACGTTTTTGATGGTTTGACCGTTACAGTCGCACCGGAGCGGATCTTTCCCACTTTCTTCAGCAGTCTGTCGGCGGGTTCGAACAGCTCCGGCCGCGTCACCACGGCGTTGCGCAGTGCCCGTACCGGAACCCGGCGGACGCGGTGTCCGACCGCGACCGGGTGCCGACGGGTCACCCACCCCTCCGACACGGTCAGTTCCCGTGTCTTCAGGGAGTCCTTGTACTCCTTCTGCCCCCGGCCCAGATCGAGGTACGCGACGCCGTCGGTGGCGGCCGCCTCGGCCATCCGCAGATGCAGGACCAGGCCGGGGGAGTACTTCGCGTACTCCGGGTCGTACGCCGGGAACCAGCACGCGAGGACGCGTTCGGTGCGCAGCCCGAAGTGGGCCGCGACCGGCTTCCCGTCGGCGTACAGCACCGAGAGGATCCCGGCGAACGGCTCGGAGCGGGTGTGGAACAGCTGCTCCACCAGCCGGGTGATCCAGTCGTGCGCGAAGCGGTCGCTGCGGCCCGTCCTGCGGTACTGGGCGGACTTCCAGTCCATCAGGGTGCGCAGGGCGGCGGGGTCGCGCTCGTCGTGGACGTAGCGCACCTCGCCCGCCGTGCGGGTCAGTCTGCGTTCCTTGGCGAGGGTGGTACGCGTGAACTTAGGTGAGCGCTCCCGCAGCCCGGCCAGATACGTCTCGTACCCCTGCTCGACGTCCATGACCGGAGAGGGGAACCTGCCGGAGGCTTCCGCCTCGAACGGCCTCTGGCCCTCCACCAGATGATCGAACTCCCAGACGGCCAGCCCGCAGGCGCGCAGCAACTCCCTCGCCTCCCAGCGGAACCCGGGCCGGTGCACCAGCCCCTGCGCGTCCGAGATGCCGAGGCCGACGGCCCGGCCGACCCCGGCGGCGGTTCTCTGGAAGGGGAGGAACGCGGCCGGCTCGCCCTGTTCCCGTACGACCGCGATCCGCACGCCCCGTCTGCACCGGCCCACCGCGAGCGCGAACTCGGGGGACAGGAACGGGTTCGCGAGGCCCGGCGCACCGTGGAGATGGGCCTTGGACTGCATGGCGGTCCAGGCCACCCGATCGGCCGCGCTCAGCTCGCCGGGGCGGTACACGCTGATGTCCACGTCAGAGGTCCTGCCCCTTCGCCGTACGCCGCCGCATCAGCACCAGCAGGAGGATCAGGACACTGATCACCGCCACCGCCAGGACGCCACCGCGCGCCGACCAGCGGTGCGTGGCCAGCATGCCCTGGGCCACCAGCATGTTGAGGACGACCGAGCCGGCCAGCGAGGCCAGCACCCGGGCGAACGGATCGAAGCCGCGCAGTGCGGCGGCGACGCCGGCGGCGGGTGCCGCGAGCAGGAAGAAGAGCGTGAGCGGGGCGCGCAGCGGTGAGTCGGAGCCGGTGAGTGCGAGCAGTGCGCCGAATCCCCCCACGGTGGTCGCGGCGCCCGCGAGCAGTGGCGTCAGGTCTCTGCCCGACGCGTCCGAACACGTTTCGGTATGTGTGGTCTGCATGGGCGACGTTTCCCCCCAGAAAGCGCCGGATGCCGGGCTTCAATGTCGCGCAGTGTCTGGGGGACCGTCAAGAGCGCACCACGTAGCGGTCCATGGTGCCGGCACCGATTTTGGCATGGACACTTCCCGTCGCCGCGTGTCGTTGCTACGACGGATACGGCAGAGATCCTGCTAAAGGGAGGTTCCATGAGACGTTCCCGATTTGCCGCGTACGTCGGCTCACTCCTCCTAGCTCTCGCCGCAGTCCTCACCGGGACAGGCACCGCCCATGCCGCCCAGGGCCCCTACGTGGCCCTGGGGGACTCCTATTCCTCGGGTGTCGGCGCGGGCAGCTACATCAGTTCGAGCGGCGACTGCAAGCGCAGCACGAAGGCCTACCCCTACCTCTGGGCGGCCGCCCACTCACCCTCGTCATTCACGTTCGCCGCATGCTCGGGCGCCCGTACGGGTGATGTTCTGGCAAACCAGCTGACCCCGCTCAGCTCCGCCACCGCGCTCGTCTCCATCACCATCGGAGGCAACGACGCCGGCTTCGCCGACGTCATGACGACCTGTGTGCTCCAGTCCGACAGCTCCTGCCTCTCGCGGATCAACACCGCGAAGGCGTACGTCGACTCGACGCTCCCGGGCCAACTGGACAACGTCTACTCCCAGATCAGCGGCAGGGCCCCCAACGCCCACGTGGTCGTCCTCGGCTACCCCCGCTTCTACCAGCTCGGCGCCACCTGCCTCGGCCTGTCCGAGACCAAGCGCAAGGCCATCAACGACGCCGCCGACTACCTCGACACCGCGATCGCCAAGCGGGCCGCGGACCACGGCTTCACCTGGGGCGACGTCCGCTCCGCCTTCACCGGCCACGAACTCTGCTCCGGCAGCGCCTGGCTGCACAGCCTCAACCTGCTCAACATCGGCGAGTCCTACCACCCGACCGCGGCCGGCCAGTCCGGCGGCTACCTCCCGGTCCTGAACAGCGCGGCCTGATCACCCCTCACGGGGACTCAGTGGGGGAGGCCTCGCCGGTGCCGGTCGGGGTCTCCGCCACGCAGGTCAGCGAGAAGGGGACCGAGTTGGACGTCTTCTCGACGGGGTCGCGGACCTCCACGCTGATGGTGTCCTGGAACGTCCCGCTGTCGTCCTGCGTGGTGACGAACCGCCTGTCCTGCTGGGTCTTCCCGCCCCCGGCCGGGAAGGTGAGCGACTTCCAGTTGCCGTTCACCGAGCCGTTCTTCGACACCCAGCGGTAGGTCACCGTCGCCGGGAGCCGGCCGACCGTCAGCGTGACCGTGAAGGTGGGCGCCGCGGACCTGTCCGGCGGACAGGAGCCCGTGTAGTCGGTGTTCGAGCCCGACAGCGAGACGTTCACCGACTGCGGCGCAGGCGCGCTCGAGGTGCTCTTGCTCGGACTCGGGGACGGGGTGTCCTCACCGGTCTCGTCCGTCCCGGTCTCCGCGGGCGAACTCACCACCGGAGTGGTGCCCTTGGCTGTCTCCCCGTCCTTGTCGCCGTTGTCACGGTTCAACAGCGCGTACGTCAGCCCCGCGATCGCCAGCGCCAGTACCAGCACGCCTGCGACCAGGACGGCACCGGTGCGGCGATTGCGTTCCGGGGGCCCGGAGGTCGCGGTGGGAGTGGAGGTCGGCGTGGGCGCGGGCCGGTACGGGGCCGTCGGCGGCTCCTGCGGGAAGGGCGCCGCCATGGTCGGGGCGAACGGACCCGCCTGCACGGCGTCCGCCCGGGGCGTGCCTCCCGCCCCGATGATCCGCAGCTCCTGCTCGGCCCGGTCGGCCGGCAGCCGCTCCGCCGGGTCCTTGCGCAGCAGCCCCTCGATCACCGGCGCGAGCGGACCGGCCCGGTACGGCGGCGGCAGTTCCTCGTCCACGATCGCGCGCAGGGTGCTGAGCGGGGTGTTCTGGCGGAACGGGGAGTTGCCCTCGACGGCGGCGTACAGCAGCACGCCGAGCGACCACAGGTCGGACTCCGGGCCGGGGGTGCGGCCGAGCGCCCGCTCCGGGGCCAGGAACTCGGGGGAGCCGATGACCTCGCCGGTCATCGTCAGCGCGGAACTCCCCTCCACCTGGGCGATGCCGAAGTCGGTGAGCACCACGCGGCCGTCGTTCGACAGCAGTACGTTGGCGGGCTTCACGTCCCGGTGCAGCACCCCGGCCTCGTGCGCGGCCCGCAGCGCGGAGAGCACCTCGGCGCCGATGTGCGCGGTCCGCTGCGGGCTGAGCGGGCCCTCCGCGTCCAGGAGCTCGGCGAGTGAGATGCCGCGCACCAGCTCCATGACGATCCACGGGCGGCCGTCCTCGGTGGCCACGTCGTACACCGTCACCACATTGCGGTTGGCGACCCGCGCCGCCGCCCACGCCTCGCGTTCGAGGCGGGCGTACAACCGCTCGACCTCGTGTGTCGCCAGCCCGTGCGGCGCCCGCACCTCCTTGACGGCGACCTCGCGGTGCAGCACTTCGTCACGGGCGCGCCACACGGTTCCCATGCCGCCCTCGCCGAGCGGGGACAGGAGGCGGTAGCGGCCCGCGATCACTCGTTCACTGCCCGGTTCTTCGGACACGGGCGTCCCCCATTCGCATCCGGGCGAAATCTCCACTCCGCGTGATGTCGCACGTGATTTCTGTACAAAAGTAGCTCAGCCGAGTGCGGATGCCGCCCCCTTGAGCACCAATCCTGCCCCGAGAGCCACTACGACGAACGCCGACATCAGAGGTGCGGTCCTGCGTACCAGGGCGGTCATCGGGCTCGCGGCCAGGCGGGGGCGCCTGTCCAGCAGCCGTGTGACTCCACTGCCCAGCCTGACGACGGCGAATCCGGCCGCGGTCAGGGTCAGGGCGAGCCCGACGCCGTACGCCACGACGAGCAGCAGACCGAACCAGGCCTGGCCCAGTGCGGCGGCCCCGACGAGCACGACGACGGCGGAGGGGCTGGGCACGAGACCGCCGGCGAAGCCGAGCAGGATCGTGCCGCGGACGGTGGGGGCGACGGCGTGGGTGTGGGTGAAGCCGCCGTGGGTGTGTTCCAGGGCGTGGGGGTGGTCGTGGGGGTGGGGGTGCGGGTGGTCGTGCTCGTGAGTGTGGCTGTGCCCGTGATCGTGGGTGTGTCCGGGCGCGTGGGTGTGCGTGTGCGTCTCCGCCGTCGCCGGGGCGGTCGCCACCGGGGCGGTCTCCGCGTGCGCGGCGACCAGGACCAGCGAGCGTTCCTCGGATTCCTCGGCCTCGTGCGAGTGGTCGTGAGTGTGCCCGTGCCCGTGCCCATGCCCGTGCCCGTGCTGGTGCGCGCGGGTGCGCAGGGCCCGGCGCAGCAGGGTGACGCCCGCCGCGGTCACCATCACCCCGCTCGCGATGCCCAGCCACGCGATCACCGAGGGCGCCGCCGCCGAGCCGGCCGTGACGAGGAGGCCCAGGGCGACCACGCCCAGGGTGTGGGTGACGGTCACGGAGGCGGCCAGCGGCAGGACGTCCTTCATCCGGGCCTTGCCACCACGGGCGGCCGCGACGGCGGCCATCAGGGTCTTGCCGTGCCCGGGGGCCAGCGCGTGCATCGCGCCGAGGACGACCGCGATGAGCAGGGCGAGCGCCGCGAAGCCGACGGTGAGGTCGTGCCGGGCCACCAGGGAGTCCAGGGCGCGGGTCCAGCGGTCGGCGCCACGGGGCAGCACGGAGGCGGCGGGCGCGTCCGAGCGCTCCTCGGCGAGAGCCGGTCCACCGGGCCGCACACGCAGGGAGGCGGTCACGGTGTCGGCGGGGGAGGAGAGCAGCTCCTGGGGATATGTGGTCAGCTCGTCCGAGACCGACTTCGAGGGGACGTCCGACCTCGTGAGCGTCATCCGGTCGCCGCGCGCGGTGATCTCGCGCCAGCCGGGGCCGGAGTCGGTGCCCGCGCTGTGGAAGCCGAGCGTGACGGTGGCGTCCTCGGGCAGCGGGGCGGTCAGCCGGCACTCCACACGCAGAGTCTCCAGCCCGGCCTGCCCGGGACGCACGCGCGCGTGGCTGTTCCGCACGCTCAGGGCGACCGCACGGCCGTCGACGGAGACCTTGCCGCCCTCCGCCGCCTTCCGGCAGCGCTGCGCCGCCCACTCGGTCATGCCGAGCTTCTCGATGTCCGGCTTGGCCTGGGTGGCCGGGATCTCGGCGAGGTCCTCGACGTGTTCGACGCGCAGTACGCCGGGGGCGGCGACGAGACCGTCGTAGCGATTGACGGTGAAGTTGCCGAGGGGGTGGGCGCTCGCGCTGCTGGAAGGGAGCAGCGCGAGCGCACAAGCCGCCGTCAGGACGGCCGTGAGGGACGCGAACAGCCGGCGGGGCCTCACTTGGACGCCTCCTTGAGAGCCTCGCGGGCCTCGCGGGCGCCGAGGGGGGAGAAACCGGGGTTGAGCTTGAGGGCGGAGCCGAGATGGCTCCGGCCTTCCTTCTTGTCACCCGCGGCGAGTTCGATGATCCCGCGGTGGTAGAGGAAGGAGGCGTTGCGGTAGCCGGTCGCAGTGGCCTGCCGGGCGTACGGCAGGGCCTCCTTGTCCCGGCCGTTCACGTGCAGGGCCCAGGCGAGGGCGTCCGCGGTGTGCACGGTGTGCCGGCGGGCCCACTCGGCGCGGGCGGCGCGCAGGGCGGCCGCCTTGTCGCCGTGGTCGGCGGCGGCCATCGCGGTGTCGAGGTCGGCGTTGACGCCGTTGGCGCGGGCGAGGGCCGTCCAGGCGTCCACGAGCGCGTACTGGTCCTGGGCCTTCGCCTCGTCGCCGTCGGCACCCCGGTCCTCGTACAGCTCCCCGAGCGCGACGAGCGGCCCGGGCAGCGGATAGCGGGCCACGACGGCCTCCATGCCCTTGATCGCGGCGGCGCGGTCCCCGCTCGCGGCCTGGGCGCGGGCCCTGCCCTCCAGGGCGGGGAGGTAGGCGTCGTCGGCGGCCAGCGCGCGGGCGTAGTCGGTCAGGGCCGTGTCGTAGTCGCCCTGGTTCCAGGCGAGCTGGCCCAGCGCGGAGGCCACGTAGGCGATGTCGCCGGGGGTGGTCGCGGTGGACAGGGCCCGCTCCAGGACGGTGCGGGCGGTACGCACGTCGCCGCGGAGTTCGTGGACATAGGCGTAGCGGGTGAACACCGGGATGCCGGGCCGCCGTTCGTCCGCGAGGTCGGCGGCCTTCGACGCCTCCTCGTAGCGGCCGAGTTCGACGAGGGCGTCGATCCGGGACGAGAGGGCGCGTTCGTTGTACGGGTTCTGCTTCAGGGTCTTGTCGGCGTAGGTGAGCGCGCCCTTGAAGTCGTGCCGGGCGGCGGCGAGCGCGGCGAGACCGGCGAGGGCCTGCTCGTTGCCCGCGGCCGACTTCAGTGACTTCCCGAGGGCTTGCTCGGCCTGCGGATACCGCGAGGGGTCACCCTTGGTCCGTGCCTGCTCGACGTAGGCGAGCCCGAGCGTGGCCCAGCTGCCGAAGTCCTTCGGCTGGCTGCGCAGATGGGCCTGGATCGCCCTGATGCCCGCGTCGAGGTCCCCACTCGCCATGAGCCCGGGCGAGAGTGCCGACGACGAACTGGCGACCGTGGCGGTGCCACCGTCCCGCAGCGCCCCGAAGGCGATCGACCCGCCCGTCAGCGCGACGGCCAACAGAGCCGCGCATCCGGCGAGTTGAGCGGCCCGCCACCGCCTTTTGGCCTCGGAGACCCGCCGCACGGCGGCGACCTTCTCGTCATCGGCCTGAGCAGCGGGCTCCACGGCCTCCGACGAACCGCTCTGCTCGTCCTCGGGTGCGCTGTCGGTCGTAGACCCGGACATGCCCTCTCCTGATTCGTTCGTGATCGATCGTGTACCGCGGCGCGGCCCGCACCGTGGGGGATGAGTCGTGCGGGCCGCGCCAGTGAAGGGGGGTGGGAGCCTCGGTGGGCCTAGTAGGCGCGCCGCCGCATCCGGCGCCACCACATCAGCGCCGCCCCGATGAGCACGATTCCGGCCGCACCCGCACCCGCGGACCCCGCGATCAGGGACATGTTGTCCGACCCGGACGTCCCCGCGGGGGAGAGCGCGTCCCCGAGCTGGTTACGGACGTCGTTCCCACCGGACGTGCCCTTGGCGAGCGGACCCCGCGAACCCTCCGTGGGCAGCGCCACGTACGGGAACGACTTCTCGAAGTCCTTGTCGTTCTTGTCGACCGCGTCACCGAGGTCGTTCTTGGACCCGACCAGCTCACCCTCGACGACCTGGAGCGAGGCGTCGATCACGTCGTCGGTGAGCCGGCGGCCGTTCGGGAATCCGGCGTTGTCGCCATCAAGCACACCGAGCCGCTTCGGAGAATCGGTGGGCTTGATGGACGTGTTGAGGCGCAGTTCCTCCGCGGGGCGGACGTGGGGCGGCTGGTTCAGCCCCTTCACACCCTTGAGGAACACGTCCACGAGGTCGTTGCGGGGCTCCTTCGGGGCGGGGATCTTGTAGATCGCCTCGATGAGCTTGGGCAGTTCGGGGTTGGTCACGTTCTTCAGGAACTGCCCGTCCTCCCACGGCGAGGACGCGTTGAACTTGTCCTTGTCCTTGAGCGGGTTGACGACCTCGTTGACGAGCGGGTTGCCGAGGCGCGAGACCTGGGAGTAGTACCCCTGCGCGTTCCTGCGCTGGGTCGTCGACCAGATGCCCACCACCGGCTGGTGCGAGGACTCGGCGATCATCTCCGTCGGGACCTGCAGGGCGATCGAGTTGACGTTGTAGCCCTTGAGCGTGTCGTTGCCGACCTCGCTGAGGTTCCCGCCGTACAGGAGGTCGAAGACGCGCAGGTCCGCGAAGAACGGGTCGTCGGCCTGGCCGGCGAACGCCGTCGCGTCGCCGGGGAGCTTGTAGACCGCCTGGTCGCGCAGCTTCTCGTAGTTCGGCATGGACGCCTTGCCGACGTTCGACGGCGCCACCGGGATGTCGTCGGCGACCTTCGTCTTGTACTCGACCTTCTGGTGCTTCAGCCGGAAGAGCTCGATGTCGTACGTCTGTGTGACGTTGAGGTCCGGGTCGTCGAGGCTCTCGACCACGCCGGTGTTGTACAGGAACGACTTCTTGTTCTTGACGTGCGTCTTGAAGGTGAAGCGGTACAGCAGATCGCCCTGTCCGTCACCGTTGTTGTCGATGTGGAGGTCGTACTGCGCGTCCTCGGCGAACTGGTAGAAGTTCGGGCCGCCCCCGGGTTCCTCGAACGGGATCCAGTTCGCGACGATCGTCGTCGAGTCCGGCTTGTCGGGGCTGACGAACGCGTACACGTCCGTGTTGTCGTACTGGGGGTCACCCGAGATCAGCGGGGCCTCCCGGTGACTGGAGGCGGAAGCCGCCCCCGGTTCCAGCGTGGCCACACCGGCGGCTGCGAGCCCCCCGGCGGCCAGCGCACCACATACGAGAGTCACGAGACTCCTGCGTCCCGAGCCGCTCCTGGAGATAGGTGTCATGCCGTCCGTCCTCAGTCCAACTTGCCTGACGCTCGGGGATTCGGAGCGGTGGGCGGGGCGGATTGGTCGAATCTCAAAACTTCTTTTCTGCTGCTCGACCCGCGTTTTCGACGTTCTGATCCGTAACCCCATCCGGAGGTGTGTTCGTTGCGAATACCTCGTGGGACGGGACGGCCCAGGTGCGGCTTTGCGGGAGGGGGCGGCGAGTTGGAAGCGGATGAGCTTCTGTTGCTCGTGGCGGGCGGGGACCAGATGGCGTTCGAGGAGCTCTACGGGCTCGTCGCCGGGCCGGTGTTCGGGCTCGTACGGCGTGTGGTGCGGGATCCGGCGCAGTCGGAGGAGGTGTCGCAGGAGGTGCTGCTGGAAACCTGGCGGTCGGCCGCGCGGTTCGACCCCCGCCGGGGCAGCGCGCTGTCCTGGATCCTCACCCTCGCGCACCGCCGCGCCGTCGACCGGGTGCGCAGCGCCCGCGCGGCCGGTGAACGCGAGCAGCGCGAGGCACACCGGGCCCACCACCCCGCCTTCGACCAGGTGACCGAGGAGGTGGAGGCGGGCCTCGAACGAGAGTGGGTACGCCGGTGCCTGGACCGGTTGACCGAACTCCAGCGCCAGTCGGTCACCCTCGCCTACTACGACGGCTACACGTACCGTGAAGTGGCCGAGCGGCTCTCGCTGCCGCTGGGGACGGTGAAGACGCGGATGCGTGACGGACTGACCCGCTTGCGGGAGTGCCTGGGAGGTGCGGCATGAGCCTCTTCCGCCGGGAAGATCTGCACTCCCTCGCGGCCCCGTACGCCCTCGACGCGCTGGAGCCGCCCGAGCGGGCCCGCTTCGAGAGGCACCTCAAGGACTGCGACAGCTGTGCGGCGGAAGTGCGTGCCCTGTCCGAGGACGCGGTACGGCTCGCGTGGTCGGCCGCCGCGCCGCCGCCGTCCGCGATGCGCGACCGGGTGCTGGCCGCCGTACGGACCATTCCGCAGGAGTCCGCCGTACGGCCGGAGCCGGCCCGCGCGCGACCGGAGCCGGTACGGGCGCGCAAGTCGCAGCTGCCGCCCCATGTCTGGGGCGTGCAGCCGCCGCCCAGGCAGCGTCAGCGGCGTCCCCTGTTCGTGCCCTTCGCGACGGCCACCGCGGCCGCGGCGCTCGTCGTCGCCTCGCTGTTCGCCGTCCAGGCCAACCGGACCCAGGACGAACTGGACGCGCAGAAGGTCCAGGCCAGTGAGATCGCCCACGTTCTCCAGGCCGCGGATGCGCTCACGACCCGGGGGCAGGACGCACAGGGCCGAACGATCGGAGTGATCGCTTCCGCATCGGAGGGGCGTGCGGTCGTCACCCTGAGCGGGTACAGCGCGCCCCCGAGCGGCCGCGTGCGCCAACTGTGGGTGATGCGCCCCAACGGGCAACCGCGCTCCCTCGGGCTCTTCGCCGCCGACACGCCCCTGGTGGCGAGCGGACTCGACAAGTCCGCGACATCACTGGCTGTGACGGTCGAGCCCGACGGTGGGTCACCGCAGCCCACCACCCAGCCGATTGTCCAACTCGCCCTGAAATCTGTTGGATTCGGAGAGTAATCATGGAGGGGTCGTCAACACCCTTACGGGGAAGGTGAATCCTGTGACGCCGATACACGTGTGCTCCGACGGGGCGATAGGGTTACCCTGCCCGGGCCGGGTGGACTCGTACGGGTGGGGAGTGACATGGAACAGATAACAGTGCGCAGGGCGAGGGTCCCTGCGATCACCTGCGGGAGCAGCGCGACCAGTTCGCGCCTCGACCGCCATCTCTCGGTGCTTTCGGGACCTGCCGTCCCGCAGCGTGAGGCGGCCGAGGCGACGTCACTGATGCGCGAGCTGACCGCGCGTGACACCAGCAAGCAGGAGCGCAGTGACAGGGGTGCGCGGGTACGCCGCGTCTCGCTGTTCGCGCCGCTGCGCCGACTGCGCCGTTCGCTGTTCGGCGGGCACTGAGCCCTCGCCGCCCGGTATCGTGCTGCGTTCCTGTCCGTCATCCCCACGGCGTGCAGCACGATCCAGGTGAGTCTCCCGAGCGTGGGGCACGTCCCCCAGGCTCGGTCTCCCGTACGCAACACCTTCGGCTGCCCGCTCCGAGGTCGGCCCGGGCCCGAACTCCCCTCCCGGCAAGAGGCGTTCAGCTCTCCCCGCGCGCATGTCTCCGTACGGCGAGCGGTGCGAAGACCGCCAGCAGCACCGCACACCACAGCAGTGACCCGGCGATCGGATGTGCCACCGGCCAGGCGTCCCCCTCCGGCACCGGGGCGTTGCCGAAGAGGTCCCGCAGGGCCGTGGCCACCGCGCTGATCGGGTTCCACTCGGCGAGAGTGCGCAGCCACCCGGGCAGTCCCTCGGTCGGGATGTACGCGTTGGACAGCAGCGGCAGGATGAACGTCGCGCCGCCCAGCTGACCGGCGGCCTCCTCGTTGCGGGTGAGCAGGCCGAGGAAGATCCCGATCCAGGTGGTCGCGAACCGGAACAGCAGCAACAACGCGACGGCGCCGACCGCTTGGAGCGCGGACCCCTCGACCCGCCACCCCACCGCGAGCCCCACCAGCAGGAACGGCACGGTGCCGGCGGCGGTCACCACCACGTCCGCGACCGACTGGCCGAGCGGCACGGCCGCCCGGCTGATCGGCAGGGTGCGCAGCCGGTCGGTCACGCCCCGGTGGACGTCCTGCGCCGCCTGGAACATCCCGGTCATGATCCCGTTCGCCGCCGTCGCCACCAGCAGGCCCGGCACCAGGAAGGACCGGTACTCCTCGCCCGGCATCGCCAGTGCGCTGCCGAAGACATAGCCGAAGAACAGCAACATCGTGATCGGCATGGTCTGGGTCAGGATCAGCAGCCCCGGGTTGTTCCGGACCCGCCGCAGCTGACGGCCCAGCATCGCGGTGCCGTCGTAGGCCAGCATGCTCATGTCGCAAGCTCCTTGGTGAGTCGCAGAAAGACGTCGTCGAGGGTCGGCGGCCGAATGCTCGCGTCGAGCAACGGCACACCCGCCGCGTCCAGTTCGCGCACCAGCCGGGGCAGGGTGAGCGTGGGGTCCCGGGTGACGGCGCCGACCGAGTTCCGGTCGTGGTCGAACGACGGTTCCCCGCCGGTGAGTTGATCGAGGACCCCGGCCGCCTTCACCAGGACGTCCGGGTCCGCGACGACGATCTCGACGTACGCCCCGATCAGCGCCTTGAGCTGGGCCGGCGAACCGGTGTGGGCGACCCGCCCCCTGTCCACGAGGGCTATGTCGTGGGCGAGTTGGTCGGCCTCCTCCAGGTACTGCGTGGTCAGCAGCACGGTCGTGCCGTCCACCGTCAGCTCGCGCACGGCGTCCCGGACGAGGTTGCGGCTTGCCGGGTCGAGTCCGGTCGTCGGCTCGTCGAGGAACAGGATCTCGGGGCGGCGGATGAGACTCGCCGCCAGGTCGAGACGGCGGCGCATTCCGCCCGAGTAGCTGGACGTGGCCCGGTCGGCGGCCTCGGTCAGTCCGAAGCGGTCGAGCAGCTCGGCGGCCCGCTCGGCCGGCCCCCGCACCCGGTGCAGCCGGGCGAACAGCCTGAGGTTCTGCCGCCCGGTGAGGTCCCCGTCGACCGAGGCGTACTGCCCGGTGACGGCGATGGCGCGCCGTACCGCCTCCGGCTCCCGGACGAGGTCGTGCCCGGCGACCCGGGCGGAGCCGGCGTCCGGCCGCAGCAGCGTGGTCAGCAGCCGTACGGCCGTGGTCTTGCCCGCGCCGTTGGGGCCGAGGATGCCGCAGACCGTGCCCGGAGCGACCGCGAGATCGAGGCCGCGCAGGGCATGGACCTCCCCGAACCGCTTTTCCAGACCTTCACTAAGTACAGCGTACGTAGAAGTCATGCCAGGACCATAGCGCACTACGTACGCTGTACGTAACTAGGATGGTGGCCGAGGTGATGATCGATGGCGGGCCGAGCGGCCGTACCCGAAGTGATCTGGGCCCGTCCCGAGCGGGCCGGGCGTGGACCGAAACCCGCGTTCACCAGGGCTGACATCGCGGCGGCGGCCGTGCGGCTGGCCGACGCCGGGGGCCTTGACGCGGTGTCGATGCGCCATGTCGCGGCCGAACTGGGCTGCGGGACCATGTCGCTGTACAACTATGTCCCCCGTAAGGAGGACCTGTACGAGCTGATGGTGGACGCGGTCAGCGGCGAGCACGAGCTGTTCGAGCCGACCGGTGACTGGCGGGCCGACATGCTGCGCAACGCCCGCCAGACCAAGGCGCTCATGCACCGGCACGCCTGGATGGTGCGGCTGATGTCAGGCGTGTACGGCTTCAGCCCCAACGCCCTGCGCTACCTGGAACACTGCCTCGCCTGCCTCGACCCGCTGGACGCCCCCGCCGGCACGAAGATCGAGCTGGTCGCGATGCTCAACGGGTGTGTGACGACGTACGTCTCGAACGAGCTCTCCACCGCCGAGCGGGTGCGGTCGCTGCCCTGGTCGCAGGAGCAGGAGAACGCCGTCCGGATCGCGTACCTGGGCAGTCAGGTGGCGTCCGGGGCGTATCCACGGCTTGCGGCGTCGTTCATGGAGGACGCGGGGCCGATCGATCTGGACGCGGTGTTCGAGCGGATGCTGGGGCGGGTCCTGGACGGCTTCGAGCCCAGGAGCTAGAGCAGTGCGAGCTGCCCCTCCGGCCCCTCCTCGTGCCCGTCCAGGACCGACGCCGGCCTGCGGGCCGGGTCCGGGACCGGCAGCAGCCCCGCCCCGCGCAGATCGGTCGCGGTGATCTGCGACGTCAACTCCTCCTGGAAGGGCTGGATATCGGCCAGCAGGGCCAGCACGGTGATCAGTTCCAGGAGTTCGGACGTCCACGTCTGGGGCCAGGTCGCCGGACGGATCGCGGACAGCGTGCCCGGCTCCGCTTCCGTGACGCGCGCCGCGAACCACTGCTCCAGCACCCGCACACCCCCCGCCTCGAAGTCCCAGGCCTTGGGCGGTACGGGGGAGACGCGGCCCTCGTCCAGCAGCAGGGCCTCCTCTTCGCGGTCGTAGTCCAGGATCAGCGGCCGGGACGGCAGCGGAGCACGGACGTACGGGCGACGGCCTCCGGGCAGCTTCGGACGGTCGCCGTCGCGGCGCATCAGCCACAGGACGCGGTGGCCCGTCTCGACGCCACGGGACCACAGTTCGGGGTCGCCGGTGAGCGGGACGGTCAGGTCCGGGCGGACCGTCGCCATGATCCAGGCGAGGACGTCCAGGGGTTGCACCGAGATCCCGAGCCGGGTGCGCAGGTGCTCCAGGAGGCCCGGGGTCAGGTTCGGTTCGGTGCCGCCCGGCCGGCGGTACAGCGGGCGGATACGGCCCGGGCGCAGCAGGGGGAGCAGCGAGGTCGCGAGGAGCTGGGGGCCCCGGCCGTCCGTGGGGGTCTCCACCACGAACACCTGCTCCTCGTCCGCCACCCGCCACAGCTCGGGCCGGGCCGCGTCGATCAGCCGGTGGTCCGGGATCAGCCACTGCTCGTCGAAGGGCGCGTGCAGGACCCGCACCGGCTCCGGGCAGGGCCCGGTGGCGCGCGCGAGCCTCTCCGTGCCGCCCGTGCGCCCCGGCAGCGCTCCGACCGCCGAGCGCAGGGTGCGGGAGCGGGTGGGCTCGAACAAAGCCTCCCGGTCGGGCCCCTCGGCCTTGAGCAGAGCGTCCCAGCGGGCTTTCAGGGACGCCGCGTCGGGGCCCGTCGGCCACCCCCGGCCGAGCCGCGGCGGTGCGACGGACCACGGCATGAGGTCCGCCAGCGGCGGAGCGTCGTCGTGCGTCACGCTGGGCATCGTACGACCTTCCGCCGACAGGCAGCCGGGGCCGGTGAGCTCATGTGGCGTCCAGGGTCACCGTGAAGGAGAACCGGTCGCCCCGGTAGTGGATCACCGCCGCGTCGAGCACCCTGCCGCCCGTGTCGTAGGTGACTCCCGTGTAGTGCAGGATCGGGCTGAGCAGCGGGACTTGGAGCAGCCGGGCGGTCTCGGGGTCCGCGAGCCGCGCCTCCACCGTGTCCGTGATGCGGCTGATGTCCGCTCCGACCACGTCCCGCAGCACCTTGGTCATCGGCCAGCGCACCAGGTCCGACGGGTCGATGCGCGCGGCCAGTTCGGGGCGGACGTAGTTGCGGGCGTGGTTGGTCGGCTCGCCGGTCTTCTCGTCGCTGCGCAGTCGGTGGTACGAGGCCACCTCGTCCAATTCCGGGAAATATTCGGCGAGTTCGCTCGGGATCGGCGACTTGCCGTGCTCCAGCAGTTCGGTCGTCATGCCGGACTGCTGGGCCACGATCGCGTCCACCGAGCCGAGCAGCCGGACCGGGCTGCCCCGGCGGGCGTCCGGCTCGATGAAGGTGCCCCGGCGCCGGTGACGGGTGATCAGCCCCTCGTCCTCCAGCTCCTTCAGCGCCTGCCGCATGGTCAGCACGCTCACGCCGTAGTGCCCCGCCAGCTGTTCCTCGGTGGGCAGGCGCAGCGGGTCCTGGGGTGAGCGGCCGAGTATCGAGGCGCGCAGGGACTGCGACACCTGGTACCAGAGCGGCAGCTTGCGGTTCAGGACGATCGAGTCCGGGGCGAAGGAGGTCACGGGCTATCCGTACCTTTCGCGGATCGGTCAGTGCAATGGTCGGCTCAGCGCGACGGGCGGAAGTGGCGTTCCAGGCCCCGCCACACGGCGTCGTAGTGCGGCTGGAGGTGGTCCGCCCGGGCCGCGTGCGCGGTGAGCGTCACCGGCCAGCGCGTCTCGAACATGAACGCCAGCCCGTCGTCCACCTTCTGCGGCTTCAGCTCGGCCGCGCTCGCCCGGTCGAACGTCTCCCGGTCCGGCCCGTGCGCCGACATCATGTTGTGCAGCGAGCCGCCGCCCGGCACGAAGCCCTCCGCCTTCGCGTCGTAGGCGCCCTCGATCAGGCCCATGTACTCGCTCATCACGTTCCGGTGGAAGTACGGCGGCCGGAAGGTGTCCTCGCCGACCAGCCAGCGTGGCGCGAAGACCACGAAGTCGACTCCGGCCAGCCCCGGGGTGTCCGACGGGGACGTCAGCACGGTGAAGATCGACGGGTCGGGGTGGTCGTAGGAGACGGAGCCGATGACGTTGAAACGGCGCAGGTCGTAGACGTACGGCACATGGTTGCCGTGCCAGGCGACCACGTCCAGCGGGGAGTGGTCGTAGGTCGCCGTCCAGAGGTTGCCGCAGAACTTGTTGACCACCTCCACCGGCCCCTCGACGTCCTCGTAGGCGGCGACGGGGGCGAGGAAGTCACGGGCGTTGGCGAGGCCGTTGGCGCCGATCGGGCCGAGGTCGGGGAGCTGGAAGGGGGCTCCATAGTTCTCGCACACATACCCCCTGGCCGACTCGTCCAGCAGCTCCACACGGAAGCGCACCCCACGAGGGATCAGTGCCACGTGTCCCGGCTCCACATGGAGCAGCCCGAACTCGGTGCGCAGCAGCAGCCCGCCGCGCTCGGGGACGATCAGCAGCTCGCCGTCGGCGTCGCTGAAGACGCGGTCCATGGAGTCGGTGGCGTGGTAGAGGTGCACGGCCATGCCGGTGCGCTGGGTGACGTCGCCGTTGCCGCCGAGGGTCCACAGGCCGGCGAGGAAGTCGGTGCCCTCGGGGGGCTCGGGCAGCGGGTCCCAGCGCAGCCGGTTCGGGTCGGGGACCGACTCGGTGAAGGGGGCCGTGCGGATCCGGCCGTTGTGGGTGTGGGTGAACGGTGGGTGCGCGGCGGAGGGGCGGATCCGGTACAGCCAGGAGCGGCGGTTGTGGGCGCGGGGCTCGGTGAACGCCGTACCGCTGAGCTGTTCCGCGTACAGGCCGAGGGGGGCGCGCTGCGGGGCGTTGCGGCCCTCGGGGAGGGCGCCGGGGACGGCCTCCGAGGCGTGCTCGTTGCCGAATCCGGAGAGGTGGGTCAGGCTCTCGGCGGTCTTGCGTGCGTCGCCGCGCGTGATCGCTGCGTCCCCGCTCATGATCGCTCCCTTGCGGTCTGATTCCTATGGAACACCGTAGGATTGCGGTCTGGTCGGCGCAAGAGGGGGTTTTCTGGAACCGATGTCCCGCTCGTGACCTCCTCAGGGAGGAGGAGAACCAGACCCCAGGGGGATTCGCGTTGTCGGACCTGTGTTCTACGCTCCCCGGCATGTCGTGGACGCGGGGACTTCTTGCCCTGCTCGCGGTCTGTGTCCTGCTGGTGACCGGATCCGTGAGCTGTGGCGCCGATGGGGCACGGAAGCAGAAGGACGGGCAGTCGGTCTCACCGGTGGGCAAGGTCCTCGACGACACCGATCACGAGGGTCGGCACTACCGCGAGGTGGACAAGGACAACGCCCCCGATGTCGGCATAGTGGTGCAGCCGGACACCGACGACAGCTGGTCCGTGCGGCTGACCGTCGAGAACTTCACCTTCTCGCCCGCCGCGGCGCGGGCGAAGGCGGTCTCCGGCCGCGGTGTCGCCGTCCTCTTCGTGGACGACCGCCCCGTCACCACCCTGCGCGCCCCGTCCTGCCACCTCCCGGCCACGTACGTCCCGCAGGGCACCCACAAGCTCACCGCCCGTCTCTACGCCGACGACGGCACCGTCTGGGCCGTCGACGGAGCCCCGGTGGAAAGCACGGCAGACGTTACGGCGTCGAAGCCGCGGGCGATGGGGGGTGCGGGTTCGGGGAGCGGTGCTTCGGGGTCGGGGTCGGGGTCCACGGGGAGCGCGGGCGTTGCTTCGAGCCTGCGGTCCACGACGGGCGCCGCCCGTGGTACTCCGGTCTCACGGCTCAGGACGAGCGCGGGCGGCGGCGGGGTTGCCTTGGCGCAGCAGCCCGCGGTGAGGGCGGACGACGGTGTCCCGGCCCGCCAGGGCGTCACGGGCACCGGCGTCCCGGCCCAGCGGAGTGGCGCGGGTGCCGGCGGCGCGGTCTCGGGTGTGGGGCTCGTGGCGGGTGCGGGTGCGGGCGGGTTGGGCTTGCGGTTCACCACGCACGCGCGCGTGAGTGGCGGTGGCTTGTGAGTGCGGCTTGCGGTGAGGGTGGATGGCGGTGTCCCGGCCCCGCAGGGCGGCACGGGCACCCGTGGCACGGTCTTGGGTGTGCGGCCCACGGCCGGCCGTGGGCCGGCGACCCGGCCCCGCAGGTCGGCACGGGCATCGGCGGCGCGGTCTCGGGTGTGGGGCTCGTGGCGGGTGCGGGTGCGGGCAGGGGCGGGGGCGGGTTGGGCTTGCGGTTCACCACGCGCACGCGCGTGAGTGGCGGTGGCTTGTGAGTGTGGCTTGCGGTGCGGGTGGGTGCTGGTGGCCAGGCCCCCGGCAGGGCGGTACGGCCACTGGTGCCACGGTCTCGGACGCGCAGCGCACGGGCGGCCCCGTCCCCGCCCCGCAGGCCGGTCTCGGAAGCGCGGCTCGCGGCCCGTTCCGACGGTGGCCGATGAGTGCCGCGGGCCCCCGGCCCCGTACCAGGTGGCAGGGTTCACCGGACGACGGCGGAAAGGCATCATGAAGCCCGTGCCCCAAGCGACCTCGCTTCGCCGTGCGCCCGTGCAGCGGCGCAGTGCCGAACGGCTGACCAGAATCCTCGACGCCTGCGCCGACCTGCTCGACGAGGTCGGCTACGACGCCCTCAGCACCCGCGCCGTCGCCCAGCGCGCCGGCGTGCCCATCGGCTCCGTCTACCGCTTCTTCGGCAACAAGCGGCAGATGGTCGACGCCCTCGCGCAGCGCAACCTTGAGCGGTTCACGGTCGCCGTCACCGACCGCCTCAAGGAGTCCGGTGCGGAAGGAGGCTGGCGTACGGCGATGGACGTCGTGCTCGACGAGTACCTCGCCATGAAGCGCACCGCCCCCGGCTTCTCCCTCGTCGACTTCGGCAACCAGATCCCCGTCGGCGCCCGCCACGCCGAACCCAACCACCGCGTCGCCGACCGCCTCACCGACCTCCTGTCCGGCTACCTCTCCCGCGAACCGGACGACGATCTGCGCCGCACCTTCCTCATCGCCGTGGAAACCGCCGACACCCTGGTCCACCTGGCCTTCCGGATGGCGCCCGAAGGTGACGAGCGGATCATCCAGGAGGCCCGGGAGATGCTGCGCGCCTACCTGGCGCGGGTTCTGGACTGACCGTCGACAACCCCTCCCGCCCATCCCTACCGGTCGGTATGCTCACCGGGACAGGCACCGCTGCCCCGGGAGGACCCGTGTCCCGCACCGCTCTGCGTATCTGCCCCCTGTGCGAGGCCACCTGTGGTCTGACGCTCACCGTCGAGGGGACCCGGGTCACCGGCGCCCGCGGGGACCGCGACGACGTGTTCAGCAAGGGCTTCATCTGCCCGAAGGGCGCCTCCTTCGGGGCCGTCGACGGTGACCCCGACCGGCTGCGCACGCCTCTCGTACGACGGGACGGGGAGCTGCACGAGGCCACCTGGGAGGAGGCCTTCGACGCGGTCGCCGCCGGCATCCGGGCGGTCGTGGAGGGACACGGGGCGAACTCCGTCGGGGTCGTCCTCGGCAACCCCAACGTCCACACCATGGCCGGCGCCCTCTACCCGCCGGTGCTGCTCGCCGGACTGGGCACCCGCAGCGTCTTCACCGCGTCCACGGTCGACCAGATGCCCAAGCACGTCTCCAGCGGGCTGCTGTTCGGCGACGCCAACGCCATCCCCGTGCCCGACCTCGACCACACCGACCACCTTCTCCTCATCGGCGCCAACCCCCTGGAATCCAACGGGAGTCTGTGCACCGCCCCCGACTTCCCCGGCAAGCTCAAGGCGCTCAAGGCGCGCGGCGGCACCCTCACCGTCATCGACCCCCGCCGCACCCGCACCGCGAGGCTCGCCGACCGCCACATCGCCGTCCGGCCCGGTACCGACGCGTTGCTGCTCGCGGCGATGGCGTACGTGCTCTTCGAGGAAGGGCTCGTCGACACCGGGGAGTTGACCCCGCATCTCCAAGGGCTCGACGAACTCCGCGCAGCCGTACGGGACTTCACTCCGGACTCCGTCGCCGACGCCTGCGACGTCGACGCCCCCACCATCCGTACCCTCGCCCGCGAACTCGCCGCCGCCCCAACCGCCGCCGTATACGGTCGCATCGGCAGCTGCACCGTCCCGCACGGCACCCTCGCGAGCTGGCTCGTCGACGTGCTCAACATCCTCACCGGCAACCTCGACCGGCCCGGCGGCGCCCTCTTCCCGCAGGCCGCCACCGACCGGACGCCCCGGCCCGCGGGACCCAGCCACGGGTTCGCCCTCGGGCGCTGGCACTCCCGGGTGAGCCGACACCCCGAGGCCAAGGGCGAGTTGCCGCTCTCCGCGCTCGCCGAGGAGATCGACACCGCGACCGAGCAGGGCGAGCCGATCCGGGCGCTGATCGCAGTCGCCGCCAACCCCGTACTGTCGGCCCCCGACGGCGACCGGCTCGACAAGGCCCTCGGCTCGCTCGACTTCATGGTCAGCGTGGACCCGTACCTGAACGAGACCTCGCGCCACGCCCACGTCGTGCTGCCGCCGCCCCCGCCCTCCCAGAGCCCGCACCACGACTTCGCCTTCAACACCCTCGCCGTGCGCAACCAGGTCCGCTACACCCGCCCCGCCGTCCCGCTGGAGCCCGGCCGGATGGCGGAGACGGAGATCCTCGCCCGGCTGATCCTCGCCGCGACCGGCATGCACGGCGCCGACCCGTCCGCCGTGGACGACCTGGTCATCGGCCAGACCCTCGGCAAGGCGGTCAAGGACGCCCACTCGCCCGTGCACGGCCGCGAACCACTCGAGCTGGCGGCACTTCTGCAGGGCGACACCGGGCCCGAGCGGCGGCTCGACATGATGCTGCGACTAGGCCCCTACGGCGACGGTTTCGGCGTACGCCCGGACGGGCTGAGCCTCGCGCGGCTGCTCGCGCATCCGCACGGCATCGACCTCGGCCCGCTGAAGTCCCGGCTGCCGCAGCCGCTGAAGACCAGGAGCGGCAAGGTCGAACTGCTGCCGCAACCGATCGCCGACGACCTGCCCCGGCTGCGCGAGGCCCTGCGGCACAAGGCCGACGGGCTGGTCCTCGTCGGCCGCAGGCACCTGCGCTCCAACAACAGCTGGATGCACAACGTCCCCGCCCTCACCGGCGGCACCAACCGCTGCACCCTGCACATCCACCCCGAGGACGCCGAGCGGCTCGGCCTGAGGGACGGCGCCGCGGTGCGGGTCAAGGGTGCCGGGGGAGAGGTGGTCACCGAGGCCGAGCTCACAGACGCGATGCGTCCCGGCGTGGTCAGCCTGCCCCACGGCTGGGGTCACGACCGGCCCGGGACCCGGCTCGGCCACGCCGCCAAGGACCCCGGCGTCAACGTCAACCAGCTCCTCGACGGCAGCCTGCTCGACCCGCTCTCGGGCAACGCGGTCCTCAACGGCGTACCGGTACTGCTTTTCCCCGGGGGCTGAGTCGATATGCGGCTACCGCCGCGCGGCCCCCGGACCCCCAGCCGAAAAACAGCCGCCGTAGCGACGCTGTGAGCAGTGCAAAGCTGTGACCAGCAGTTTTGCGCTTATTGCTCGCATGTCAACGTCTTGTTAACGCCGCTTGACGGGTCCTAACGTCATCGCACTGCCGACTCCGGTGGGAGTTCAAGGGCGAACGTTAGGTATCCACTCATGTTGACCATCCTCGGCTTCGCCATGATCGCGACCTTCCTGGTCCTGATCATGATGAAGAAGATGTCGCCGATCGCGGCGCTCGTACTGATCCCGGCCCTGTTCTGCGTCTTCGTCGGGAAGGGCGCCAAGCTCGGTGACTACGTCATCGACGGCGTCACCAGCCTCGCCCCCACCGCGGCGATGCTCATGTTCGCGATCGTCTACTTCGGTGTGATGATCGACGTCGGCCTCTTCGACCCGGTGGTGCGCGGGATCCTGAAGTTCGCGAAGGCCGACCCGATGCGGATCGTCGTCGGTACGGCGATCCTCGCCGCGATCGTCTCGCTGGACGGTGACGGCTCGACCACCTTCATGATCACCGTCTCGGCGATGTACCCGCTGTACAAGCGCCTGAAGATGAGCCTGGTCGTGATGACCGGCGTCGCCGCCATGGCCAACGGCGTGATGAACACGCTGCCCTGGGGCGGTCCGACGGCCCGCGCGGCCACCGCGCTGAAGCTCGACGCCAGCGACATCTTCGTCCCGATGATCCCGGCCCTGGCCGTCGGCCTCTTGGGCGTCTTCGTCCTCTCGTACGTGCTCGGCATGCGCGAGCGCAAGCGGCTCGGCGTGCTCACGCTGAACGAGGTCCTGGTCGACGAGAAGGTCGAGGAGACCGAGACCGTCCTGGTCGGCGCCGGTTCCGGTGCCTCCGGCCCGGGCAAGGCCGCGCCGGCCACCGGCGGCTCCGGCTCAGGCACCGACGCCGAGGACGACGAGGCCGGCGACGCCGAGCGCTTCCAGGTCCTCGACCCGAACCGGCCCACCCTGCGCCCCAAGCTGTACTGGTTCAACGCGCTGCTCACGGCCATCCTGCTCACCTCCATGATCATGGAGTGGCTGCCGATCCCGGTGCTGTTCCTGCTCGGCGCCGCGCTCGCGCTCACCGTGAACTTCCCGCACATCCCCGACCAGAAGGCCCGCCTCGCCGCCCACGCAGACAACGTCCTCAACGTCTCCGGCATGGTGTTCGCCGCCGCCGTCTTCACCGGCGTCCTCCAGGGCACCGGCATGGTCGACCACATGGCCCGCTGGATGGTGGACGTCATCCCCGAGGGCATGGGCCCGCACATGGCCCTGGTCACCGGCGTCCTGAGCCTCCCGCTCACGTACTTCATGTCCAACGACGGCTTCTACTTCGGCGTCCTGCCGGTCCTCGCCGAGGCCGGCGCGGCGCACGGCGTCACCCCGCTGGAGATGGCCCGCGCCTCGCTCGTCGGTCAGCCGCTGCACATGTCGAGCCCGCTCGTCCCGGCCGTGTACGTCCTGGTCGGTATGGCCAAGGTGGAGTTCGGCGACCACACCCGGTTCGTCGTCAAGTGGGCCGCGCTCACATGCCTGTTGATCCTCGGGGCAGGGATCCTCTTCGGAATCATCTGATCCGCTTCTTTCCCGTCCACGGAGGACTTGATCATGGCGCCCGGTGGGAACCGCGGCTGGCTGCTCCGCCTCGTCATCGCCTTCAGCTTCGCGCAGGGGGCGGTGTCGATGGCCCGGCCCGCCGTCTCCTACCGGGCCCTCGCGCTCGGCGCGGACGAGCGGGCGATCGGCGTCATCGCCGGTGTGTACGCGCTGTTGCCGCTCTTCGCCGCCGTACCGCTGGGCCGCCGTACGGATCACGGGAGGTGCGCGCCGCTGCTGCCGGTCGGGGTCGTGCTCATATCCGGTGGTTGCGCGCTGAGCGGGATCGCGGGCTCCCTGTGGACCATGGCGGTCTGGAGCGGGGTGATGGGCCTCGGTCACCTCTGCTTCGTCATCGGCGCCCAGTCCCTCGTCGCCCGCCAGTCCGCCCCGCACGAACAGGACCGCAACTTCGGCCACTTCACCATCGGCGCCTCCCTGGGCCAACTGGTGGGCCCGGTCGCGGCGGGCGCGCTGATCGGCGGCTCCGACATGGCGGGCACGAGTGCGCTCGCGCTGCTCGTCGCGGGCGCCGGGGCGGCCTTCGCGTGCCTGTCGCTGTGGCGCATCGAGCACCGCGACACGGCGGCCAAGTCCCGTACCGGGCACGGCGACCCGGTCCCCGTCGGACGCATCCTCAGGACCCGGGGCGTTCCCGGGGGCATCTTCGTGAGCCTGTCCGTGCTGTCCGCCACCGACATCCTCACCGCGTATCTCCCGGTGGTCGGTGAGCACCGGGGCATCGCCCCCTCGGTGATCGGCCTGCTGCTGAGCCTGCGCGCGGCGGCCACGATCGCCTGCCGGCTGGTGCTGACTCCTCTGCTACGGCTGCTGGGGCGCGCGTTGCTCCTCACCGTGACGTGTCTGCTGGCGGCCGTGCTGTGCGCGGGCATCGCGCTGCCGGTCCCGGTGTGGGCGCTGGCCGTCGTGCTCGCACTGCTCGGCTTCTGTCTCGGCGTGGGACAGCCGCTGTCCATGACGACGGTCGTCCAGGCGGCCCCCGACGGCGCCCGCTCCACCGCCCTCGCCCTGCGGCTGACCGGCAACCGCCTCGGCCAGGTCGCCGCGCCGGCCACCGCGGGCCTGGTCGCGGGAGTGGCGGGGGTGGCCGCACCGTTCGTGATGCTCGGGACCTTGCTGCTGCTGTCGGCGGGGGTGGCGTTGCGGTCGCCGGGGCGGACTGAAGGGACCGGACCGGCTGCGGGGAAGCAGCCGAAGCGCCCGGGGTTGCGCCGCACGAGCGATATCTGACGGCGCGCCGGGCATTGATGCGGCCGACCGTCGCGCGCATGAAGGACAGTGCTGCCGAAAGAGCGATTTGTATGGAAATCGTCTGAATCGGAGGAGCGCGCATGCCCACCCTGAAACTCCCACGTACCTTCCGCGTCCGCACGGGCGCCTCGGTCGTCCTCACCGCCCTCGCGGCGGCCGGTGCATCGTGGGTGGCGGCGCCGAACGCATCGGCCGCAGGCGAGAACGGCGACATCAGGATCCACCATGTGGGCGTGCCTTTCGGCGTCGCCAAGGATGATCCCCGGGTCTGCAAGTTCTACCTGGATGCCGTCAACTTCGACGTCCTCACCACCATCGCCTACACCATCACGCCCCAGCCTCCGCTGCCCACCGCGGCCACCGTCGCCGGCACCATCCAGCTCGCCGGGGGTGCCGGTCACACCGACCCGCTGGGGGTGGCGGACGGGCAGTACAAGATCACCTGGATCGTGGCCGGCCTCCCCAAGGAGAAGGTCTTCCGCGTCAACTGCCACGACGGCAGGCGCGACGCGGAGCGACGGCCGGGCGACCAGATCGAGGACCAGCGCGACGGCGGGGGCTGGAGCCAGAGCGATCCCGGCGGCCCGAAGGGCGGTGTGCACGCGGGTGGCGGTGGTCTCGTCGACACCGCCGCCGCGTTCGCTCCGGTGACCGCGGCGGGGGCCGTCGGCCTGGTGGCGGTCGGCGGTGTCGCGTACTTCCGGCTGAACCGCCGTCGCCCCGATGGCGCCGCGTAGGCGCAGACGCAGGCCCTGGTACCGGACCCGCGCCTACCGCCTCACCAGGACGGCTGTGCTCACGGTCGTCCTGGTGACGGTGGGGGTCCGGTGTACGGGTGACGACAGGCCGACCGCGCCGGACGGGCCCGACGGTCCGGACACCGTGGTGGCCGCCGGCCCGGACGCGGCGGCCGGTGAGCCGCCGGCCTCAGCCCGCCCCACGCCCACCCGAACGCCCCCGCCCCGCCCGCTGCCCCGGTCCCGCCCGACGACCTTCCGCATCCCCTCCCTGGGCATCGACGCCCCGGTCGTGGGCCTCCGGCTCATCAGAGGACGCGAGTTGGCGACACCACCGGTCGACAAGCCCAAGCTCGTCGGCTGGTACCAGGGCGGCGCCACGCCCGGTGAGTCCGGGACGGCGATCGCCGTGGGCCACCGCGACACCAGGACCGGCCCCGCCGTCTTCGCCGCGCTCGCCCAGGTGAAGCCGGGCAAGAAGATCGAGGCGGGCCGCGCGGACGGCCGTATCGCCGTCTACACCGTGGACCGGGTGAAGGTCTTCGACAAGGCGGGCTTTCCCGACAAGGAGGTCTACGGCCGGGCCCGGCGCCCGGAACTGCGCGTGATCACCTGCGGCGGACTCTTCACCCGCCGGACGGGCTACACCAGCAACGTCGTCGTCTTCGCCCACCTCACCCAGACCCGCGAGCCGCGGCCGGCGCAGAGCGCGACGACGCGCTGAGTACGTGAGGGGCGCGCTGCGTGCGTGACGGCCCGCTGAAGAGCGTGTCGACGCGCCGAGTCCCGCCGTCCGTCGTCTCGCAGGCTGGACCAAAGCGTCTGATCCCGCCCGCTCTCTTCCCTCGGCCGCATGCATTCCGTTAACTTCCGTGACTCACAGCCCCGTACGACCCGCACGGGGCCTCTCGACCGCGGAGCACCAGCGCCTGATCCAGCCCCCGGGGGCACCGTCATGACACGCGCCATATCTCTGCACCATGTGAGCAAGACCTACACCCGGGGAATCCGGGTGGTGGACCGGCTCTCGCTGGACATCGCGCCCGGTGAGTTCCTCGTCCTGCTCGGCCCCTCCGGCTGCGGAAAATCCACCGTCCTCAGGATGATCGCCGGTCTGGAGGAGATCACCGAGGGCCGGCTCGACCTCGACGGCGAGTACGCCAACGACCTGCTGCCCGCCGAGCGGCGGATGGCGATGGTGTTCCAGAACTTCGCCCTCTACCCGAACATGACCAGCCGGGGGAACATCGGCTTCCCGCTGCGCATCGAGGCTCCCGGCGAGGACCCGCGCGCACGCGTGGACGCCACCGCCCGCATGCTCGGCATCGAGGACCTCCTCGACCGCTACCCCGGTCAGCTCTCCGGTGGCGAACGCCAGCGGGTGGCGATGGGCCGGGCCATCTCCCGCCACCCCTCCGCCTTCCTCATGGACGAGCCGCTGTCCAACCTCGACGCCAAGCTCCGCAATCACCTGCGCGCCGAAATAGCGGGCCTCACCCGGGAGTTGGGCGTCACCACGGTCTACGTCACCCACGACCAGGCCGAGGCGATGTCGCTCGGCGACCGGGTGGCCGTCCTGCGCGGCGGAGTCCTCCAGCAGGTCGGCACCCCGCGCTCGGTGTACGCACTGCCCCGCAACGTCTTCGTCGCCGCCTTCATCGGCACCCCGCGGATCAACCTGCTGCGTGGGCTGGTGCGGGCCCCGCTGGACGGCGCGATGACCATCAGCCTGGGCAAGCAGTATCTGCGGCTGCCCGAACCCCTTTCCCTGGACCACCAGTTGCTCCGTGTTCAGCAGGGCCGCGAGGTGATCGTGGGCCTGCGCTCGGAAGCGATCCGCATCGCCGAACGGACCTCCGCCCGCCCCGGGGAGATGCCGATCACCGGTCTGGTGGAGCACGTGGAGTTCCAGGGCCACGAGGTCCTCGTCCACTTCAACACCGGCTCCAGCCCCGCCCTCGTCCCCGACCTGGAGGCCCCGCGCCCGGCCGCGCGCCCGCCCCGGCGCCGCCGCCGCGACGGCACGGTCCTGGACCGCCTGAAAGACCGCGCGGTCTCCCTCCGCGCGGGCCCCGTCGTGGTCCTGGAGGACCCACCGGACCGCGAGCCCCCCGCGGCCGACCCCCGCCTCCCCGGCGACCTCGTGGTCCGCACCACCCCGGACATCGACCTGCGCCGCGGCATGCAGGTCCCCCTCCTCGTCGACATCTCCCACCTCTTCGTCTTCGACCAGCACGGCGAACGCATCTGCCCGTCCCCGGACCGCCTTCCGGACCTGGACGAGTGAGGCGGGCGGCGCGGGGCAAGGGGGGAGAGCAGGCAGACCACGGCCGCCCCGCCCCGGCACCCTCGACCTGATGGAGTGAACTGAGGGCGCGGCAACCGGACTTGGCCGCGCCCTCCCGCTAGGCAGGTGCGTATGACCACACACCTCACCAGGGTCAGGACGCTCCTCACCGGGGCCAGGACCGGACCCGGGATCAGGTCCCTCCTCGCCGGCGCCGCCCTCCTGTTCTGCGCCGCCGCCCCCACCACCTACGCCACCCTCGCCGAGGCCGACTCCTCGGCGCCGGAGCGCGGGGCGCCGTACATCGAGACGCGGCTCTTCTTCGGTACCGCGCGGCCCGACGGAGCGGCGGCCGTCACCGACCGGCAGTTCATGGCCTTCGTCGACAAGGAGGTCACCCCCGGCTTCCCGAACGGCCTGACCGTGCAGAGCGGGCGTGGGCAGTGGCGGGACGCGAGCGAGAAGATCGAGAAGGAGTCGGGCGTCGACGAGCGGGCCCGTGTCGACTTCTGATGTCCGTGGAGGGTCCCGCCCGCTCTGGCGCAAGAAAACTATCGTCGCTAGTTTATGGGGTCGGACGACGAGCACGTCACGGCCCAGCCCGGAAGGACGCACCATGAAGGCGCACGACGGCATGTACATCGAGGGTGAGTGGCGCCCGGCCACCGGCCCGGACGTGATCGAGGTCGTGAACCCGGCCGACGGGCAGGTCATCGCGCAGGTCCCGGCCGGCGCCGCCGAGGACGTGGACCTGGCCGTACGGGCCGCTCGCGCCGCCCTCCCGGCCTGGGCAGCGACCGCTCCGGCCGAGCGCGCCGCCCGGCTGGCCGCCCTGCGGGACGTCCTGGCCGCCCGCTCGGACGAGATCGCCGAGACGGTCACCGCGGAGCTCGGCTCGCCGCTGAAGTTCTCGCAGAACGTCCACGCCGCCGTCCCCGTCGCGGTCGCCGCGTCCTACGCCGAACTCGCCGCGACGCACCCCTTCGAGGAGAAGGTCGGCAACTCCACGGTCCACCAGGAGCCGATCGGTGTGGTCGCCGCGATCACGCCCTGGAACTACCCGCTCCACCAGATCGTCGCCAAGGTCGCCCCGGCCCTCGCCGCGGGCTGCACGGTCGTCCTCAAGCCCGCCGAGGACACCCCGCTGGTCGCCCAGCTCTTCGCCGAGGCGGTCCACGAGGCCGGGATCCCGGCCGGCGTCTTCAACCTGGTCACAGGACTCGGCCCGGTCGCGGGTCAGGCCCTGGTCGAGCACCCGGACGTCGACCTGGTCTCCTTCACCGGCTCCACCGCGGTCGGCCGCCGGATCGGTGCGACCGCCGGTGCCGCGCTCAAGAAGGTCGCCCTGGAACTCGGCGGCAAGTCCGCCAACGTCATCCTGCCGAGCGCCGACCTCGCCAAGGCGGTCAATGTCGGCGTCGCCAACGTGATGTCCAACTCCGGCCAGACGTGCAGCGCCTGGACCCGGATGCTGGTGCACACGGACCAGTACGACGAGGCCGTCGAGCTCGCCGCCGCGGCCGCCGCGAAGTACGGCGAACGCATCGGACCGGTCGTCAACGCCAAGCAGCAGGCACGGGTGCGGAGTTACATCGAGAAGGGTGTCGCCGAGGGCGCCCGGCTCGTCGCGGGCGGCCCCGAATCCCCGCGCGAGCAGGGCTATTTCGTCGCCCCGACCGTCTTCGCCGACGTCACCCCCGACATGACGATCGCGCAGGAGGAGATCTTCGGCCCGGTCCTGTCCGTCCTGCGCTACGAGGACGAGGAGGACGCCCTGCGCATCGCCAACGGCACGGTCTACGGCCTCGCGGGCGCCGTCTGGGCCGGCGACGAGTCGGAGGCCGTGGCCTTCGCCCGCCGGATGGACACCGGGCAGGTCGACATCAACGGCGGCCGCTTCAACCCCCGTGCCCCCTTCGGCGGTTACAAGCAGTCCGGCGTCGGCCGCGAGCTCGGCTCGCACGGTCTCGCCGAGTACCTCCAGACCAAGTCCCTCCAGTTCTAGGAGCCTTCCCGTGGTTCGTGCCGCCGTCCTTCCCGCCGTGGGCGCTCCCCTGGAGATCACCGACATCGACCTCCCGGACCCCGGCCCCGGCCAGGTCCGGGTCCGTCTCGCCGCCGCCGGGGTCTGCCACTCCGACCTGTCCCTGTCCAACGGCACCATGCGCGTCCCCGTCCCGGCCGTCCTCGGCCACGAGGGGGCGGGCACGGTCGTCGCCGTGGGGGAGGGCGTCACCGGTGTGGCGCCCGGCGCCGAGGTGGTCCTCAACTGGGCGCCCTCCTGCGGCAGTTGCCACGCCTGCTCGCTCGGCGAGGTCTGGCTGTGCGCCAATGCCCTGAGCGGCGCCGCCGACGTCTACGCCCGCACCGCCGACGGCACCGACCTCCACCCCGGCCTGAACGTCGCCGCGTTCGCCGAGGAGACGGTCGTCTCCGAGTCCTGCCTCCTGCCCCTCCCCGAGGGCATCCCGCTCACCGACGCGGCCCTGCTCGGCTGCGCCGTCCTCACCGGCTACGGCGCCGTCCACCACTCGGCGCGGGTCCGGCAGGGCGAGACGGTCGCGGTGTTCGGCGTCGGGGGAGTGGGCCTGGCCGCGCTCCAGGCCGCCCGGATCGCGGGCGCCTCGCGGATCGTCGCGGTCGATGTCTCCCCGGAGAAGGAGGAGTTGGCGCGCGCCGCCGGGGCCACCGACTACGTGATCGCCTCCGACACCACCGCCCGCGAGATCCGGGGCCTCACCGGCAAACAGGGCGTCGACGTCGCCGTCGAGTGCGTCGGCCGCGCCTCGACCATCCGCACGGCCTGGGACTCCACCCGCCGCGGCGGCCGTACGACGGTCGTGGGCATCGGCGGCAAGGACCAGCAGGTCACCTTCAACGCCCTGGAGATCTTCCACTGGGGACGCACCCTCACGGGCTGTGTCTACGGCAACTCCAACCCCGCCGAGGACCTGCCCGTGCTCGCCGAGCACGTCCGGGCGGGCCGCCTCGACCTCGGGGCCCTGGTGACGGAACGGATCGCGCTGGACGGCATCCCGGCGGCGTTCGACAACATGCTGGCGGGCAAGGGCGGCCGGGCACTGGTGGTGTTCTGACCGACGGTCGCGCGGATCTCGCCTCGGGTGCTCCGGTCAAGGTGCTCGCGGGCAGGGCGCGTCACACGGAGTCCGAGGCCTTCTCGGGCCGCGGCTCCGGCTCCCGTGCCGTCACCGGGGCCGCGGCCGCCCGTGCGCCGGACCGGGACCGGGACACCGCCACGCCCGCCAGGCACAGCGCCCCGCCCGCGAGCGTGAGCAGGCCCGGGACCTCGCCGAGCGCCAGCCATGACATCAGGACGACCAGGGCGGGGACCGCGTAGGTGGTCGCGCCCATGCGGCTGGCGGTCGTACGGGCGAGGGCGTAGGCCCAGGTGGTGAAGGCCAGGGCGGTCGGGAACGCGCCCAGGTACACCATGTTGAGGGTCGCCGAGGCGGGGGCGTCGGCCGCCTCCGACACCAGCTGACTGGCGAACGGCAGGCAGACGACCGCGCCCGTGATGCAGCCGAACGTCGTCACCTGCAGCGGAGTCGCCGAGCCCAGGGCCGGCTTCTGCGCGACCACTCCGCCGGCGTAGGCGATCGCCGCGAGCAGACACAGGACCACGCCGAGCACCGAGGAGCCACCGTCGTCCGACATCGACAGGCCCACGGTGACAGCGCCGGCGAAGGAGACCGCCATTCCGGCCAGCAGACGGGGCGGCATTGCGTCTTTGAGCAGGCGTGCGCCGAGCAGGGCGATCAGGATCGGGCCGATGTTCACGACCAGGGCCGCGGTGCCCGCGTCCACCTGCTGTTCGCCCCAGTTCAGGACGACCATGTAGAAGCCGAACCACAGGACGCCGGAGATCGCGATGCCGCGCCAGGCGGAGCGTGGGGGAAACCCTTCCCGGCGTAGCAGGCAGATCACGCCCAGGGCGAGCGCGCCGGACAGGAGCCGGCCGAGAGCCAGCGCACCGGGGGAGTAGGCGGCGCCCGCGCTGCGGATCGAGACGAAGGCGGAGGCCCACAGCACGACGGTGACGGTCGCTGCGGAGGCCGCGAGGAGTTCGGTGCGGCGGAGGGAGTTCATCACTCTCCAGAGGCTAGAGAAGGGTGGGGTGGGGAAGCTCGCGGATTTCGGACGGGGTCGGTCGCGAAGACCTCAGTGCAGCGTTTCCGCGGCGATTCCCAGGTGTTCGGCCAGCGCTCGTTCTCCCGTCGCCGTCACCTTCACCGCCCGCTCCGAGCCGATGCGTACGCACCAGCCCGCGTCCAGCGCGTGTCGGCACAGGGCCGCTCCCGCCACGCCGGCCAGATGCGGGCGGCGTTCCGTCCAGTCGAGGCAGCCTCGGGCCAGGGGGCGGCGGCCCTTGCGGTCGAGCAGGATGCCCATGTCCTCGAACCAGGCCAGGCCCGCGTCCGTGAGGGCGAAACCGGTGTCCTGGCGCAGTAGTCGACGCGAGGTCAGGGCGTCGGTCAGGGCGATGCCGAGGCGGCCCGCGAAATGGTCGTAGCACGTGCGTCCCCGGGCCATCGCCGAACCGGCGCTCGACTCCCGCAGGTTTCGGGGGCGCGGGAACGAGTCCGGATCCGGGGAGACCTGTGCCGCCAGGTCCTCCACCAGGTGGGCCACCCTCGCGTCGGCCAGCCGCACGTACCGGTGGCGTCCCTGCCGCTCCTGTGTCAGCAGACCGCCGGCGACCAGCTTGCCCAGGTGTTCGCTCAAGGTCGACGCGGCGACACCCGCGTGGCGGGCCAGCTCGCCCGCCGTCCAGGCCCGGCCGTCGAGCAGGGCCAGCAGACAGGCGGCCCGGGTCTCGTCGGCGATCAGTGCGGCGAGCCTCGCCAACCGGTGGGCCTGCGGGTCCTTGGTCATGCGTCCAGCATCGCGCAGCAACGCTTCGGCGCCCACCGAAATATCCCTACGCCATGAGCCTGACCTGCTCGTACTGCTGCGCAAGCCCGTCCAGCAGAGCCTGCAGTCCGGTCTCGAACGCCCGCTCGTCGATCTTCTCCTGCCGCTCGGCGAGAAGGTGGGCCTGGCCGAGGTGGGGATAGTCCGCGGGGTCGTACGCGCTCTTGTCGTCCACGAACCCCCCGGCGAACGAACCGAGCGCCGAGCCCATGATGAAGTACCGCATCAACGCGCCGATGGACGTGGCCTGCGCCGGGGGCCAGCCCGCGTCGACCATCGCGCCGTAGACCGCGTCGGCCAGGCGCAGGCCCGCGGGACGGCGGCCGGGGCCCTGGGCCAGGACCGGGACGATGTTGGGGTGGTCGCGCAGGGCGGTGCGGTAGGAGAGGGCCCAGTCGTGCAGGGCGGTCCGCCATGCCCGGCCGTCCTCGAACATCGACAGGTCGACCTGGGCGCTCACCGAGTCGGCGACGGCCTCCAGGATCTCGTCCTTCGTCCGGAAGTGGTTGTAGAGGGACGGGCCGCTGACGCCGAGTTCCGCTGCCAGTCGGCGCGTGGACAGTGCCGCGAGGCCCTCCGCGTCCACGAGCGCGCGGGCCGTCTCGACGATCCGGTCGGTGCTGAGGAGGGGCTTGCGCGGTCGGGCCATGGCGCACATAGTAGGGCTGCGGAACAGAAACTAGCAGTGCTAATTTAAAGGCGCCGCTCTCAAGTGAGGTGATCTCGTGGTCGACCTGGGGCTCAGCGAGGAGCAGGCCGCCGTCCGGCGGCTGGCGCGGGACTTCGTGACCCGGGAGATCGCCCCGCATGTCGTCGCCTGGGACCGCGCCGAGGAGGTCGACCGCTCCATCGTCAAGAAGCTCGGCGAGGTCGGTTTCCTCGGGCTGACGATCGACGAGGAGTACGGCGGCTCGGGCGGCGACCATCTGGCGTACTGCCTGGTCACCGAGGAGCTGGGGCGGGGCGACTCGTCCGTGCGCGGGATCGTGTCCGTCTCCCTGGGGCTCGTCGCCAAGACGGTCGCCGGATGGGGGAGCGAGGAGCAGAAGCGGCGCTGGCTTCCCGGGCTCACCTCCGGCGAGTACGTCGGCTGCTTCGGCCTCACCGAGCCCGGCACCGGCTCCGACGCGGGCAACCTCGCCACCCGTGCGGTGCGCGACGGTGAGGACTACGTCATCGACGGCACCAAGATGTTCATCACGAACGGCACCTGGGCCGATGTGGTGCTGCTGTTCGCGCGGTCGACGGACGCTCCCGGCCACAAGGGCGTCTCCGCCTTCCTCGTGCCGACAGATACACCGGGCCTCACCCGCCGGACCATCCACGGCAAGCTCGGCCTGCGCGGCCAGGCCACCGCCGAACTGGTGCTCCAGGGTGTGCGCGTGCCCGCCTCCGCGATGCTCGGCGAGGAGGGCAAGGGGTTCTCCGTCGCCATGTCCGCGCTGGCCAAGGGGCGGATGTCGGTGGCGGCGGGGTGTGTCGGCATCGCCCAGGCCGCGCTGGACGCGGCCGTCCGGTACGCCGGTGAGCGCGAGCAGTTCGGCAGGCCGATCGCGGGGCACCAGCTGGTCCAGGAGCTGATCAGTGACATCGCCGTCGACGTGGACGCGGCCCGGCTGCTGACCTGGCGGGTCGCCGACCTGATCGACCGGGGTCAGCCGTTCGCCGTCGAGTCCTCCAAGGCCAAGCTCTTCGCCTCCGAGGCCGCCGTGCGCGCCGCGAACAACGCCCTCCAGGTCTTCGGGGGGTACGGGTACATCGACGAGTACCCGGCGGGCAAACTGCTGCGGGACGCCCGGGTGATGACCCTCTACGAGGGCACGAGCCAGATCCAGAAGCTGGTGATCGGGCGGGCGTTGACGGGGGTCTCGGCGTTCTGAGTACCTGAGTACCTGAGCGGATGTGGCGGGGGACACAGTCGGACGAGACTCTGGCCATGAGTGACACACCGGTCAAGCAGCAGAACACGGCCGCCTTCTACGGTCAGGCCGTCGCCTCCTTCGCCGTGGCCATGGCCGCCACGGCCGTCGGCATCTTCCGCCTGAACGCCGACGCCTGGGTGCGCGGCTTCCTCGCGATCGCCGTCCTGTACCTCGTCACCTCCGCCTTCACGCTCGCCAAGGTCATCCGAGACCGCCAGGAGGCCGGCCAGATCGTCAGCCGTGTCGACCAGGCCCGCCTGGAGAAACTCCTCGCGGAGCACGACCCCTTCGAGAAGCTGTGACGGGGCCGCCCGGAGGACCGACCGACCCGGTGCCGGTTTCGCGGGCCGGGTCCGGGAGCCTTGAGCGGGCCTGACCCGGCTCGGCCCCTGTCCGGCTCCGCGGACGCGCTGTGCGAGCTTCCCGCTCGGCCGAGGGAGCCCAGGGACCGACCGGTCCTTGGTCGAGCGGCGCCCCCGGGCCCACCCCGAGCCGCTCCCGCGGCACGGCCCCTTTCGTCCCGCTCCGGCCCGCGGTCGGCCTCCGCCGAGCGGGGAGGCTAAGCGCTCGCTCAGGTTCGGCGGTATGGTGGGGGTTCTGACAGTGGAGAGGGGCGTGCGATGAGTACGGCGGAGGAGACGGCCGACGGCGAGATGTCGGCGTGGGGCGAGGTCACGCCCGACGCGGCGCGGCGGCTGCTCGTCGCCGCGGTGGAGGCGTTCGCCGAGCGCGGCTACCACGCCACCACGACCCGGGACATCGCGGGCCGGGCGGGGATGAGTCCCGCCGCGCTCTACATCCACTACAAGACCAAGGAAGAGCTGCTGCACCGCATCAGCCGGATCGGTCACGCGAAGGCGCTGGAGATCCTCCAGGTCGCGGCCCGCCGCGAGGGCACCGCGACCGAGCGGCTCGCGGACGCGGTGAGCTCCTTCGTCCGCTGGCACGCGGGCGGCCGTACCACCGCCCGGGTCGTCCAGTACGAACTGGACTCCCTCGGTCCCGACGCCCGCGCCGAGATCCTCGACCTGCGCCGGCAGTGCGACGCCGAGGTGCGCGGGATCATCGAGGACGGCATCGCGTCCGGCGAGTTCGACGTGCTCGACGTGAAGGGCACCACCCTCGCCGTCATGTCGCTCTGCATCGACGTGGCCCGCTGGTTCAACGTCGACGGCCCCTGGACGCCCGACGAGGTCGGCGCGCTCGACGCCGACCTCGTGCTGCGGATGGTGGGCGCGGCCAAGTGACCGCCTACAGGTAGTACCGGGACACCGACTCCGCGACACACACCGGCTTGTCGCCGCCCTCGCGCTCCACGCTGAAGGCGACGGTGACCTGGACACCGCCCGCCACGTCGTCGACGCCGGTGATCTGCGCGGTGGCCCGCAGGCGGGAGCCCACCGGGACCGGCGCGGGGAAACGCACCTTGTTCGTCCCGTAGTTGACGCCCATCTTCACGCCCTCGACCTTGATCAGCTGCGGTCCGAACAACGGCAGCAGGGACAGGGTGAGGTAGCCGTGCGCGATCGTGGTGCCGAAGGGCCCCCCGGCGGCCTTCTCCGGGTCGACATGGATCCACTGATGGTCACCCGTGGCGTCCGCGAACAGGTCGATGCGCTTCTGGTCGACCTCCAGCCAGTCGGTGTACCCCAGCTTCTCGCCCACCGCCGCCTTCAGGTCGTCCGCACCCGTGAAGATCCTCGGCTCTGCCATGTCCCGGCCTCCTCGCCACATGATGTCTAAGCGACTGCTTAGCATGGTCGGCTCGGAAGCCTCTGTCAACGGACCGCGAGGGTGACGGCATGGGTAGGGTTCGAGGGGTGCCCCAGATTCCCGAGAAGATCCATGAACTCACGGTCGGCCAGCTCGCCGCCCGCAGCGGCGCCGCCGTCTCCGCCCTGCACTTCTACGAGTCCAAGGGCCTGATCAGCAGCCGCCGCACCACGGGCAACCAGCGCCGCTACTCCCGTGACGCGCTGCGCCGGGTCGCCTTCGTGCGGGCCGCACAGCGCGTCGGCATCCCCCTGGCCACGATCCGTGACGCCCTCTCCGAGCTCCCCGAGGAACGCACCCCCACCCGCGAGGACTGGGCCCGCCTCTCCGAGGCCTGGCGCTCCGAACTCGACGAACGCATCAAGCAGTTGAACCGGCTCCGCGACCACCTCACCGACTGCATCGGCTGCGGCTGTCTCTCCCTGGACACCTGCGTCCTGTCCAATCCGGACGACATCTTCGGTGACCGGCTGACCGGGTCGCGGCTGCTGGTGGAGCGGGGCGCAGGCTCGCAGAAGGACGGGCGCCGGGGTCCGGAACGGCAGGAGACGGCGGACGACTGCCGCTGAGCCGTACGGCATGTGTCCCCGTCGGTGCCAGGCGTCACCGTAAACCGCTGGTGTCCCTCCCCGGCGCCTGGTAGCGTCGCGATCTTCGGTCGGCGGCAACACCGCGCCCGGAGTCCTGACGGGACCAACTCCCATGACATCAAAGGCCCTTGACGTGGCCCTCGCGGACATCGACACCGTGTTCAGCGGCTTCGCCAGCCCCACCGAGACCGGCTGCAAGCGGTGTTACCTCCCCGAGGAGACGGCTTTTCTGCGTACGCCGTACACGCGGGTGCCCGACGATCTGGTCCGCCGGTTCGTCTTCGAGGGCCCCGATCACTTCGTGGATCACGCGGCGGTGATGCGCCGTCTCCTGCCGCAGACGGCGCACGCCATGGCCGACGGCAGCATGGACGGCATCGGCTGGGGGGAGCACGGGCTGAGCCGGGTGGACTGGCGGGCCTGGCCGCCCGAGCAGGCGGCAGCCGTCGAAACGTTCCTGCACGCGTGGTGGGGCGACACACTCACGACGCCCGAGCCGCCGTATCGGGTCCATGAGGTGTTCGAGACCTGCGCCACGATCCTGGGCGACCTGACGCCGTTCCTGGACCGGCTGCGGACGCAGCCGGGCACCGAGGCGCATCTCGTCACCTGTGCGAGGGCCTGGATGTTCGACCTGATCACCGACGACTCGCCGTTCCACTGGTGGTACCCCCGCGACGAGCCCTCCCTTGTCGCCGAGCTCCAGTCCTGGCTGGCGGCCCACGCGCCCACCGGTCTCCGTGCCCGGAACGAGCCCGAGTTGGCGCTGCGGGCCGAACTCCTCGGCCTGCCCTACGACGAGCGCTGGGACCACCCGAACTGGACCAGTGCCTCGGCCACCAACTGAGCGTTGGACACGGCCCGTTCACCGTCCGGCAGGAACAGCGTGTCCTCCAGGCCCATCCGGGTCGCGAGGCCCAGCCGCCCGGCCAGCCGCAGTACCGGCCAGGCGCCGGCGTCCTCGCCGTGCAGCAGGACGGGGCGGCCGTGTGCCGGGCCGAGTCCGGCGAGGAGTGTGTGCGCGGCGGCCTCGGGCGTGTCGGTGTCCGTCACTTCCGCGAGGACACGCAACACCTTTGGTCCGAGCGGTGACATCGCGAACCGCGCCGCCGCGTCCGTGCCCGACCAGATACCGGCCTCCACACCGACTCCCAGGTCGATCAGGGCGGCGGCGGTCTCCTCGGCGCCCGGCTCGTGCCAGTTCACCGAGGCGTGGTCGGGGAGCACTCTCCAGGCCCGGACACGGGCGAGCCGGGCCGCGGGGTCCGGTTCGGCCCAGGCGCCGGTGGTCACACCGACCGGGACCGACACCCGCGCACGGATCGCCTCAAGAGTCGCCGCGACCACTCGCGGCGACAGACTGTCCCGCCCACACGGCGTCTTGGGGTGGACATGGATGTCCGTGGCGCCCGCCGCGACGGCCTCGGCCGCCGCCTGCGCCATCGACTCGGGCGTGAGCGGCACCGCCGCACCGTCGGCGGCCCCGCGCGGGCCGTTGAGACACACCTGCACCATTCCTCGATGGTGCCAGGCGGCACCGACAGTTCGACCCTGTCAAACAGGGGGTGCGGCATCCCCGGCGCACCCCCGGTGCGCTCGTACGCTCTAGGCCGACATCAGCAACCGTCCGCGCCTGGCGTCCGCCAGGGCCTCGGGGGTGAGCACGGGCCGCGGCACCAGGATTCCGCAGTCCACGCAGACCGGACCGGTCGAGGGTTCGTGGTCCAGTTCGTACTTCCAGACGAGCCGCTCCCCGTCGCACACCGGGCACACCGCGCCCGGTTCGCGCTCCAGCGCGGAGATCAGCCTGCGCAGCACCTCGGCCAACGAGTCATCGGGGTGCACCCGGGGGTCGTCGCACCACGCGACTCCGAACCCGCCCCAGGTCAGCCGGTGCCAGTCGTCCACACTGCCCGGCCTGCGCAACCCGTCGTGCTTCTCCTTCTTGCGCCGCTCGGCGAACTCGACCTCGTAGGCCAGCCAGACCGAACGCGCCTCCTCCAGTTCCTCCAGTGCGGCCACGAGCCGCGCCGGATCGGGGGAGCGGTCCTCGGGACCGAATCCCGCCCGGGAGCACAAGTGGTCCCAGGTCGCCCTGTGCCCGTAGGGAGCGAACCGCTCAAGGCACTTGCGCAGCGAGTAGCGCCTAAGCGCCAGATCGCACCGCGGATCCCGCACCTGTCTCGCCAGACTCCGGAAACCGGCCATCGCCCTGCACCTCCGTCACACCTGCACCTGTACTTCGGTCACTTCGGCGTCGCCGCACGGACTTCCCGCGGCGTTGCCGAATAGACGTATCGACAAGCGATTTGGCTCCATCCGATTTCCGATGCCCCCCATAAGCTCGAGAACCCCTGCCAAAACTTGACGCATGTTCATCTTCAATCCCGGGGATACCGGCGGTAACGTCCGGCCACACCCCCCGTCGGTTGGAGCTGCCATGCCACGGCGCACCTCACGCACCGCACTCGACAGACTGAGAACTCCCGGCAGACTCACCGGGTTCCTGAAGTCCGCATCCATATGCGTCCTGATTGCCGGTCTTTTGTCCCCGCTTGCCCAGACGGCGTCCGCAGCCGAGACCACGGCGGCCAACGACTACTGCGGCGGCCAGTGTTCCGACATCCTGCCGCCCGGCGAGAACGGCAACGCCACCCTCGCGCAGGTCCTCCTCAACCAGGCCTTCGGCACCCAGCCCGACCACGCCGAGGACCAGCTCGGCCCCTACGCCAACCTGGCCAAGGGGTACCCCTCGCTCACCAGTTCCACGATCAACACGTTCTTCAACGACGCGTCTTTCGGAGTCGCCTCCGACCAAGTCGCCTCCACCCTGAGTCCCGCGGGCCGCACCGACGTGACGATCGTCCGTGACAAGAAGACGGGCGTACCGCACATCACCGGTACCACCAGATACGGCACCGAGTTCGGCGCGGGCTATGCGGCCGCACAGGACCGGCTGTGGCTCATGGACGTCTTCCGGCACGTGGGCCGCGGCCAGCTGACCGCCTTCGCGGGCGGCGCCGCCTCCAACCAGGGCCTGGAGCAGCAGTTCTGGCGCAACGCGCCCTACAGCGAGGCCGACCTCCAGGCGCAGATCGACAACGCGGTCGCGTCCAACGGCGCCCGCGGCCAGCAGGCCCTCGCCGACGCCAACGCCTATCTCGCCGGCATCAACTCCTACATCGACGCCTCCGACAGCGGCCGCTACTTCCCGGGCGAGTACGTCCTGACCGGACACAAGGACTCGGTCACCAACGCCGGCACCATCGACCACTTCAAGATCACCGACCTGGTCGCGCTGGCCTCCGTCATCGGCTCCCTGTTCGGTTCCGGGGGCGGCGGCGAGGTCAACAACGCGATCTCGCTGATGGCCGCCCAGGAGCACTACGGCGTGACGAAGGGCACCGAGGTCTGGGAGTCCTTCCGGGAGCGCAACGACCCCGAGGCCGTCCTCACCGTCCACAACGGCGAGAGCTTCCCGTACGCCACCAAGCCCGCGAACGCGCAGGGCGAGGCGTTGCCCGACGCCGGTTCGGTGACCACCGAGCCCCTGGTCTACGACCCCACGGGCACCGGCGCCGACCAGAGCGCGAGCGCGGCCTCCGCCACGGCGACCGCGAACGCCCTCACCTCCGCAAAGCGCGGCATGTCCAACGCCCTTGTGGTGAGCGGCAAGTACACCGCCAGCGGCCACCCCGTCGCCGTCTTCGGACCGCAGACCGGCTACTTCGCCCCCCAGCTCCTCATGCTCCAGGAGATCCAGGGCCCGGGCATCAGCGCCCGGGGTGCCTCCTTCGCGGGCCTGAGCATGTACGTCGAACTCGGCCGCGGCCAGGACTACTCGTGGTCCGCCACGACCTCCGGCCAGGACATCATCGACACCTACGCCGTCGAGCTGTGCCAGGACGACTACCACTACCTGTACCACGGCACCTGCACGGCCATGGACAAGATCGAGCAGAAGAACTCCTGGGCCCCGACCACGGCCGACAGCACCGCCGCGGGGTCGTACACGATGAGGGTCTGGCGCACGAAGTACGGGCCGGTCGAGTACCGGGCGACCGTCGGCGGCAAGAAGGTCGCCTACACCACCCTGCGCTCCTCCTTCATGCACGAGGCCGACTCGATCATCGGCTTCCAGATGCTGAACGACCCGGACTACGTCAAGAGCCCGCAGACCTTCCAGAGCGCGGTGCAGCACATCAACTACACCTTCAACTGGTTCTACGCCGACTCCACGCACACCGCGTACTACAACAGCGGGAACAACCCGGTGCGCGCGTCCGGCGTCGACGCCGAGTTCCCGGTGTGGGCGCAGGCGGCGTACGAGTGGAAGAACTGGAACCCGACCACGAACACAGCCGACTACACGCCCGCCTCCGCGCACCCCAACTCGATCGACCAGGACTACTACATCTCCTGGAACAACAAGCAGGCCAAGGACTACACGACCGCGTCCTGGGGCGACGGGTCCGTGCACCGTGGCAACCTGCTGGAGGACCGGGTCAAGAAGCTGGTCGCGGCGGGCGGGGTCACCCGGGCCTCGCTGGTGAAGGCCATGGCGGACGCGTCCCTCGCCGACCTGCGCGCGGAGGACGTCCTCCCGGATCTGCTCAAGGTGGTCAACAGCTCGACGGTCACCGACTCCACGGCCGCGGCCGCGGTCAGCAAGCTCCAGGCGTGGCTGACGGCGGGCGGCAAGCGCACCGAGACCTCGGCCGGTTCGAAGAAGTACGCCGACACCGACGCCATCCGCATCCTGGACGCGTGGTGGCCGCTGCTGGCGAAGGGCATCTTCGAACCGGGCCTCGGCACGAGCCTGTACACCGCCATGCAGTCCAACCTGCCCGTCGACGAGTCCCCGTCGGCCGCGCACGGCCCCACCGGCGCCCACGCGGGCAGCTCCTTCCAGTTCGGCTGGTGGAGCTATGTCGACAAGGACGTCCGCGCGGTGCTCGGTGAGAGCGTGCAGGGCCCGCTGGCCGACAAGTACTGCGGCGGGGGCAGCCTCAGCGCCTGCCGGGACATCCTGATCAGCACCCTGAAGACCGCGGCCGGCAAGACCGCGGCCCAGGTCTACCCCGGCGACGACCTGTGCTCGGCGGGCGACCAGTGGTGCGCCGACTCGATCGTGCAGCGCACCTTGGGCGGCATCAAGCACTACAACATCAGCTGGCAGAACCGTCCGACCTTCCAGCAGGTGGTCGAGTTCACCTCGCACCGGTAGAAGCACCTGGAGAAGCACCGGCAGCGGTACGGCTGTTGGCGGCGGGTCACTGGATACGGCCCGCCGCCAGCACCAGTCGGGCCAGCTCACGGTGGCAGATGTCGCTGTGCGCGCCCGCGGGCGGTCCACCGCGTCTGACGACGGCCGCCGCGTCGACGTTCACGCAGCCCTTCACGGGCAGCTTCTTGAGGGCGTCGGCGAGCCTCAGGGACACCGTGCCCGGCACCGCCTGTACGCCGTCGTGTCCCATCGCGCCCCACTTGTCGCCCAGCATCCGGCCGATGCCGAAGGCCGCGACCCCCTGCGCGTCGCCCGCCATCCGCGAGGCCAGCGGATACAGCGTGCCGAGTGCCGAGTCATGGCTGGAGAAACAGCACACGAGCGGCCCGTCGACCCGGTTCTGCTGCCCCTGGAGCACCCCTCCGGCCCGCGCGTCGTGCGGCAGCCGGGTCGCGAACGCGTAGTGCGAGAAAGCGCCTTGGAGCAGCGTGACGGACTTGACCGTCCGCACCCCCTCAGGCAGCCCGCGCAGCGCGAACGACACCAGCCGGCCACCGAAGCTGTGCCCCACGAGGTGCACCCGCATGTTGGGCGCCACCTCCGCGAGCTGCCCCACCACCCGGCCGAGTCCCCGCTCGCCGACGGTCCCCGCGCGCCGCTTCATCGCGTAGTACGTCCCCTGCCGCAGCAGTTCGTGCGCCCCGTCCCACGGGTTGGGAATCGTGAACTCCTGTGCGCCCTGGGGGGATTCGAGACCGGCAAGGACCTGCGCGAACTCCTCGCACACGGCGGCCGCGGGTCCGGCGAGGATCTCCGGCTCGTCCTGCGGCACCCCCTCCGCCAGAGTGTCCGCCGCGAACCACGCCTGCGGCCCCGGCGGCACGACCTCCACCAGCAGGCGCACCAGCCGTCCGAACTCCTCCAACGCGGCTTCGTCGCGAGGCTGTTGGTCCAGCATCCGGGCCAACTGGTCGATCACGGTGGCCCGGCCCGGGAATGTCTCGAGCAGCGCGTGCCGGGTGTCCTTGTCGAGCACCGGACGCGGCGGCATCTCGGCGGCCACCGCCCGCGGGAAGTCCGGGATCGGCTCGTCCGAGAACCGCATCGACGGCCATACGACCCCCACGTAACCGAGCCTCGCGGTCGGCGCGAGTTCCGGGAACGGGGCGAAGAAGTGGCTGTAGAGCCGGGTCGCCCCCGAGCGGTCGCTGTTCCAGCCGTGCGAGAAGACGACCAGGTCCTCGACGCCCCGGTCCACCACCTCCGCGAGCAGCCGGTCCCGCCGGCCGGTGTCCGGGTCCCCGTCCGCGTCGAACGTCAGCTCCCAGTACGGCGTCACACTCATCGCCGGATCCGCCATCACCGACCCCCTCGTCCCCCGCAGTGGTGCGCATCGTCCTGCTACCGGGCGAGGTTGGCCATACTCCACGGCTCATCCGTAGAGGAGGTAGTTCTTTCGAATCCGCCGGAACGTGCTCAGCTCCTCGCGCCAGCCCGCCACGACCTCGTCGGCGGTGGCACCGGCATCGACCATCGTGCGGACCCGGGTGGAACCGGTGAGCTTGTCGATCCAGTTGTCCGCACGCCAGGCGAACCCGGACCAGGTCCGCTTGGCGGTCACGAGCAGGGCGATGCCGGTGCGGACGGGGTCGTACGCGGACCTGTCGTGGACGTGGATCTGGACGCCGCCGATCGTCTTCCCCTGGAACTTGGAGAACGTCGGCGCGAAGTAGGCCTCCCTGAAGTGCACGCCGGGCAGGCCGAGTTCGTTCGCGGCGGCGGCCCAGCGGCCGTCCAGGCCCTCAGCGCCGAGTAGTTCGAAGGGGCGGGTGGTGCCGCGGCCCTCCGAGAGGTTCGTGCCCTCGAAGAGACAGGTACCGGAGTACACCAGGGCGGTGTCGGGGGTCGGCATGTTCGGGCTCGGGGGGACCCAGGGGAGGTTCCAGGCGTCGTAGAACTCCGAGCGCTTCCAGCCCGTCATCAGGACCGTGTCCAGGGGACCGGGGTGGTGAGGAACTCGCCGTTGAAGAGACGGGCCAGCTCCGCGACGGTCATGCCATGCGCCTGGGCGATGGGCTGTCGGCCCACGAAGGTCGCGAACTCCCTGTGCAGGACCGGGCCCTGGGCCGCGCGGCCGGTGACCGGGTTCGGGCGGTCCAGGACGACGAAGCGCTTTCCCGCGAGCTGGGCCGCCTCCATGCAGTCGTACAGGGTCCAGATGTACGTGTAGAAGCGGGCGCCCACGTCCTGGATGTCGAAGACGATCGTGTCCACGCCGGAGGCGGTGAAGATGTCGGCGAGGGGCCTGCCGCTCTTGAGGTAGGTGTCGTAGACGGGGAGGCCGGTCGCGGGGTCGTCGTAGCGGCCCTCGGAGCCGCCCGCCTGCGCGGTGCCCCGGAAGCCGTGTTCGGGGCCGAAGACGGCCCCTACGTTCACTCTTTCGTCGGCGTGCATCACGTCGACGATGTGCTGGACGTCCCGGGTGACGCCGGTGGGGTTGGTGACGATGCCGATACGCTGGCCGCTGAGCTGGGCGTATCCGGATGCGGCCAGGTTCTCGAAACCGGTTCGCCGGTGAGGGTGCGCTGCCTGGGCGGGTGCTGTGGGGGTCAGTGACGCCGTTGCCGTTGCTGCTGCCAGCAGGGTTCGTCTGGATAGGCGCATGAGGTGCACGGTAGGCGCTGCCGCGGGTCGTGGGGAGGTTTCGCTCACCCTTTCCTTCAACATACCGACCGGTTAGTCTGGGCCTGCAGTCGAGCCGGAGTCGAAGGAGACCGATGGTGGAAGCCCTGCAGGGTGCCGGAGTGGTTGTGACCGGGGCGGGAGGTGGCATCGGGGCCGCGCTTGCGCGGCGGTTCGCTGCGGAGGGGGCCCGGGTCGTCGTCAATGACCTCGATGCCGGGCGGGCCAAGGCCGTCGCCGAGGAGGTCGGAGGGATCGCCGTCGCCGGGGACGCCTCGTCCGTCGTCGCCGAGGCTCGTGACGCCCTGAACGGCGTCGTCGACGTCTACTGCGCCAACGCCGGTGTCGCCTTCGGGGGCGGGAACGCCGACGAGCCGCTCGACGAGACCGGCTGGGCCACTTCCTGGGACGTGAACGTCATGGCCCATGTCCGGGCCGCCCACGCGCTGCTTCCCGGGTGGCTGGAGCGGGGCAGCGGGCGGTTCGTGTCGACCGTCTCCGCCGCCGGGCTGCTGACGATGATCGGGGCCGCTCCCTACGCCGTCACCAAGCACGGGGCGCTCGCCTTCGCCGAGTACCTGTCGCTGACGTACCGGCACCGCGGGATCAAGGTGCACGCGATCTGTCCGCAGGGAGTGCGCACCGACATGCTCGCGGCCACCGGGACCGCGGGTGACCTGGTGCTCAAGCCGACCGCCGTCGAGCCGGAGGATGTGGCCGAGGCCCTGTTCCGGGGGATCGAGGAGGACCGGTTCCTGATCCTGCCGCATCCGGAGGTCGCCGAGTACTACCAGGCGCGGGCCGCCGAGCCCGACCGCTGGCTGGCCGGCATGAACCACCTCCAGCGCAAGTGGGAGGAGGTCCGATGAGCGAGTCCCGGTACGCCGCCAAGCCCTGGCTGGGGCTGCTCAGCGAGGCCCAGCGCGGTCCGGTCGAGCCCGACGACTCCCTGGTGCACGCCCTGCGGCGGGCCGCCGCCGAGGCGCCGGAGCGGCCCTTCCTCGCCTACTTCGACGGGCGGCTCGGCTACCGCGAGGTCGACGAGCTCAGCGACTCCGTAGCCGGGCACCTGGCCGCGCGCGGCCTGGAGCGCGGGGACCGGGTGGCGATCCTGCTCCAGAACTCGCCCCTGTTCGTGCTCGCCCTGCTCGGTGCCTGGAAGGCGGGCGCGGTCGTCGTGCCCGTCAACCCCATGTACAAGTCGGGGGAGGTCGGCCATGTCCTCGGGGACGGCGGGGTGGCCGCGCTGATCTGCTCCGACCGGGCCTGGGAGTCGTATCTGCGCGAGACGGCGGCCGACTCGCCGGTGCGGATCGTGCTCACCGGGTGCGAGCTGGACTTCCAGACCCGCGGGGACGCGCGCGTGCTCACCTTCGAGCGGCTCCCGCAGGCCGAGGACGCCGACGACCTGGTCGCGGTCGCGCGGGCCGGGCACAAGGCGCCCGAGGGACGGGACGTCACCCCCTCCGACATCGCGCTGATCAGCTACACCTCCGGCACCAGCGGCACACCCAAGGGCGCCACCAACACACACGGCAACATCATGTACAACGCCGAGCGGCAGCGGACCGGGCTCGGCCTGCCCGAGGGGCCCGTGTACTACGCCCTGGCGCCCCTGTTCCACATCACCGGCATGGTCTGCCAGCTCGGGGCGTGTCTGAACAGCGTGGGCACGCTCGTGCTGACCTACCGCTTCGAGGCGGGCGTGGTCCTGGACGCCTTCGCCGAACACCGGCCGCACTACACGGTCGGCCCGTCGACCGCGTTCATGGCGCTGGCCGCCCACCCGGACGTCACCCGCGAGCACTTCTCGTCCTTCGTCAACATCTCCTCGGGCGGTGCCCCGCTGCCGCCCGCCCTGGTGGAGAAGTTCCGGGCCGGTTTCGGACCGTACATCCGCAACGGCTACGGGCTCACCGAGTGCTCCGCGCCGTGTGCCTCCGTACCGCCGGAGCGGGAGGCGCCGGTCGACCCGGTGTCCGGGACGCTCGCCGTGGGCGTGCCGGGGCCTGAGACGGTCGTTCGGATCGTCGACGACCAGGGCGTCGAGGTGCCCTTCGGGGAGCAGGGCGAGATCGTCGTGCGCGGTCCCCAGGTCGTGCCCGGCTACTGGCGCCGTCCCGACGCGACCGCCGAGACCTTCCCGGACGGCGAGCTGCGCACCGGGGACATCGGGTTCATGGACCCCGAGGGCTGGCTGTACGTCGTCGACCGCAAGAAGGACATGATCAACGCGTCCGGCTTCAAGGTGTGGCCGCGCGAGGTCGAGGACGTGCTGTACACGCATCCCGCGGTGCGCGAGGCGGCCGTCGTCGGGGTGCCCGACGGGTACCGCGGGGAGACCGTCAAGGCGTACATCAGCCTCCGTCCGGGTGCCGAAACCGACCCCGATGCGCTCGCCGTGTACTGCAAGGAGAGACTGGCGGCCTACAAATACCCGCGGCAGGTGGAGATCCTGCCCGAGTTGCCGAAGACGGCCAGTGGGAAGATCCTCCGTCGGGAACTCCGTTCCCGACCGCACGACAACGATTGACCTCTCGGAAGGCAGGTGGCGGCACAGTGCCCAGGACGACGGACGGAGACGGTACGCCCGTCCCGCAGCGGCTGCTGGCCGCCGCCACCCGGCTCTTCGCCGAGCAGGGCTACGACCGCACCTCCGTGCAGGAGATCGTCGAGGCGGCCGGCGTCACCAAGGGGGCGCTGTACCACTACTTCGGCTCCAAGGACGACCTCCTGCACGAGGTGTACGCGCGCGTGCTGCGCGTACAGCAGGAGCGCCTCGACGCGCTCGCGAACGCCGACGAGCCGATCGAGAAGCGGCTGCGGGCCGCTGCCGCGGACGTCGTGGTCACCACGATCGAGAACCTCGACGACGCGATGATCTTCTTCCGCTCGATGCACCACCTGAGCCCGGAGAAGAACAAGCAGGTGCGGGCCGAGCGCCGCAAGTACCACGAGCGCTTCCGCGCGCTAGTCGAGGAGGGCCAGGAAGCGGGCGTCTTCTCGAAGGCGACCCCGGCCGACCTCGTCGTGGACTACCACTTCGGCTCCGTCCACCACCTGTCGACCTGGTACCGCCCCGACGGCCCGATGGGCCCGCAGGAGGTGGCCGACCATCTGGCCGACCTCCTTCTGCGGGCCCTGCGGCCGTAGCGCGCCTCCTACAGGTACTTCTTCAGCTCGCGGCGGGCGAGCGAGCGCTGGTGCACCTCGTCCGGCCCGTCCGCGATCATCAGGGTGCGGGCGCCGGCGTACAGCTCGGCGAGCGGGAAGTCCTGGCTGAGGCCGCCCGCGCCGTGCAGCTGGATGGCCCGGTCGATGATGTCGACGACCGCGCGGGGCGTGGCGATCTTGATGGACTGGATCTCGGTGTGGGCGCCCCTGTTGCCGACCGTGTCCATCAGCCAGGCCGTCTTCAGGACCAGCAGACGCAGCTGCTCGACGGTCACGCGCGCGTCGGCGATCCAGTTGTGGACCACGCCCTGCTGGGCCAGCGCCTTGCCGAAGGCCGTGCGGGAGACGGCCCGCCGGCACATCAGCTCGATCGCCCGTTCGGCCATGCCGATCAGCCGCATGCAGTGGTGGATCCGGCCCGGGCCGAGGCGGGCCTGGGCGATGGCGAAACCGCCGCCCTCCTCGCCGATCAGGTTCGATGCGGGTACGCGCGCGTGGTCGAAGATCACCTCGGCGTGGCCGCCGTGGTAGTGGTCCTCGTAGCCGAAGACCTGCATCGCCCGCCTGACCGTGACGCCCGGGGTGTCCCGGGGAACCAGGATCATGGACTGCTGGCGGCGGATGTCCTCGCCGTCCGGGTCGGTCTTGCCCATCACGATGAAGATCTTGCAGTCCGGGTTCATCGCCCCGGAGATGTACCACTTGCGGCCCGTGACGACGTACTCGTCTGTGCCTTCCGGGGACCGCTCGATGTACGTCGTGATGTTCGTGGCGTCCGAGGAGGCCACCTCCGGCTCGGTCATCGCGAACGCCGAGCGGATCTCACCGGCCAGCAGCGGCTCCAGCCACTGCTTCTTCTGCTGCTCGTCGCCGAACTGGCTCAGGACCTCCATGTTGCCGGTGTCGGGCGCCGCGCAGTTCAGCGCGGTGGGCGCGAGCTGCGGGGAGCGGCCGGTGATCTCGGCGAGCGGGGCGTACTGGAGATTGGTCAGCCCCGCGCCGTACGCGGGGTCGGGCAGGAAGAGGTTCCACAGTCCCTGCCTGCGTGCCTCGGCCTTGAGCTCCTCGACCACGGCCGGGGTGTCCCACGGCGAGGCCAGCTGGGCGCGCTGCTCCTCCGCGACGGCCTCGGCCGGGTAGACGTACTCGTCCATGAAGGCGAGCAGCTTGGCGCGCAGCTCCTCGGTGTGCGCGTCGAACGCGAAGTCCATGCGGATCAGCCTTCCTGGATGCCGTCGTGAAGAGTGGTCAGACCGTGCTGGATGAAGACCGGGACGAGGTCGCCGATGCGGTCGAAACCGCGGCCGACCGTCTGGCCCAGGGTGTAGCGGTAGTGGATGCCCTCCAGGATCACGGCGAGCTTGAACCAGGCGAACGCCGTGTACCAGGACACCGCCGAGACGTCCCGGCCCGAGCGCTCGGCGTACCGCGCGATCAGTTCGGCCGGCTCCGGGTGGCCCGGGGCCTCGGCCGTCGTGGAGACGGGGGAGTCGGGCATGCCGAGCGGCAGGCTGTACATCACCAGCAGGCCCAGGTCGGTGAGCGGGTCGCCGAGCGTCGACATCTCCCAGTCGAGGATCGCCTTGATGCGGTCGTCGTCGCCCATCAGGACGTTGTCGAGCCGGTAGTCGCCGTGCACGACGGTGGCGGCGGGGGACTGCGGCAGGTGGCGGCCGAGAGCCGCGTGCAGCTCGTCGATGCCGGCCAGGTCGCGGTTGCGGGAGGCGTCCAGCTGCTTGCCCCAGCGGCGCAGCTGGCGGTCCAGGAAGCCCTCCGGGCGCCCGAAGTCCGCGAGCCCGACCTCCACCGGATCCACCGCGTGCAGCTCGACGAGGGTGTCGACGAGGGACAGCACGGCGTCGCGGGTGCGCTCGGGGCCCAGGGGGGCGAGCTGGTCGGCGGTACGGTACGGGGTGCCCTCGACGAACTCCATGACGTAGAACGGCGATCCGAGCACCTCCTCGTCCTCGCACAGCAGAACCGGGTTCGGCACGGCTACGTTCGTGGGGTGCAGGGCGCTGATGACCCGGTGCTCGCGCTTCATGTCGTGCGCGGTGGCCAGGACATGGCCCAGCGGGGGCCGCCGTACGACCCACTTCAGGGTGCCGTCCGAGACCGCGTACGTGAGGTTCGACCGGCCGCCCTCGATGAGCCGGCCGGTCAGGGGGCCCTGCACCAGGCCGGGCCGCTCGCGGTCGAGCAGGCCGCGCAACCGGTCGAGATCGAGGCCTGGCGGATGGTCGGGGCTCATCGGGGCTCCTTACGCGCGCGGGAACGGGTACCGACCATCATGCCGACTGGTCGGTATGTCGTCCAGGGGGAACGCGGTGAACGTGATCCGGCCCACGATAGGCCGACAGCTCCCCGCGCGGGTGCGGCGGGGAGCTGTCGGTGGTGCCTGTCAGTGTTTATCGGTTCTTTTGCTTATCAGTTCTTTGCGGTCGGATCAGTGGTCGTCCCAGTGGCCCTCGTGGGCGGCGTGCCGGTGGCCGTCGTGCAGGTAGTCGACGTGATCGCCGTGCAGGACGCTCTCGTGTCCGCAGTCCTGGCCGTGCCGGTGCTCGTGCCCCTCGTGTGCGACATGTCCACCGGACTCGCATTCGTCCCAGTGGCCCTCGTGCTCGCGGTGCAGATGCCCGTCGTGCGCGTAGTCGACGTGGTCCTCGTGCGGCACTTCGGTGTGTCCGCAGTCCGAGCCGTGCGTGTGCGCGTGGGAGGCGTGTTCGTGGTGGAGGGTGGTCATGGGGCTCACCTTCGAAGCGACGGGCGATGACGTCGGACAGGCTGCCATGGGTGGGGTGCATATCGGGCGATTTGGTGTGTGCGTGGCGTGGGGGTGGGGCGGCTGGGGGCGAGGCGGGGGTGGTGGGTGTGGGAGGGGTGAGGTGCGTGGCGTGAAGGGGGACAGCACTCCCACGCGGTCGGTACGCCCCCAGTCGGTGAGCCCTGGGGTCGCATATGCGAGGCCGCGGGACCCCGACGCGCGGCTCGGCCGGGTGCGTGGCCGTGTCGGCGGGTGCCGGACGCCGGTGTTCGGACCTCGCTCGCAGGACGCTGTTCTCCGGCCCTCGTCCTGCGGTGCCTGGTCTCCGGACGCCGCTCTCCGGCCCGCTCTCCGGACGTCTCTTTCTCCGGTCCCCTTCAGAACAGCAGCGCCGCCCCGCACGCCGCCATCGCCACCGTGCACAGGACCGTCGTCGTGGCGGTTCGACGGGTGAGGGTCGGTGGGGTGTCTGACGAGGTCAGGGTGTGGATGCGGCGGTGGGCGACGTACAGGAGGCAGAGCCAGAGGGTGCAGCACAGGGCGCCGGTGATGAGTGCGGCGGAGGACGGACCGCCGTGCAGGGCCGTCTTCATGGCGAGCACGGCGGAGACGGTGCCCGAGAGCGTCGTACGGCGCCAGGCGAGCCGGGTGCGTTCGGGCTGGAGCCCCGGGTCGCGGTCCGCGGTGGCGCTCGCGCTCACCCCTCCCACCCGACGAGCACCACGAAGACCATGGCCACGGCCACCACCGCGACCACCAGGCTGAGCAGTGCCGGGAACCTCGACACCGGCAGATCCTCGCCCCGCCGCATCGCCCGCTCGCAGCGCACCCAGTGGTTGACCGCCCGCAATGAACACAGCACGCCCGCCGCGAGCAGTGCGAGCGCCAGCCCGACGCGCCAGCCCCAGCGCAGATCCGGCAGGAACTGGTCCACGGCGAAGCCGCCGCCGATCAGTGCGAGCGCGGTGCGCAGCCAGGCCAGGAAGGTGCGCTCATTGGCCAGCGAGAACCGGTAGTCGGGGGTGTGGCCCTCCTGGCGGACCTCCTCGGGGGCGAACCAGACGCGGACGTTCCGTGCGAAATCGATCACGCGCACGAGCCTATCGGCCGGGTGCTGGAAGGGCGGTGTCCGGGGCGGTCCCGCGGGGGCGCAGACGCACGCTCACCTGGTCGACGCTCATCCCATCGAGCGGTACGCCTTGAGCCGCTCGTACGCCGCCAGCCCGTCCGGCACCCACTCCCAGTCCCGCAGGCGCAGCTCCACCTCGTCCTCCGGCAGGAAGTCGTGCCACGCGACCTCCTCGACCTGGGGGCTGACCGTCAGCTCGCAGCGGACCTCGTAGACCGCGGACCACCAGGTCCGGTCGGCGCCGTCGTCGTAGAGGAACTTGAAGAGGTACTCCGGGCGGGGCAGGCCCTTCACGCCCAGTTCCTCCTCGGCCTCGCGCAGGGCCGCGTCGTCGTAGGACTCGCCCGCGCCGACCACTCCGCCGACGAACATGTCGTAGAGGGACGGGAAGACCAGCTTGGTGGGGGTACGGCGGTGGACGAAGAGGCGGCCCTCGGCATCCCGGGCCTGGATGAAGACACAGCGATGGCGCAGGCCCTTCGCGTAGGCCTCACCGCGCGGGGACTGTGCGACGACGTTGTCGTCTTCGTCGACGATGTCGAGAATCTCGTCAGCAGCGCTCATGCCCCCCATCCAAGCAGGGGCCCGCAGCCGCAGAGGATCCCGCATCGATGCCGGGTCCGCTGTCCGAGCCGGGCCCCGCTCCGGTGCGGGAACTCGCGGCCACGCCCGCTCCCGCAGCGGGGGAGGGTCCGCATCCATGCGGGAGCCGGCAGCCACGCCTGGCCCGGCAGCCGCAGAGGATCCCGCATCGATGCCGGGTCCGCTGTCCGAGCCGGGCCCCGCTCCGGTGCGGGAACTCGCGGCCACGCCCGCTCCCGAAGCGGGGGAGGGTCCGCATCCATGCGGGAGCCGGCAGCCACGCCTGGCCCGGCAGCCGCAGAGGATCCCGCATCGATGCCGGGTCGCTGTCCGAGCCGGGCCCCGCTCCGGTGCGGGAACTCGCGGCCACGCCCGCTCCCGAAGCGGAGGAGGGGCCCGCATCCATGCGGGAGCCCGCAGCCACGCCTGGCCCCGCAGTCGTAGAGGAGCACGTATCCACGCCGGGTCCGCTGTCCGAGCCGGTACCCGCCCCTACGCGGGCCCGCAGCCACATGGCGGCCCGCAGCCGCAGAGAACCGCACACCCACGCCGGGGCCTACACCCCCTCCCGGCCCCACACCCGTAGAGAACCCCGCACGCACGCGGGAACCCGCAGCCAAGCCGATGTCTGCGCCCATGCCGGTGCCCGCAGTCCCGCCCGGCCTCGCTGTCGAGAAGGGGCCCGCCCCCGCGCAGGAACCCGCAGCCAAGCCGGAGCCCGAGCCCGCAGCCCCGCTGTCGAAAAGAGGTCCGCCCCCGTGCCGACGAACCCGGCCCGGCAGAGACACGCGCCCGCGCGGAGGCCCATGCCCCCGCTCGCGTCCGCGTCAGCTCGGCTGGAGGTTGCGCGCAGGTTCCGGCCGGTTGGCTCCATCGGGCATCGCGGGGTGCATCCCCAGGAGCACGATGCCCGCGACGACGGCCGCGAGCCCCACCGCCTCCCAGGTCAGCGCGCCGGTGTCGGTGCGCAGGCGGTCGCCCAGGAAGCCCACCCCGCACACGATCCCGGCGAGCGGCTGGGCCGCGGTCAGGGCGGGCAGCGACATCCGTAGCGGGGCGGTCTCGAACGCGCTCTGCACCAGGACGAGCCCGGTGATGCCGAGGGCCAGCACGGCGTACGGCTGCCAGCCGGTCAGCAGTTCGACGAGGCCGCCCTCGGAGAAGCGCTGGCCGCTGACCCGGGTGAGGGCGTCCTGGACGCCGTACAGCAATCCGGCCGCCAGGGCCAGCAGGACCGGGCCCGAGCTGAGGCGGGAGCGCTTGGCGTAGGTCGTGAGCAGCAGGGCGAGGCCGATCATGACGCCGATGATCAGCCAGTGCCGCAAGGGGTCGGTGACCGCCGTACCACCGCGCGGCTCGCCCGCCACGATGAACGCGGTCACCCCGCCCGCCAGCAGCGCGAGCCCCGCCCAGCCCTGGCGGCCCAGTGGCTGCTTGGTCTGCTTGCGGGACAGGGCGAGGGCGAACAGCAGGTTCGTGGCGAGCAGGGGTTCGACCAGGGACACCTCGCCCTGGCCGAGCGCGATCGCGCCCAGCACCATGCCGGCCACCATCAGTCCGATACCGCCGAGCCAGCGCGGCACCCTCACCAGGTCGAGGAGAAGCCGGGGGGAGAGGAAGTCGCTCAGCGGGGCCTGACGGGCCGCGTTCTGCTGGAGCACGAAGCCGAAGCCCAGGCAACAGGCAGCACTCACGGCGAGAATCAGAACCAGAACCGACACGCTGCGTACCTCGATCGTCCGGCCGGGCGGCAGGGGGTAGTCGCCGACTGTAGCGTCCCAGCGTCCGGCTTGCCCCTGGGAGTACCCGGATTCGGGCCGTCGACTCGGCCACCGAACGAAACTCGGCGGCGGGGTGTCCTGTCATGGTGCGGTGCCGGGGAGGGCGGCGCCATGGCGTACGCCACAGACGGGGGACCTTGACCCCGCCCCACCAGCACCAATTCGTCACAACTTCCCCTCAGGTATGGAGAGTTGACGCGTGTAATGCGCCTTCGGCTCTTGACGCAAACCATTGGCGGGGGGTTGGCTGTCCGTGATCAGTCGATGGCGGTGAGAATCAGCCCCCACCTGCCCGCACGACTGTCGATCCGCCCCGCACCGACCGTCGGCCTCCCGGCGTCCGCCCAGACAGCCCCCTCCCACCCCACCCGCAACGCCGTATCGGCCTGCTCGTCCCACCTGCCCCACGCGCACACCCACTCACGCAGCTCCCTCCAGCCCCACCCGCCACCACCCACGTTCCGTGAGGAAAACCCACACGGTGTCCCCGCCCCCGCCCCCCTTCGGCCGCAGTCGAAAACGCGCCGCTCAGGCCTTCGACGCGGCCCTCGACGACGCCGAACTCATCGACGCGCGCACCGCGCTGGTGCAGGGCAGGTGGCAGGCGGTCCGGGCGCTGCTCACCCGGACGGGTGATGACTGGGACTGCCGGGGCCACCGCGTCACGGTGCTCGCGGCCGAGCCGTACAGCGAGGCCTGGGCCAGGGACTGGCTGGTGGCCGAGCCGGACTCCGCCGACGCCGCCGTGCTGCTCGCCCTCGCCCTGGTCCAGCGCGTCCTGCGGGGCAAGGGGAAGCCGACCGCAGCCCGCGAGGCCTGCCGGACCGCGGCCCATCTCGTGCCCGCCGATCCGACCCCCTGGCTCGGTCTGCTGATGCTGGAGCGCGACCTCGGGGCGGCGGACGAGGTCGCCGACGTCTTCGGCGAGATCCGGCAGCGGCACGCCGACCACCACCACGCCCACCATCTGATGGTCGCCCGGCTCGCCGAGCGCCGTGCCGAGACGGGCCCCGACCCGCTGCACGAGGTCTACGACTTCGCCAACTGGGCCGCCGAGCAGGCCCCCGCCGACTCGCCGCTCGCGATCCTGCCGGTCATCGCGCACGCCGAGCGCTACCGCGCCCTGGCCGCCGCCGGACACGAGCCGAACGACCCCGCCGCCTCCGGCCACTGGACGGGACGCCGGGCCCGGCAGGTGATGAAGGCGGCCTTCGACTGGTGGCTGGAATGGGAGCACGAAGGCCACCCCCGCCGCCTGGTCGACCTCAACTTCCTCGCCCACGCGAAGGTCTGCGAGGGCCGCGGCGCCGAGGCCGCCGCCCTCTTCCACCGCATCGGCGAACGCCCCACCCCGGCCCCCTGGTCCTACCCGGACCGCGAGCCGTACTCCGCCTTCCGCGCCGCCCGCGATCACGCACTCGGCACGGTGTGACACCCCCGAACCCCAGAAGGACGGTCCCCATGGCCACCGAGAGTTCCAGCAAGAGCAGACCAGGCATCAGTACCTTCAAGGGGCAGGACCGCGTGCTGCGGGCCGGCCGCCTCGGCACCGGGGGCCTGCTGCTCTCCGTCCTCGCGGCGACCGCCCCCCTCATGGTCGTCGCGGGTGTCATGCCCACTACATTCGCGGTCATGGGGATCGTCGGGCAGCCCCTTCTCTTCGTCGTCCTCGGCCTGGTCCTCGTCCTGTTCAGCGTCGGCTACGCCGAGATGAGCCGGCACGTCCACAACGCGGGCGCCTTCTACGCCTACATCTCCCGCGGCCTCGGCGGCACCGCCGGGGCGAGCGCGGCCCTCGTCGCCCTGGTCGCCTACAACGCGCTCCAGGTCGGCATCTACGGCATCTTCGGCTTCGAGGTCTCCGGACTGTTCGCCACCTACGCCGACCTGTCGGTGGCCTGGTGGATTCCGGCGCTGGTGGCCGCGCTGGTCGTCGGCGCGCTCGGCTGGCTGAAGATCGACGTCAACGCGCGTGTGCTCGGCGTCCTGCTGATCATCGAGGTCACCCTGGTCGTCATCTTCGACATCGCCGCCGTCTCCGACCCGGCCGCCCAGGGCCTGTCCCTGCACGCGTTCAACCCGGACACCCTCAGCGGCGTCGGCGTCGGTACCGCCCTGTGCTTCTGCATCGCCGCCTTCACCGGCTTCGAGCAGGCTCCCGTCTACGCCGAGGAGACCAGCCGCCCGCATGTGCTCGTCCCGCGCGTGATGTTCCTCGCCGTCGGCGGAGTCGCCGTGTTCTTCGCGCTCAGCAGCTGGGCCCTGACCGTCGCCACCGGACCCTCGGCCATCGTCGGCGAGGCCCAGAAGCAGAGCGCGGGACTGCTCTTCGGCCTCACCGAGGACCGCCTCGGCACCACCTTCACCGATGTGCTGCACTTCCTCTTCGTGACCGGCATGTTCGCGGCCCTGCTCAGCTTCCACAACGTCGTCGCCCGCTACGCCTTCGCCATGGGCCGCGAGGGCCTGCTGCCCGCCGCCTTCGGCCGCACGAACAGCGCGAGCGGCGCGCCCGGCACCGGCTCGCTCCTCCAGACGGCCGTGTCCGTCGTGGTCATCGCCGTCTTCGCGATCGCCGACGACAAGCCCACGGGCGACCCCACCGTGCCGGTCCTGCACCTGTTCACCTGGCTGGGCAACATCGGCTCGCTCGGCGTGATCGTGCTGATGGCGGCGGCCTCCGCGTCCGTCATCGTCTTCTTCGTCCGGCGCGGCGCGGCGGGCGCCCAGGCCTGGCGCCTGCTCACCTCGGCCCTCGCCGGGATCGCCCTGCTGGTGATCGCCGTCTACACGGTGAAGGACTTCGACGTCCTGGTCGGCGCGGGCCCCGGCTCCTCGCTGAGCTGGGTACTGCCCGGCATCATCGGCCTCGCCGTGCTGGTGGGACTGGCACAGGGCCTGGTCATGCGGTCCCGCAGGCCCGAGGCGCACGCCCGGATCGGGCTCGGCAACGAGGCGTTCCAGCTGGAGAAGGCGGCCGAAGAGGCGTCGTGACTCTCTGAGAACGCCCTGAGAAGTGGTTACGGAAGTCTGACGAGCACCCGCGATTCCTGGTCCCGCAGGCCTCGCGGGTGTTCGAATGAGTAGGTGAACTCCGAACAGCCCGAGGAGCAGCGCGGTCAGCCGATCGGCCGCCGCGTCCTCCTCGGCACCCTCGGCCTGGGCGCGCTCGGCGTGGTCGCCGCGCCCACCCTGCAACGCGGCCTGGAGGCCTTCCTCGGCAGCGCCGCCGACAAGGACCCCACCGGTCTGACGGGGCTGCTCCCCAACGGCGGCGGCTTCCGCTACTACTCGGTGACGTCGTCGGTGCCGCACAAGGACGCCGAGAACTACCAGCTCAAGATCGACGGACTGGTCTCCCGCCCGGGCACCTACACCCTCGCCGACCTGCGGGCGATGCCCCAGACCCGGATCGTCAAGGACGTGCAGTGCGTGACGGGCTGGCGGGTCCCGGACACGCCGTTCGAAGGCGTACGGCTGGCCCGGCTGCTGGACGCCGCCGGGGTGCGGGCGACCGCGGGCGCCGTCCGCTTCACCTGCTTCGACGGGGCCTACTCCGAGAGTCTCACCCTCGACCAGGCCCGCCGCCCGGACGTCCTGGTGGTCCTTCGCATGCAGGACAAGGACATCGGCCACTCCCACGGCGGCCCGGTCCGCCTCTATGTGGCCCCCATGTACTTCTACAAGTCCGCCAAGTGGCTGTCCGGCATCACCGTCACCGAGGACGTCGAGCCGGGCTACTGGGAGGACCGGGGCTACGACGTGGACGCCTGGGTGGGCCGATCGAACGGGCGGGACGATGAGCCTACGAGTTGACGCCCCCGCGCGGACCCGCGTCCGGCGTTTCGGCCGCAGCCAGAAGTGGGTCCATCGGGCCACCGCCGCGCTGATGGGCGTCTGCGTGGTGACGGCCGCCTGCCTGTACGTCCCCCAGTTCGCCGAACTCGTCGGCCGCCGTGAGCTGGTGGTCCGTATCCACGAGTGGGCGGGCCTGGCCCTGCCCGTACCGGCCCTGGTGGGCCTGGTCTCCCGCGCCTTCCGCGCCGACCTGGGTTTCCTGAACCGCTTCGGCCCGCACGACAAGGTCTGGCTGCGGGCCGCCCTGCACCGGGACAAACGCCGGGACTCCCGCCCCGCGGGCAAGTTCAACGCGGGCCAGAAGGTCTACGCCGCCTGGATCGCGGGCGCGAGCCTCGTCATGCTCGGCACCGGCCTGCTGATGTGGTTCACCCACCTCACCCCGATCCAGTGGCGCACCAGCGCCACCTTCGTCCACGACTGGCTGGCCCTGAGCATCGGCATCGTCCTCGCGGGGCACATCGGGATGGCACTGGGCGACCCCGAGGCGAGAAGAGGGCTCAGGACCGGGGAAGTGAGCCAGGAGTGGGCGGAACGCGAACACCCCCTGTGGCGGCCGTAGCCGGACAGGGGGCGCCGCAGCCGCCGTACGGCTAGATGACCAGCGAGAGCAGCAGCACCAGGCCGCCCGCGACCACCGAGATGATCGTCTCCATGACCGACCAGGTCTTGATGGTCTGGCCGACGTCCAGGCCGAAGTACTCCTTGACCAGCCAGAACCCGGCGTCGTTGACATGGCTGAAGAAGAGCGAGCCGGCGCCGATGGCGAGGACGAGCAGGGCCGTGTGGGTGGTGGACATGTCGGCGGCGAGGGGGGCCACCAGGCCGGCCGCGGAGACCGTGGCCACCGTCGCCGAGCCGGTGGCCAGACGTATCGCCACGGCTATCAGCCAGGCCAGCAGCAGCGCCGGGATCGACCAGTCCTCGGAGATGTCCAGGACCATCTGACCCACCCCGGAGTCGATCAGGGTCTGCTTGAAGCCGCCGCCCGCGCCGACGATCAGCAGGATGCCGGCGATGGGCGCGAGTCCCTTCTCGACGAGCGGGGTGAGGCGGTCCCTGCCGAAGCCGGCGGGCCGCAGCAGCGTGAAGATGCCCACGAGGACCGAGGCCAGCAGGGCGATCAGCGGCGAGCCGACGACGTCGAAGACGCGCTGCACGGTGTGGTCGGGATCGTCGATCACGATGTCGACCAGGGCCTTGGAGAGCATCAGGACGACCGGGAGGAGGATCGTGGCGAGCGTCGGACCGAAGGCCGGGCGCTTCTCCAGGTCCTCCGAGGCGCGTTGCGGGACCATGCGGTCGGGCGCCGGCACGTCCACCCAGCGGGCGGCGACCTTCGAGAACAGCGGACCGGCGACGATCACCGTCGGGATGGCGACCAGCACGCCGAGCGCGAGCGTCACCCCCAGGTTGGCCTGCACCGCGTCGATCGCCACCAGCGGGCCGGGGTGCGGCGGGACCAGGCCGTGCATCACGGACAGACCCGCGAGGGCCGGGATGCCGATGCGCATCAGGGAGTAGTTGCCGCGCTTGGCGACCATCAGCACGACCGGGATCAGCAGCACGACGCCGACCTCGAAGAACAGCGGCAGACCGATGACGGAGGCGATCAGGACCATCGCCCACGGCATCGAACGGCCGCCAGCCTTCGCGAGAATCGTGTCGACGATCTGGTCGGCCCCGCCGGAGTCGGCGAGCATCTTGCCGAGGATCGCGCCGAGGGCTATCAGCACGCCGACGCCGGCGACCGTGCTGCCGAGCCCGGTGGTGAAGCTGGTGATGGCCTTGTCGAGCGGTGCTCCGGCGACCGCGCCGAGCACGAGCGTGCCCAGGGTCAGCGACAGGAACGCGTGGAGCTTGAACTTGGTGATGAGCACAACGATGACGGCGATGCCCGCCAGGACGGCGATGCCCAGCTGAGCGTGACCGGCCGAGGTGATCGGCTCCGGTGCGTCCGCTGCCAGCATCTCGACGCTGAGTCTGGTCACGGGGGTTCCCTTGCAGGTACGGGGATGTTCTTCGGAAGGGGCAAAAAAAAGGGGGGTGTTACGGGAGTTCGGCGAGCGCCTTCGCGGCCCGGCCGGTGATCTCCTCCGGGCTGCCCAGGACGTCCACCACGACTCCGGCCTCGTCCTCCTGGAGCGGCTGGAGCGTGGCGAACTGCGAGTCCAGCAGTGCGGTGGGCATGAAGTGCCCCTGCCGGTGCGACATCCGGTCCTCGATGAGGGAGCGGTCGCCCGCCAGGTGCACGAAGACGACCCCGGGCGCCTCGGCCCGCAGCCGGTCGCGGTACGACCGCTTCAGCGCCGAGCAGCTGACCACCCCGCCGAGTCCCGCCCGCCCGTGCGCCCAGGAGCCGATGGCGTCCAGCCACGGCCACCGGTCGTCGTCGGTGAGCGGGGTGCCGGCCGACATCTTGGCGATGTTGGCCGGCGGGTGGAAGTCGTCGCCCTCGGCGTACGGGACGCCCAGCCGGGCCGCGAGCAGGGGACCGATGGTGGTCTTGCCGGTGCCCGCGACGCCCATGACCACGACGACCTTCGGGGTACTCATCGCTGCCTCACTGTCTGCGTGTCGTCTTCGACCTCTGATGCCAACTGATGCAGACGCAACTGAAACCGATTAGGTACGACGAATCAAGAGTCTGTGATGAATAAGTCTGACTTTTTCTGGGTGTGACACGCCCCGTACTCTGAGTGCATGAGCACATTGGGCCGGGGGCTGCACGGACGCGTACTGGACGCCCTCGGACCCGCGATCACCGCGGGGGACTACCCGCCGGGCAGCGTTCTGCGCACCGACGAACTCGCCCAGCGTTTCGACGTCTCACGCTCCGTGATGCGCGAGGCGGTCCGGGTCCTGGAGTCCATGCACCTGGTCGAGTCCCGCCGCCGCGTGGGCGTGACGGTCCGCCCGAAGGCCGAGTGGAACGTCTACGACCCCCAGGTCATCCGCTGGCGGCTGGCCGGCGCCGACCGACCTCAGCAGCTGCGCTCACTGACCGTGCTGCGCTCGGCGATCGAGCCGGTGGCGGCGGCCCTCGCCGCCAAGCACGCGACCGCCGAGCAGTGCGCCGAACTCACCCAGTGCGCGCTCGGTATGGTCGCCAACTCCAAGGGCCACCGGCTGGAGGGCTACCTCTTCCATGACATCGCCTTCCACCGGGTGATCCTCAACGCCTCCGGCAACGAGATGTTCGCCCGCCTCGGTGACGTGGTCGCCGAGGTCCTCACCGGCCGCACCCGCCACGAGGTCATGTTCGAGGACCCCGACCCGGCCGCCGTCACCCTCCACGTCCGGCTCGCCGAGGCGATCCGCGCGGGCGACGCGGGCCACGCGGAGGAACTGACCCGCGAGATCGCGGAGGGCGCCCTCCAGGAACTGGACATCCTCGCCCCGTAGTTCAGTCGCCCCGTGGTTCAGTCGAGGAACTCCCCGTCGACGTAGACCCAGTCCCCGTCGACCCGCTCGAAACGGCTGCGCTCGTGCAGGGAGCCGCCCTTGAACGAGGCGCGGAACGTCACCGTGCCCGCGCTGTGGAAGGCCGAACCGTCGGTCGTGTCCAGGATCTCGAGCCCGGTCCAGCGCATGCCCGCATCCAGGTCCAGTGAGCCGGGACGGGTCCGGGGGTGCCAGGTGCGCAGCAGGTAGTCCCGCTCCAGCTTCACGAAGGCGCTGTAACGCGACCGCATGAGCGCTTCGGCGGTGGGTGCCGCCGCCTCACCCCGGTGGAAGCGGCCGCAGCAGTCGTCGTACGTCTCCCGAAGACCGCAGGGGCAGCCGGGCCGTTGCCGGCCGGAACGTCGGGTCACGGCTGCACCTTCCCGGTGTTGGTCGGCGGGTGCGCCGGCCGCGCAGGGCCGAGCGTCGGCAACGGGGGCAGTTCCACCCCGTGCACCCACGCGTCGAACAGGCCGTTCAGTGATTCGTCCGCGAACCGGTTGACATGGGCCGTGAGCGTGGCGGTGGTGACCGCCCCGCCCCGGTGCAGCCCGGCCCAGCCGCGCAGCATCCGGAAGAACGCCTCGTCGCCCATCGCGCAGCGGATCGCGTGCACGGTGAGCCCGCCACGCTCGTAGAGCCGGTCGTCGAACATCGACTTGCGGCCGGGGTCGGCCAGGCGCAGGTCCTGGGGGAGCGAGGACAGCAACCGGTGTGCGGCGGCGGCCAGTTGCTGGGCGGTACGGCCCCCCGAGCGCTCCGACCACAGCCACTCGGCGTACTTGGCGAACCCCTCGTTCAGCCAGATGTGCCGCCAGTCCGCGATGGATACGCTGTTGCCGAACCACTGGTGCGCCAGCTCGTGCGCGACCAGCCGCTCCCAACCCCGGGCGCCGTCCACGTGGTTGGCGCCGAACAGCGACAACCCCTGGGCCTCCACGGGCACATCGAGCTCCTCCTCCGTGACGACGACCGCGTACTCGTCGAACGGATACGGCCCGAACAACTCCTGGAACAGCTCCATCATCTGCGGCTGCCGCGCGAAGTCCCGTGAGAACTCCGGCAGTAGATGCGCCGGGATGTGCCCGTGCTGCGGCACCCCGCCCGGACCCGGGTCACCGAGCAGCACCGTCTGGTACTTGCCGATCGACAGCCCCACGAGATAGCTGGAGGTGGGCGCCGCCTGCTCGTACACCCAGGTCGTCGTGGACGCCTTGGCGGTACGGGTCAGCAGCCGCCCGCCCGCCACGACCGCGTACGCGGAGGGCGTGGTGATCGAGATCTGGTACGACGCCTTGTCCGCGGGCCGGTCGTTGCACGGATACCAGGACGGCGCCCCGATCGGCTGGCTCGCCACCAGCGCACCGTCCTCCAGTTCCTCCCAGCCGAGCCCGCCCCAGGGGCTGCTGACCGGCTTCGGGTTGCCCGACCAGTGCACCTCGACGGTGAACGCGGCCCCGGGACGCACCGCCTTCGCGGGCCGGACCCGCAGCTTTCCGCCCCGGTGCGTGTAATGGGCCGGCCGTCCGTCCACCCGCACCCGGCCGATCTTGAAGTCGGACAGGTTGAGCATGAACTCGGCGAGCGGCGAGCGCCCCGCTATGGCGTTGATCCGCGCGCTCCCGGCCAGCCGGTTGGGGGCGGGGCGGTAGTCCAGCGCGAGCTCGTACCGATGCACCCGGTACCGGGCGTCACCGTGCTCCGGGAAGTACGGGTCCGAACCCGCCGCCTGCTGAACTGCCACTGCCGCTTCCGCTCCCTGCGCCGCACTGCCACTCGGATCCACCGGTACACCGCTCACCGACTCCGAGTGGCCCGCGTTCAGGGCCGCCATGCCTCGATCGGGTTGCCGAGCCAGCGGGTGTCGTCCGGGACGGACTCCGCGGCCATGACGAGCGACGCGGGACCCAGCGTGGTGCGGGCCCCGATCGTGCTGCCGGGCAGCACGATCCCGCCAGGGCCCAGCGTGGCACCCTCACGGAGAACAACAGTATCCGTCCGCAAGATCCGGTCGTGGAAGAGGTGGGTCTGCAGCACACAGCCACGGTTCACCGTCGCCCCGTCCTCCAGCGTCACCAGGTCGGTCTCCGGCAGCCAGTAGCTCTCCACCCAGACGCCCTTGCCGATCCGGGCGCCGAGCCCGCGCAGCCACGCCGTCAGCACCGGCGTACCGGGCACGGCGCCGGCCAGCCATGGCACGGCCAGCACCTCGACGAAGGTGTCGGCGAGCTCGTTGCGCCACACGAAGCCGCTCCACAGCGGGTGCTCCCCACTGCGGTGCCGCCCCACCAGCAGCCACTTCGCCGCCATCGACACCAGCCCCGCCACCGCACCGGCCGCGAGCAGCACCACCCCGGCCAGCAGCCAGGACCACGGCCCCAGCACGCACAGAGCGGCGATCGTCAGCACGGCGAGCCCCGCCGAGCAGAACACGGGCACGATCCGACACAGCTCGACCAGGCCGCGCGCCCACAGCAGCCCCGCCGAGGGCTCGTACGTGCGGCTCTGGTCGCTGTCGGCCGCGCTGCGCGGCAGCTTCACCGGCGGCAGCCCCAGATAGGACGTGCCCTTCTTCGCCTTCTTCGGCGTAGCCGACAGCACTCCGACGAGCCCGCCGTCCGGCACGGTCCGCCCCGGCGCGGTCATCCCCGAGTTCCCGAGGAACGCCCGCCGCCCGATCTCCGCGCGCCCTATGCGCACCCAGCCACCACCGAGCTCGTACGGCGCGGTCAGCGTGTCGTCGGCCAGGAACGCGCCCTCGCCGACCGTCGTCAGGCTCGGCAGCGCGAGCACCGTCGACACCTCCGCACCGCGCCCGATCCGCATTCCGAGCAGCCGCAGCCACACCGGCGTGACCAGCCCGGCGTACAGCGGGAACAGCGTCTCGCGCGAGCGGTCCATCAGCTGCGTGACCGTCCAGGCCTGCCACCCGATCCGGCTGTGCGTCGGATACGTCCCCTCGCGCAGCCCCAGGCTCAGCAGCCGTACGGCGACCAGGAGCAGCAGCGCGTACGCCAGACCGAAGGCGAGCGTCGCCGGGACGAGAGCGAGGAAGGCGCCCTGGAGCGGGGCATCGCCGGCGAGGAAAGGACGCGCGACCAGGAAGGCCGCCCCGCCCGCCAGCACCGGCAGCAGGGTCAGAGCGAGTCCGGTCAGGCCGTACATCACCCGCCAGTACGTGCCCCGCGCCGGACGCTCCTTCGGCCAGTTGCGCTTGGCCTTGCCGAGCTTGACCGCGGGCGCCCCCGCCCAGCGCTGTCCCGTCGGGATCTGACCGGTGACCGCCGAACCCGGCGCCACCTCGGCGCGCTTGCCGACCCGGGCGCCCGGGAAGAGCATGCTGCGCGTGCCGACGACGGCGTGCGCGCCCACCTTGACCTGGCCGATCTCCAGCCGGTCACCGTCCAGCCACCAGCCGGACAGGTCCACCTCGGACTCCACGGCGGCGCCTCGGCCCAGCTTGAGCATGCCCGTGACCGGCGGCAACGAGTGCAGGTCCACGTCGGGACCGATCTTGGCACCGAGCGCCCGCGCGTACCGCTCCAGCCAGGAGCCGGTCAGCGAGGTCGCCCCGGTGAACTCGGCGAGCCGCTCGGCGGTCCACAGCCGCAGGTGGACGCTTCCCCCGCGCGGGTGGCGGCCGGGCTGGACGCCCCGCAGCAGCAGCCGGGCCCCGCCCGCGGCGATCGCGAGCCGTCCGGGCGGGCTGAACAGGGCGAGGGCACCGGCGCCGATCAGCCACCAGGAGGCGGTCGGCAGCCAGTCGTAGGAGGGCAGGAGGTTCCCGGCGGCGGCCAGCGGCACCAGCCAGCGCAGCCCCATCAGCGTGAACAGGGGGATCAGGACCAGGAGCTGGATCACCTGGGCCCTGAGCGGCACCGGCGCGATCACCCGCGCCGCGCCGTCGTCCTGCGCGGACTCCTCCAGGTGCCGGGCCAGCTTCCGCAGCGTGGGCTGCTGGTAGATGTCGAGGACCGCCGCGCTCGGGTAGCGGGTGCGCAACCGGGTGGTCAACTGGGCCGCCGCCAGGCTGGAGCCGCCGATCGCGAAGAAGTCGTCGCGGGCGCTGGAGACCGGGATGCCGAGGACTTCCGCCCACTGCTCGGCGAGCCAGGCCTCGGTGCCGTACAGCTGCTCGGCCTTCGAGCTGCTTTCGAGCCGCTCCAGCGGCCAGGGCAGCGCGTTGCGGTCCACCTTGCCGGAGGTCCGGGTCGGCAGGTCGTCGACGGGAGCGAGCAACGGCACGAGCGCGGCGGGCAGTTCGGCCCGCAGCTTCTCCACGGCCGCCGCCTGGTCCCAGCCGTCCTGCGTGACGACGTACCCGACGAGGAGCTGGTTGCCGCTGCGGGCGGTGCGCACGGCGGCGGCCGCGCCCGCGACCCCGGGCAGCGCCTGGAGAGCGGCGTCGACCTCACCGAGCTCGATCCGCCGGCCACCGAGCTTGATCTGCTCGTCGGCCCGCCCGAGGAAGACGAGCCCCGCGGGCTCCGCCTTCACGAGGTCACCGCTGCGGTACGCCCGCTCCCAGCCCAGCGATGTCAGCGGCGCGTACTTCTCCGCGTCCTTCTCGGCGTCCAGGTACCGGGCGAGACCGACCCCGCCGATCACCAGCTGACCGCTGGCGCCCATCGGTACCGGCTCCCCGGCCTCGTCGACGACGGCCAGCTCCCAGCCGTCCAGCGGCAGCCCGATCCGGATCGGCTCCTCGCCGCTCATCAGCGAGGCACAGGCCACCACGGTCGCCTCGGTGGGCCCGTAGGTGTTCCACACCTCGCGCCCCTCGGTGACCAGCCGCTGCACCAGCTCGGGCGGACAGGCCTCACCACCGAAGATCAGCAGCCGTACGTCGTTGAGGGTCTCGGGCTCCCACAGCGAGGCGAGCGTGGGCACCGTGGAGACCACCGTGATCTCCTGCTCGACGAGCCAGGGCCCGAGGTCGGCCCCACTGCGGACCTGGGAACGCGGCACCGGCACCAGACAGGCCCCGTACCGCCACGCCAGCCACATCTCCTCGCAGGACGCGTCGAAGGCGACCGACAGCCCCGCCATGACCCTGTCACCGGGACCGATGGGGTCGTCGGTGAGGAACAGCGCGGCCTCGGCGTCCACGAAGGCGGCGGCACTGCGGTGCGAGACGGCGACGCCCTTGGGCTTGCCGGTGGACCCGGAGGTGAAGATGATCCACGCGTCGTGCTCGACACCGGGCCGGGCGGCGGGGGAGTCACTGCGGCCGTTGAGGGTCAGCTCGTGCCCGGCGCCGACCACGGCCCGGACCTCCGCCTCCCCGAACACCAGCTCGGCCCGCTCGTCGGGGTCCTCCGCGTCGACGGGGACGTAGGCGGCACCGGCGGCGAGTACGGCGAGGATCGCGACGTAGAGGTCATTGGTGCCGGACGGCACCCGGACGCCCACCCGGTCGCCCAGCCCGACCCCGGCCTCGCCGAGCCGCCGCCGCAGCCGCTCCACCTCGGAGGCCAGTGCGCGGTAGGTGAGCTGGACCGTCCCGTCGTCCAGGGCGAGCTCGTCGGGGTAGGACCGCACGGAGGCGTCGAAGACGTCGACGAGCGTGCGGGGGGAGGCGGCGGGACCGCCGGAGAAACGGGCGGTGTCGCCGAACTGTTCGCGGATCTCTGCGCTGAGCTCTTCGTTGAGCAGGCCGAGAGCGCTGCTCTCGTCTATGGCTGCCATCGGTCCTCGCGTCTCGATCCCGGAGCCTCCGGGGCGCTGGCGGGCCCGCAGGTCTGCCTGGGGTTGTCCGGGTCCAGCTCGTAACAAGCCGGAAATTTTAGTACGAAGCTAGGCCCGTGCCGCTTGATCGGCCAGGTGGGAGAGCCGTCCGGGGCCGTTCATGACCATCGACAACGCTGTGACCTGGGCGCCTTCACTCCCAAGAGAGATCGCCCACACTGTGCGTGAGGAGCCGTGTCCCGCTCGGTGACGGGAAAACAAGAACGGTGCTGACCGAAGACCGGCCAGCACCGTTGTTGGTGTCCGAGGGGGGACTTGAACCCCCACGCCCGATAAAGGGCACTAGCACCTCAAGCTAGCGCGTCTGCCATTCCGCCACCCGGACAAGGTGTCTGTCGCGCGGGGTCTCCCTCGCGGCGACGAAGGAAACATTACCAGGCTTTCGAGGGGGTCCGATCACCCCCCGTCCCCGTTCCGGGGCGCACGTGAACGGGGTGTGACGGGCCGGGGCCGGGCTTGGGGACGGCCGGGTCGCGGAGAGAGGATGAGGGCGACCACCAGCAGTGACAGCGGGAGGAACAGCGTGAGCGACACGGACACGGCCAGGGGCGTCACCGGCGAGGACGAGGTCGTGGACCTCTGCCGCGAGCTGATCCGCTTCGACACCAGCAACTACGGCGACCACTCCGGCCCGGGCGAGCGCAAGGCGGCCGAGTGGGTCGCGGAGAAGCTCGCCGAGGTGGGGCTGGACCCGCAGATCCACGAGTCGCACCCGGGCCGCGCCTCCACGGTGGCCCGGATCGCGGGCGAGGACCCGTCCCGGCCCGCCCTGCTGATCCACGGCCACCTCGACGTCGTACCGGCCAACGCACAGGACTGGACCCACCACCCGTTCTCCGGCGAGGTCGCAGACGGCTGTGTGTGGGGCCGGGGCGCCGTCGACATGAAGGACATGGACGCGATGACCCTGGCGGTCGTCCGGGACCGGCTGCGCAGCGGGCGCAGGCCGCCGCGGGACATCGTCCTGGCGTTCCTCGCCGACGAGGAGGCGGGCGGCACGTTCGGTGCCCGGCACCTCGTCGACCACCACCCCGACCTGTTCGAGGGCGTCACCGAGGCGATCAGCGAGGTGGGCGGCTTCTCCTTCACTGTGAACGAGCAGCGCCGGCTCTACCTGATCCAGACGGCCGAGAAGGGCATGCACTGGATGAAGCTGACCGTGGCCGGGACCGCCGGGCACGGCTCGATGATCCACCGGGACAACGCCATCACCGAACTGTCGGAGGCCGTCGCGCGGCTCGGCCGGCACAAGTTCCCCGTGCGGGTCACCAAGACCACCCGGGCCTTCCTCGACGAACTCGGCGACGCGCTCGGCACCGAACTGGACCCGGAGGACATGGAGGGCACGCTCGCCCGGCTCGGCGGCATCGCCAAGCTCATCGGCGCGACCCTCAGCAACACCGCCAACCCCACCCAGCTCGGCGCCGGCTACAAGGTCAACGTCATCCCGGGCGAGGCCACCGCGCACGTCGACGGACGTTTCCTGCCGGGCTTCGAGGAGGAGTTCCTCGCCGACCTCGACAAGATCCTCGGCCCCAAGGTCAGGCGCGAGGACGTGCACTCCGACAAGGCCGTCGAGACCACCTTCGACGGCGCGCTCGTGGACGCCATGCAGTCCGCGCTGGTCGCCGAGGACCCGGCCGCCAAGGCGATCCCCTACATGCTCTCCGGGGGCACCGACGCCAAGTCCTTCGACGAGCTCGGCATCCGCGGCTTCGGCTTCGCACCGCTCAAGCTGCCCCCGGAGCTGGACTTCGCGGGGATGTTCCACGGTGTCGACGAGCGGGTCCCCGTGGACGGGCTGAAGTTCGGCGTGCGGGTTCTCGACCGGTTCATCGACGCGAGCTGACGCGTGCCGGCGCGTGTTGACGCCAGTTGACGCATTTATTCGTCCGCGCGTGCGGAATTGGCCGGGAAGAGTGAATGCGCTCATAAGCTCGTATCCCCATTACTCCCTCCTCGTTACAGGTGATGCGATCCGCTACTTGGGGTCGCTTTGCCAACAAGGAGGAACAATGATCAAGAAGATCGTCGCCGCTGCGGCTGCCACTGGTGGCCTGGTTCTCGCGGGCGCGGGCCTTGCCGTCGCCGATGCGGGTGCGCAGGGTGCTGCTGTGGGCTCCCCGGGCGTGCTGTCCGGCAACGTTGTGCAGGTTCCCGTTCACGTCCCGGTGAACGTCTGCGGCAACACGGTCTCCGTGATCGGCCTGCTGAACCCCGCCTTCGGCAACACCTGCATCAACAAGTGATGTTCTGCCTCGCCCTTGGTTGACAGGGATGAGCCCGTCGGCCCCGGAGCGCAAGCCATGCGTTCCGGGGCCGACGGGCCTTTCGATAAGAACAGAACCGCTGTGCAGCGGCATTTCGAGCAAGGTCGAAAGCAGGGATTCGGTACATGCGACAAGTCACCCGCAAGAGCCTGATGACAGTGGCGGCCGCGACCGGCGTGATCGCCGCCGCGGGAGGTGCCGCCCACGCCGACGCGGGCGCGAGCGGATCAAGCGCGAATTCTCCCGGCGTGCTGTCGGGCAACACCGTGTCGGTGCCGGTGCACGTACCGGTGAACGCGTGCGGCAACACCGTGGACGTCGTCGGGGTCCTCAACCCCGCGATGGGCAACAGCTGCGCCAACAAGGGCGGCGGCAGCGGGGCGCCCGGTGGGTACGGCGGCGGTCACGGGGGGCACCACGGTTCCGGAGGCTCGCACGCCGGCGGTCACACCGGTGGCTCGCCCGGCGTGGGCTCGGGCAACCACGTCGAGGCGCCGATCGACGCTCCCGTGAACGTCTGCGGCAACAGCGTCGACATCATCGGCATCGGCAACCCCGCCATGGACAACGACTGCGGCAGCGGCTACGGCGGCGGACAGCACACCCCGCCCGGCGGCCCGGGACACCCTGGCAGCCCGGGGCACCCCGGCGCCCCAGGCCACCCTGGGAGCCCGGGTCACCCCGGCACTCCGGGTCACCCCGGGAACCCGGGACAGCCCGGCACCCCCGGTCACCCCGGGAACCCGGTGGAGCCCGGCACCCCCGGTCACCCCGGGAACCCGGCCACCCCCGGGGCGAACGGCGCGACACCGGGCGGTGGCAACCACCCCGGTACCCAGACGGTCACCCAGCCCCTGGGCAGCGCCCAACTCGCCCAGACCGGCAGCGACCTGCCCATCGGGCTGGTCCTCCCGGCGAGCGCCGGGGCGCTGCTGGCCGGCGCGGTCCTCTACCGCAGGGCGCGGACCTCGGCCTAGGGCATTCCGCGTGAAACGGAGCGGGCCCCGCCGAGGCGGGGCCCGCTCCGTTCGTGCTGTCTCACCACGTGGCACGCACCTGGCGGATGATCCGCCGGCGCAACCGCACCCTGCGGCTGCCGTCGCGCATCAGGCTCAGTCGGTCCAACTCCCAGTGTCCGTACTCTGCATGGTCCGTCAGCAGACGTGTGGCGTCCTTGCGGGAGACCCCGCGCGGTACGTACACGTCGACAAATTCGTATTCCGGCATCGCATCTATTGTGCGGTCCGGGGCCCGGTACGGATAGCGTCTGCACTATGTCTGATGCTGTGCAGCCCACCGCTGCCGAGGTACGTGCCGCCGCCGAGGCGGTCAAGACCGCGCTCGACCGCCACCTGGCCGCGGTCGAACGCAGGTCGGGGGAGGACGACCCCGCCGTCTACGAGGCCTTCAACGAACTGGCCGCGGCCGCCGAGGTGTACGACGAGCTGCTCTACGACCGCTACGACGAGGTCACCCCCTTCGAGATCCCGGGCGCGGAGGACGCCCCCCCGTACACGGGCCCCGAGGAGCCGAACGCGCTGAGCGTGCTGATCCGCCGTGACTACGCCGTGGCGGAGCCGCAGCGGTTGCTGGCGCAGGCCCAGCGGGTCGAGGCGGCCGACGAAGGTCTCGGCACGGAGGCCTCCGGCACGGTGCACGGTGCGCTGGAAGTGCTGTTCGGTGAGTTCGAGCCCGACGAGATCGCCGCCCGGCACAAGGAGTTCGGCCTTGAGGAGGGCGACTCCACCCTGTGGGTGACCGCGGCGGACGAACCCGCCGAGCCGGGGGAGTGGCTGGAGACGCCGTTCGAGCAGGTCGACGTCGAGCGGGTGGTCTGCCGGTTCGATGTCAGCGCCGTGTTCGACGAAGACCTGGACGACGACGCCGACGAGCCCGACGTCGAGGACGAGGATCTGGAACCGCTGGACGCGGATCGCCGCTGAGGCAGGTGAGCGCGGCCCCGGAGAGATGATCTCCGGGGCCGCGCCCCTTTTCGGCCGGGTCAGCCCGGCGTCGGCGACTGGGTCCGGAGAAGAACGGGCAGCCGGGTCGTCCGGGGCTTGGCCGGGATCTCGGCGACCGCCCTCGCAAGGGCCTGATCCACGCCGTGGACGACGGACAGATGGCGGCCCGCCCTGCCGAACGCCGTGTACACCCAGGGTCGGCTGAGGGCCTGCGCCGCGTCCCCCGGCAGCACCACGACCGCCGCGGGCCAGCGGCCGCCGACCGCCTGGTGTGCGGTCAGGGCCCACCCGTGCCGCACGGACTGCTCCACCCGCTCCTTCGGTACGACCACGGGCTCACCGGCGCAGATCAGGTGCAGTCCGTCCGCGTCGGCCCCGACGACCTGGCCCGGGAGCGTACGGCCCGGTGCGGGGGAGTAGGCGACGCGGTCACCGGGGTCGAATCCGCCGAAGCGGCCGGGGCCGGGGTTGAGACGCTCCTTCAGGGCCGCGTTGAGCACGCGGGTGCCGACGGCTCCGCCGTGGCCCGGGGTGATCACCTGGGTCTCCTCGGCGGGGACCCCGATCGCCCGCGGCACCGAGTCCGCGACCAGCTGCACGGTCCGGTGCACGGCCTCGCCCGCGTCCCGCACCGGCACGATCACGACCTCCTTGCCGGGGGCCTCGACCTGGTTCAGCTCACCGATGCCGATCCCGGAGACCAGCTCGCCCAGCGGCCCGGGGTCCGGCCTGCGCGAGGCCACCTGCGGGCAGATCCGCGCGGCGAGCAGGTCCGCGAACACCCGACCGGGCCCCGCAGACCACAGCACCGCCGGATCCCCGGCCAGCACCAGCCGCGCCCCGTCCGGCAGGGACTCCACGAGCAGCGCGGCCGTCTCGACGTCCAGCTGAGGCGCGTCGAGCACGACGAGCAGGTCGAGATCGAACGCCCCGTCGGCGTCCCGACCGGGACCCTCGGCACCGGAGAGGAGCCCGGCGACGGTGGCGACGGTCCCCGTGGGGGCGGGGGAGTCGGTTTCGAGCAGGGCGCCGAAGCGGTCGCGGCCCAGGGGGCTGTGCGTGGCCGCCCACGCCCGCAGCCCCAGCCCTCGCGCCGCCGAGAGCAGCGCCGCCGGTTCCGTCAGGGACGCCTCGCCGCCGGTGTGCAGGACCAGGCCGCCCGCCGCGACCGCGCGGATCAGCTCGGCGGCCGAACCCTTGGCCGATGCCGCGGCGCTCTCCCAGTCCTCGGCCGAACCGTCCTCCTTGGGCACGGAGTTGATCAGCCGGGCCAGCCCGTCGGCGAGGCTCTCCTCCGCGAGGGCGTAGCGCTCCAGCCCGACCAGGATCCGGACCGGCCGCTCAGCTCCCTCCTCGTCGTCCTCCGCGGGCTCCGGGGCCGCCGGGTCGAGGGCGTCCTGGAAGACCAGGGCCTCGGCCTCGGCGATGGTGCTCTGTACGGCCGCGTCGGCGTCCGGCACGCCCCGCTGGGCCAGTGCGGCGGTGAGCGCCGGCATCTCCAGCGCGGTGTGCCCGGCGAGCGCCGCCTGCTCCAGGAGCCAGACGGTGACCGCCCGCCCCCGCCGCTCGTCGTCCGGCGCGCACTCAGCGCCGAGCAGCGCCCGCGCGAACCCGTCGGCCTGCTCGGGCCGTACGCCCGTGACCCGCAGCAACTGCCAGGGATCCGCCCGCAGCTCGTCCTCGGCCCCTTCCCCGAGGACCGCGGCGACCTGCGCCGCGAGGGTCTCGGGCGCCCCGCCCTCGGCCAGTACACGCCGTACGGCCTCCACGGTCTCCGGTACGGGGGCGCCGACGGAACCGCCGATGCCGACCGCACCTGCGCCCCCGACCCCGGCCGCCTCCGCAGATACCGGCCGGGGCCGCACCGGCTCCTGGGCGGGCCGACGCGGTGGCTCGGGTTCGCTGAAGACGGCGGCCACGGGCTTGGCCCCGCTCTCCACCGCCCGTACGGCGGCGAGGAGATCGGCCGCCTTCCCGCTGAGCTTGGCCCCGCTCAGGACGGGCCCCTGCTTCTCGGCCTTGCGCCGGGCGATCCGCTCCCGCTCGATCCGCTGCGCCGCCAACTCGGCCTCGGCCTCGGACAACTGAGCCTTGTCCGCAGCAACGCCCGCTGGGCCACCGCCCTCGCCCGCTTCGGCCCCTGGCTCCTCGCCATCGGCAGGCCCTTCGGTCACGCCCGCACCGGAGCCGCCCTCGGCCGACCCCGCCTCCCCGCCGTCCGCGGAAGACTCTCCGGCGCCCTCACCGGTCCTGGCACCTCCGCCGGCCCCCGCGTCACCGCTTCCCGCCACGGCGTCCCGCCCTGATGCGCCGGCAGCGGCGTCCGGCCCCCAGTTCGCCTCCGCCGCTTCGCCGCCCCCGGTGCCGGTCGCCGCGCCGTCCGCCTCCTGCTCCGGCGCTCCCCCCGTGCCCTCCGGCTCCGGCTCCGGCGCGGCGCCCCGCGTCCCCGGCTCGGTCGTCTCCGTGGGCTCCGGCTCCGTGCTCACAGCGTGCTCCAGTCGTGATCGGGATAGCGGTGCACGGGCGCCGACACATCGTCGAGCGCCCGGCAGATCTCGTCAGGAAGACTAAGGGCCTCCACTGACAATGCCGCCGTGAGCTGCTGCGAGTTGCGCGCGCCGACGATGGGCGCGGTCACCCCCGGCCGGTCCCGGACCCACGCGAGGGCCACCTGGAGCGGCGTCACGGCGAGCCCGTCGGCCGCCGTGGTCACCGCGTCCACGATGTGGCCCGCGGTGTCGTCGAGGTAGGGCGCGACGAACGGCGCCAGATGCTCCGAGGCACCCCGTGAGTCGGCCGGGGTGGAGTTGCGGTACTTGCCCGTCAGGACACCACGGCCCAGCGGCGAAGAGGGCAGCAGCCCGATACCCAGATCGAGCGCGGCCGGCAGCACCTCCCGCTCGATGCCGCGCTGCAGCAGCGAGTACTCCAGCTGTGTGGCGGCCAGCCGGGTCCGCGTCCCGGGCGCCGCCAGTTGCCAGGTGCCCGCCTTGGCGAGCTGCCAGCCGCAGAAGTTGGAGACCCCGGCATAGCGGACGCGGCCGCTGCTGACGGCCAGGTCGAGGGCCTGGAGCGTCTCCTCCAGCGGGGTGCAGGGGTCCCAGGAATGGATGTGCCAGATGTCGACGTAGTCCGTGCCGAGCCGGGCCAGTGAGTCGTCCAGCGCGGAGAGCAGATGTCCGCGCGAGCCGTCTACGCGGATCTCCGGGTCGGGCACGCTGCCCGCCTTCGTGGAGATGACCAGGTCCCGGCGCGGGACCAGACCCTCTATGAGGCGTCCGAGCAGATACTCCGCCTCCCCGTCGCCGTACACGTCCGCCGTGTCGACCAGGGTCCCGCCCGCCTCCCAGAAGGTTTTCAGGAGGTCCGCCGCGTCGTGCTCGTCGGTGTCCCTGCCCCAGGTGAGGGTGCCGAGTCCGATGCGGGACACGCGCAGGCCGGTACGGCCGAGATGCCTCTGCTCCATGGACGCCGAGATTACTGGCCAGAACCTGTCGCGTGGGGGCCTGTGGACAACGGATTCAGACAGGTGCGCGGTAATCGTCGCCAGGTCACCGGCACGGACCGCGACCTGCCCCGGGCAGCTCGGCCGCGCTATGGTCTGCGACAAGGACGTTACTGATCGGTAAGGGGAATCGGCCATGCAGCTCGGGATCAACCTCGGCTACTGGGGCGCCGGAATGGACGCGGACAATCTCGCCGTCGCCCAGGAGGCCGACCGGCTCGGATACGCCGTCTGCTGGGCCGCCGAGGCCTACGGCTCGGACGCGGCCACCGTGCTCACCTGGGTCGCCGCCCAGACCGAGCGCATCGACGTCGGCTCGGCCATCTTCCAGATCCCGGCCCGCCAGCCGGCGATGACCGCGATGACGGCCGCCACCCTCGACTCCCTGTCCGGCGGCCGCTTCCGCCTCGGCCTCGGGGTCTCCGGACCGCAGGTCTCCGAGGGTTGGTACGGCGTCAAGTTCGACAAACCGCTGGCACGCACGCGTGAGTACGTCGAGATCGTCCGCAAGGCCATGTCGCGCGAGCGCCTCTCCTACGAAGGCCAGCACTGGACGCTGCCCCTGCCCGGCGGCCCCGGCAAGCCGATCAAGCTGACCGTGCACCCCGAGCGCGAGCACATCCCGCTCTACATCGCCGCGATCGGCCCCAAGAACCTGGAGCAGACCGGCGAGATCGCCGACGGCGCCCTGCTGATCTTCCCCTCCGCCGAGCACCTGGAGGACACCGCGATCCGGCATCTGCGCGCCGGGCGGGAGAAGGCGGGCAAGACCCTCGACGGGTTCGACATCGCCCCGACCCTCCCGCTGGCCCTCGGCGAGGACAAGGACGTCACCACCCTCGCGGACACCTTCCGCCCCTACACCGCGCTCTATGTGGGCGGCATGGGCAGCCGCAAGCAGAACTTCTACAACCAGCTCGCCCAGCGCATGGGCTTCGAGGCCGCGGCCGCCGAGATCCAGGACAAGTATCTGGCCGGCGACAAGGACGGCGCCGCGGCCGCGATCCCGCACGACCTGATCGACAAGACGACGCTGCTCGGTTCCGTGGACCGCATCGCGGACCGTATGAAGGAGTACGCGGCGGCCGGCGTCACCACCCTCACCCTGGCTCCGGCCGGCTTCACCCTCGACGAGCGCCTCGCCTCGCTCCGCGCCGGCACCGAGGCCCTGGAGCGCGCGGGCCTCGCCTAGACCCTGCTCCTCGGACCGGCTCCTCGTGGCACCTCGCAAGTGCGGCCCGGAGCCGGTCCGGAACGCACGACCACAGCTCGACCGCCGGATCACGCCGTGGCCGAGGCGCCCGCTGGGGCGACGGCACCTCACGGGGTCAACGGCACCCGCCGGGCCGGCCTCGCTGTATCCCGTGCGACCGCCGGAGGTTTCCGCGGCCGTGGTGGGGGCTCGGAGGTCTTCCCCGCCACGGCCGTCACGTGATTCAACGCGCCCGCGCCGCCGCGGTTACGCCTCCGCTACGACCCCGGTGGTCCTCCTTTTGGCGGAGTTGTCCGGCACAGCTGTTGCAGCACCCCTCGCGTCGCATTTGACTCGTTCTTTGCGGATTGCCGCGGAATCCGGCAGAGAGGTGCCCCACGATGCTTTCGGCCAAGAGCCTGTTCCAGGAGATCCTCGACCACGACGAGGCCTTCCGGCTGTTCTGCTCCATCGCGGCCAGCGGGGAGTCGCAGGGCGGCTGGGAGAACGCCCGCATCGCCGCTCTGGTGCCGCAGAGCGAGAGCGGACTCGCCCCCAAGATCACCCGCCACGGCGCCGACGAGGACAAGCACGGGCGGATCTTCAACGCCCTGATGAGGAAGCGCGGCCTCGAGTCCGTCCCCGTCCCGCCGGAGACGGACTACACGATGCTCCTGGAGAAGCACGGCATCGGTCTCGCCCACGACAAGCTCAGGAGCGACCAGCCGCTGACCGTGCCCGACATCATCACCTACCTCGCCCACAGCCGGGTCACCGAACAGCGGGCCTCCGAGCAGATGGAGCTGCTGCGCAAGCACTTCGCCGACCATCCCGACCTCGGCCGGGCGGTGCGGATGATCTCGGGCGACGAGGACAACCATCTCGCCTACTGCCACGAGGAACTCCTGCGCTTCGCCCGGGCCGGTCACGGCCGCGCCATCCAGCACACGCTCCGGGCGTGCGCGCTCGCTGAGATCCGCGTCTACCGGGACGTCAGCCTCGCGGTGACGGCCCACATGGGCCGCATCCTCGGCTGGTCCCGGGCGAAGTCCGCCGTCCTCGCCGCCGGCATCCACGCCGTCTACGTGTACGAACGAGCGGCCGGCTGGCGCCGCATGGTCTCCCTGAAGCCGCCGGAGCGCCGCAATGCCCTCGGGGGACCCGCCACCTCCGCCCCCGAGTTCGCCTGAGCGCCCGCTACAGCCAGCCCCGGCGCTTGAACGTCCGGTACAGCAGCACTTCAAGCACGCCCATCAGCGCGATCACCGCCGGGTACGCCCACACCCAGTGCAGCTCGGGCATGTGGTCGAAGTTCATGCCGTAGATCCCCGCGATCATCGTGGGGATCGCCGCCATGGCCGCCCACGCGGAGATCTTCCGCATGTCGTCGTTCTGCCGGACGCTCATCTGCGCGAGATGCGCCGACAGGACGTCCGACACCAGCCGGTCCAGGCCCTCCACCGACTCGTTCACGCGCGCGAGATGGTCGTTGACGTCCCGGAAGAAGGGCCGCGCCTTGTCGTTCACGAACGGCACCGTCCCGCCGTACGCCCCCACGCCCGCGAGCCGGGTCAGCGGCATCGTGAGCGGGACGGTGGCCCGGCGGAACTCCAGGACCTGCCGCTTGAAGGTGTAGATCCGCGACGCCGTGCCCCGCGAACCGCCGCCGTCCGGCGAGAACACCTCCGCCTCCAGCTCCTCCAGGTCGGTCCCCAGCTCCGTCGCCACCTCCAGGTAGTGGTCCACGACGGCGTCGGCCACCGCGTACAACACCGCGGTGGGCCCCTTGCCGAGGAGCTTCGGCTCCTGCTCCAGACGCTCCCGCACGGCCTTCAGCGGCGAGCCCACACCATGACGGACCGTCACCACGAAGGCGTCACCGAGGAAGAGCATGACCTCGCCGGTGGACACCCTGTCGCTCTCCGGCTCGTACACCACCGGCTTGAGGACCACGAACAGCGAGTCGTCGTACACCTCCAGCTTGGGCCGCTGATGGGCCTTGAGGGCGTCCTCCACTGCCAGCGGATGCAGTCCGAACTCCTTGGTGACCAGCTCGAACTCTTTCTCCGACGGCTCATGCAGACCGATCCAGACGAACCCGCCCGCCGACCGCGCCTGGTCCAGCGCGTCGGACAGGTCCTCGGGCCCCTCGGTCCGGTGCCCCTCCCGGTAGATGGCACAGTCGACGATCACGGAGTGTGTTCTCCCGTCGCTCGCAAGACATTGCGTTCAGGCATACGCCTACCCTTGCCGCATGCCCACGTTGATCCTTGTCAGACACGGACGGTCCACCGCGAACACCGAGGGGCTGCTCGCCGGGTGGACGCCCGGGGTCGCCCTGGACGAGCGCGGCACCGCACAGGCCGCCTCTCTGCCCGGGCGGCTCGAAGGGGTGCCGATCTCCGAGGTCGTCGCCAGCCCCCTCCAGCGCTGCCAGGAGACGATCCAGCCGCTGCTCGACGCCCGCCCCGGTCTGACGGCGCACAGCGAGGAACGCATCGGGGAGTGCCACTACGGCGACTGGTCCGGGCGCAAGCTCGCCGAACTGGGCGACGAACCGCTCATGGAGGTCGTCCAGGCGCACCCGTCGGCCGCCGCGTTCCCCGGCGGCGAGTCCATGCGAGCCATGCAGACGCGCGCGGCGGAGGCCGTACGCGAGTGGAACGCGCGCGTGGAGCGCGATCACGGAGCCGACGCCGTCTATCTGATGTGCTCGCACGGCGACATCATCAAGTCGCTCGTCGCCGACGCACTGGGACTTCACCTCGACCTGTTCCAGAGGATCTCCGTCGAACCGTGTTCCGTCACCGTCATCCGCTACACACGACTGAGGCCCTTCCTCGTCCGACTCGGCGACACCGGTGACTTCGCCTCCCTGGTGCCGCGCGAGGAGGCCGCGGGCGGTGACGCCCCGGTCGGTGGTGGTGCGGGCGCACCGTGATCGTCGGGCGCAGTAGGGTGAAGCGGTTCACACAAGCGCGTTCACGCATGGACGTTCCCGTCGTTCCCGTACTCACGAATCCAATGGAGACAGGACGTGTCCCGTCAGGTGTTCCTCTATGACCCGCCGGACCGCTTCGTGGCCGGCACGGTCGGACTGCCCGGGCGCCGTACGTTCTTCCTCCAGGCCACGGCCGGCCCCCGAGTGACCAGCGTGGCTCTGGAGAAGACACAGGTGGCCGCTCTCGCCGAGCGGATGGACGAACTCCTCGACGAGGTCGTCCGCCGCAGCGGGGGCAGCGCCTCCGTGCCGGCCGTGCCGCCCACCGACATCACCGACACCGCCCCCCTCGACACTCCCGTCGAGGAGGAGTTCCGGGTCGGCACCATGGCCCTCGCCTGGGACGGCGAGGAGCAGCGCATGATCGTCGAGGCGCAGGCCCTCGTGGAGCTCGAGGCCGAGTCCGAGGAGGACCTCGCCGAGGCCGAGGAGAGACTCCTCCAGGACGAGGAGAACGGCCCCCCGATGCTGCGGGTCCGGCTCACCGGCGCGCAGGCCCGGGCCTTCGCCAAGCGCGCCCTGGACGTCGTCAACGCGGGGCGGCCGCCGTGCCCGCTGTGCAGCCTCCCGCTCGACCCGGAAGGACACGTATGTCCGCGCCAGAACGGATACCGCCGCGGAGCGTGACCACGGCAGAGCTGCTCACCCGGGGTGAGCTGACGGTACGCGGGCAGATCCGGGACGCCTCCAACGCGGTGCTGCACTGTGCCGTCTCGTACGAAGGCCAGGAGGTCTTCTGCGTCTACAAGCCGGTCCGCGGCGAGCGGCCCCTGTGGGACTTCCCGGACGGCACCCTCGCCCAGCGCGAGGTCGCCGCGTACGAGGTGTCCGAGGCCACCGGCTGGGGCCTGGTGCCGCCCACCGTGCTGCGCGACGGGCCCTTCGGCGAGGGCATGTGCCAGCTGTGGATCGAGGGTGCGCCCGGCAGCGAGCTGCTGGCCCTGGTCGACGCCGAGGAGCCCGAACCGGGCTGGAAGGCCATCGGTTTCGCCGAGGTCGGCGAGGGGAGGACCGCGCTGCTGGTGCACGCGGACGACGAGCGGCTGCGCCGGCTGGCCGTCCTCGACGCGGTGATCAACAACGCGGACCGCAAGGGCGGCCATCTGATGCCCGCCGAGGGCGGCCGGCTCTACGGCATCGACCACGGAGTGACCTTCAACACCGAGAACAAGCTGCGGACCCTGCTGTGGGGCTGGGCGGGCGAGCCCCTGACGGGGGAGGCGGTCGACGTCCTGCAGGGCCTCAAGGAGGCACTGTCGGGCCGGCTGGGCACCCGGCTGGCCGACCTGATCACCCCCGCCGAGGTCGACGCCACGCGCGCGCGTGTCGACGCGCTGCTGGACTCCGGGAAGCACCCCGAACCGAGCGGCGAGTGGCCGGCCATTCCCTGGCCGCCCGTTTAGCAGCACACTGCACACAGACCCGTACCGCGCAAGATGGCCTTACCGGCCATCCGGCCCGGTCCGGTTCGTATACGGAACATCCGTCCGGTTAGGCTCATGACATGCATGCCTGGCCCGCTTCCGAGGTCCCCGCCCTGCCTGGTCAGGGCCGCGACCTGAGGATCCACGACACCGCGACCGGTGGCTTGGTCTCCCTCGACCCCGGTCCTGTCGCCCGTCTCTACGTCTGCGGCATCACGCCGTACGACGCCACCCACATGGGGCACGCGGCGACCTACAACGCGTTCGACCTCGTGCAGCGCGTGTGGCTCGACACGAAGCGTCAGGTTCACTACGTCCAGAACGTCACCGACATCGACGACCCGCTCCTGGAGCGCGCCGAGCGGGACAGCCTCGACTGGGCCGCCCTCGCCGAGAAGGAGACGGCCCTGTTCCGCGAGGACATGACCGCCCTGAGGATGCTGCCCCCGCAGCACTACATCGGCGCGGTCGAGGCGATACCCGGGATCGTGCCGCTCGTCGAGCGGCTGCGGGACGCCGGTGCCGCCTACGAGCTCGAAGGGGACACCTACTTCTCCGTGGAGTCCGACCCGAACTTCGGCAGGGTCTCGAACCTCGACGCGGCCGCCATGCGGCTGCTGTCCGCCGAGCGCGGCGGCGACCCGGACCGCCCGGGCAAGAAGAACCCCCTCGACCCGATGCTGTGGATGGCCGCCCGTGAGGGCGAGCCCAGCTGGGACGGAGCCTCCCTCGGCCGGGGCCGCCCCGGCTGGCACATCGAGTGCGTCGCGATCGCCCTGGACCACCTCGGCATGACCTTCGACGTCCAGGGCGGCGGCTCCGACCTCGCCTTCCCGCACCACGAGATGGGCGCCTCGCACGCCCAGGTGCTGACCGGCGAGTTCCCCATGGCCAAGGCCTACGTCCACGCCGGCATGGTCGCCCTCGACGGCGAGAAGATGTCCAAGTCCAAGGGCAACCTCGTCTTCGTGTCCCAGCTGCGGCGCGAGGGCGTCGACCCCGCCGCCATCCGGCTCGCGCTGCTCGCCCACCACTACCGGGCCGACTGGGAGTGGACCGACCAGGTCCTCCAGGACGCCGTGGACCGGCTGGGCCGCTGGCGTGCCGCCGTCTCCCGGCCCGACGGCCCCTCCGCCGACACACTCGTCGAGGAGATCCGCGACGCCCTCGCCAACGACCTCGACGCGCCCACCGCGCTGACCGCGGTCGACCGCTGGGCCGCCCTCCAGGAGGAGCAGGGAGGGACCGACATGGGAGCGCCCGGTGTGGTGACCCGTGCGGTGGACGCGCTGCTCGGCGTGGCCCTCTAGAAGGACATCGGCAAGGGGCGCTCCCTCCGCCTAGAGAAAGCGCCCCTTCGTCCTTCGGCCGCCCGTCGGACAGGTCTCCTCAACTCCCCTGCAGGCGAGCACCTGTTCGGTGCAAGGGGCCGTGGGGGCGGCTGTCATGTGATGGGGTGGGTGCGTCACTTGACCCTGGGCCGACCCCGCGCCGGCCCCCTTCGCGGAAGGACGCACCGTGGCAACCGCAGACCGTTCCTTCGCACGTCGCACACTCCTGACCACGACCGCCGCGCTGACCGGAACTGCCCTGCTCGGCGGCACCGCGCACGCCGCCGAGACCCGGCATGCCTCCTGGCCAGCGCAGTTCCCCCTCCCCGACGGCTTCCAGCCCGAGGGCATCACCATCGGGCCCGGCCCGTACGCCTACTTCGGCTCGCTCGCGAACGGCGACATCTACCGGGCGAGCCTGGCCACCGGCCGCGGCAAGGTCGTCGTGAAGGGCTCGGGGCGCCCGACCGTCGGCCTGAAGATCGACCGGCACGGCACACTCTTCCTCGCCGGCGGCGACAGCGGCGAGCTCCGGACCGTCGACACCCGCTCCGGCGAGACCAAGGTGTACGCCACCGGCGGCGCCTTCGTGAACGACGTGATCCTCACCCCGGGCGCCGCCTGGTTCACCGACTCCTTCAAACCGGTGCTCTACAGACTGGCCAAGGGCGCGGTGACGACCGTACCGCTGACGGGGGACTGGCAGCAGGGGCCCGACTTCACGGCCAACGGCATCGAGCGCACGCCCGACGGCCGCGCCCTGCTCGTGGTGAACGACTTCGCGAACGGCGGCGGCCTCATGCGGGTCGACCCGCGCACCGGCGCCGCCCGAGCCGTCGACCTCGGCGCGGCGAAACTCCCCAACGGCGACGGTCTGTTGCTGCTCGGACGGATCCTCTACGCCGTCCAGCAGCGGCAGAACGCGATCGACGTGTTCCGGCTGAACGACTCCGGCACCGGGGGCACCGCCCTCACCCGGATCACCGACCCGCGCTTCCGCATCCCGACGACGGTCGCCGCCTGGGGCAGGCGCCTGTATCTGCCCAACGCCCGCTTCGACGTGGAGCCGACGCCCACCACCGACTACGACGTGGTGGCGGTGCGGCAGGTCTGACACGGCCGAGGGCGGTGCGCATCCCGCGCACCGCCCTCACCGGCTCAGTCCTCGGAGGAGGAGTCCTCGTCGTCCGTCTCCGCTTCCCGCTCCGGTCCCGCCTCCGCCTCCGGCTTCGGCGGCTTGGGAGGCTTCGTACGACCGCCGGGGCCGTCCCGCAGATAGGCGGAACTGTCGCTCCCGTCCGCCGTCGCGTGTCCGCCCGGCTGTCCAGGCTGACCGCCGTCCCGGCGCCGCAGATACCGCTCGAACTCCCGGGCGATGGCCTCGCCCGAGGCCTCCGGCAGCTCCGCGGTGTCCCGGGCCTCCTCCAGCGTCTGGACGTACTCCGCGACCTCGCTGTCCTCGGCGGCCAGCTGGTCCACGCCCACCTGCCAGGCGCGCGCGTCCTCGCCGAGCTCGCCCAGCGGGATACGGACGTCGATCAGGTCCTCCAGACGGTTCAGGAGGGCCAGCGTCGCCTTCGGGTTCGGCGGCTGCGACACATAGTGCGGTACGGCCGCCCACAGCGAGACCGCGGGCACGCCAGCGTGGGTGCAGGCCTCCTGGAGGATGCCGACGATGCCCGTGGGGCCCTCGTACTTGGTCTCCTCCAGGTCCATCCGCTGGGCCAGATCCGGATCGGACGTGGTCCCGCTGATCGGCACCGGACGGGTGTGCGGGGTGTCACCGAGCAGCGCGCCCAGGATCACCACCAGCTCCACGCCCAGTTCGTGGGCGAAGCCCAGCAGCTCGTTGCAGAACGAGCGCCATCGCATCGACGGTTCGATACCTCGGACGAGTACGAGATCGCGCGGCTTGTCACCGCCGACGCGGACCACCGACAACCTTGTCGTCGGCCACGTGATCTTTCGCACTCCGCCGTCCAGCCACACCGTGGGGCGGTTGACCTGGAAGTCGTAGTAGTCCTCGGCGTCGAGCGCCGCGAACACCTCGCCCTTCCACTCCCTGTCCAGATGCGCGACCGCGGTGGAGGCGGCGTCGCCGGCGTCGTTCCAGCCCTCGAACGCGGCCACCATGACCGGGTCGATCAGCTCGGGAACCCCCTCGAGCTCGATCACCCAGTGCCTCCTTCCGACGTGCCCTCGCCTAACGCACCAACCTTACGGCGTCCGGCGGGGGCGCCCGCAGCCCCCTTGCACGGGGGAGTGAACGATCACTGCCCCGTTCGCCACCCGGGAACACCCCGCAGTCCTCCGAGCGGTGTCCCGTCGGGACAGCGGGGCTCCACGCGCGAGTGACTCACAGAGTGGACCGCAGCCACTGTTCCACGCTCGCGATGTGCACCGTCGCCCAGGAGCGGGCCGCCTCGCCGTCCCGGTCCCGCAGGGCCTCCAGGATCGCGCGGTGCTCGTGCAGGGTGCGGCTGACCGCGTCCTCCTGGGTCAGTCCGCGCCAGATCCGGGCCCGGGTGGTGGGACCCGACAGTCCGTCAAGGAGGGAGCACAGTACGGAGTTGCCGGAGCTCTGCACGATCCCGCGGTGGAAGTCGAGATCGCAGGCGACCAGTTCCTCCACCGAGGGGCTGGCGCCGAGCTTGTCCAACTGGGCGCCCAGCGCGTCCAGTTGCTGCTCGCTGATCCGGGAGGCGGCCATCGCGGTGGCGGCCGGCTCCAGGATGCGGCGCACCGCCAGGAACTCCAGGACCGTGTCGTCGCGATGGAAGTCCACGACGAAGCTCAGCGCCTCCAGCAGGAGTTGCGGGTCCAGGCTGGTCACATAGGTGCCGTCGCCCTGGCGTACGTCCAGGATGCGGATCAGCGACAGCGCCCGCACCGCCTCGCGCAGCGAGTTGCGGGACAGCCCCAGCTCGGAGGCGAGTTCGCTCTCCTTGGGGAGCCGGTCGCCGGGGCGCAGCGCGCCGGAGACGATCATGCCCTTGATCTTCTCGATCGCCTCGTCGGTGACAGCCATCTCCGGCCTCCTTCTCGCCCCACTGTGCTGAGACGTCGGATGTCTCAGCCCATTATGGAGGCTGCTCAGACGAGCGCCTCCAGATCCGCGATTACCGCCCGCTCGTCGAGCGTGCGCAGCTCACGGTCCCGCATCAGTACCCGCCCGTCCACGACGGTGTCCCGCACGTCCGCCGAGTGCGCCGCGTACGCCAGCGTCGACCACGGGTCGTGCAGTGGCCGCAGATGCGGGGCGTTCAGGTCCAGGACGATCAGATCGGCCCGCTTGCCCGTCTCCAGCGACCCCAGGTGCTCGTGGAGCCCCAGCGCCCGCGCACCCTCGATCGTCGCCATCCGTACGGCCCGCTCGGCGCCCACCGCCGTCGGGTCGCCGCCGGCCTTGTGCACCAGCGCCGCCTGCCGTACGGCTCCCAGCACGTCCAGCGAGTTGGAGCTGACGGCCCCGTCCGTGCCGAGCCCGACGGTCACCCCGGCGCTCAGCAGCCGCGGCACCGGCGCGATCCCGCAGCCCAGCTTGAGGTTGGAGACCGGACAGTGGGCGACCGAGGTGCCGGTGCGGGCCAGGGCCGCGATCTCCGGTCCCGTGAGGTCCACGGCGTGCGCGAGCAGCACGTCCGGGCCGAGGACGCCGAGCGAGTCGAACAGTTCGACCGGCCGCTTGCCGTACTTCACCTCGACGGTGGCGACCTCGGCGGCGTTCTCCGCCGCGTGGAGGTGCAGCAGCGCCCCGAACTCCCGTGCCAGGGCCGCGATCTCGGTGAGCTGGTCGGGGGAGAGGGTGTAGGCGGAGTGCGCGAAGACGACGGGACGCCGTCCGTGCCGGGCGGCTCCCCGCTCCTCCAGGTCTCGCCGGGCCCACGCGAGCCGCTGCTCGTACGCGAGGCCGTCGGGCGGTTCCGGTACGTCCATGAAGGTGGGTCCTGAGTGCAGCCGCCAGCCCGCCTCCCGGGCCGCCCGCTCGGCCGCCTCGTGGAACCAGTACATGTCGAGCGCCGAGGTCACCCCGGCCCGCACGCTCTCGGCGATCGCCAGCCGCACGGCCGCCGCCACGTTCTTCGGCGCGAGCAGCTCGGCCTCCGCGGGCAGCACTCGCTCCAGGAACCCCTGGAGGGTCACGTCGTCGGCGAGGCCACGCAGCAGGGTCATCGCGAGGTGGGTGTGGGTGTTGATCAGCCCGGGCAGCACCAGGCAGCCCGTGGCGTCAAGGGACTCCTGGGCTGTGAACCGCGTACGCAACTCCTCCGCCTGACCGACGGCCACTATCTCGCCCTCGTGCACCGCCACGGCACCGCCGTGAACCACGGTCCCCGCCTCGTCGACCGTCAGGACGGCTCCGCCGTGCACCAACAGGTCGACGGTCACGGCGTGTCTCCCTCCGCGAGCAGCCGCAGGGCCTCCAGGGACACGACGGCACCCCGCTCGACACCGGCCGCGACGACGTCCCGGTGCGGGTCGTAGACGCTGGTGCCCTCCTCGTCCACCAGCTCGTCCGCGTTCGCCCCGTCGACCACGAGCACGCCACCCGCCACGAGCCCCCGCAGCGAGGCGGTGACCAGCAGCGCCGACAGCTCCATCTCGATCGCCGCGAGCCCGGCACCGTCGTAGGAGAAGAGCGGGATGAGCCCGGGCTGGAAGGCGGCCCGGGTCCAGACGATGCCCCGGTGGTGCGGTGCCCCGGTCTCGCGGGCCGCGCGCTGGAGCGCGAGGACCGCCTCGGGCGCGGAGACCGCCGGGTACTCGGGGGGCAGCAGCTGCTGGGTCACCCCGTCGTCCCGTACGGCCGCCTCGGCGATGACGAGGTCGCCGTCGCCGATGCCGGGCTTCATGGCGCCCGCCGTGCCGAACCGCAGGATCGTGCGGACCCCCGCGTCCGCCAGCTCCTGGAACAGCAGGATCGCGCCGGGCCCGCCCACGCCGTGCGAGGCGACGACGACCGGCACGCCCTTCCAACTGCCGCTGAACACCCGGTACTCGCGGTGGTACGACACCTCCTCGGCACCGTCGAGCAGGGCGGCGACGGCGGCCGCGCGGGCCGGGTCGCCGACGACGACGGCGTGCTCCGGGAGGCCGGTGCGCGGTATGCGGGTGACGGGAAGGAGGTCTGGCTGATCCTGGCTCATGAGGCGACTCCGGACGGAGAAGGGGTACGGCGACGCCGGCGGGCCGTCGTGAGGAAGAGGGCGCCGAGCGTGACGACGTAGGGCGCGGCGTCGGTCGCCTGCTGGGGCAGACCGAGGCCCTGGAGACGGAAGCCGGCCGCCTCGGCGAGACCGAACAGAAGGGCGGCGAGCAGCACTCCGACGGGGGCCGCGCGGCCGAGCATGACCGCGACGACGGCGATCCAGCCGCGGCCCGCCGTCATGTTCTCGGTGAACAAGGTGACGTTGCCGAGGGCGAGTTGGGCGCCGGCGAGTCCGCAGAGGACCCCGGAGACCAGGACGGCCGCGTACTTGTATTTCGCCGGACTCACCCCCAGCGTCGCCGCCGCGTCCGGTGCCTCGCCGACCCCGCGGAGCCGAAGCCCCCACACGTGTCGGGACAGCATCACCGCGGCGACGGCGACCGCCACCCACGACAGATAGGTGAGCGGGGTGAAGCCACCGACCAACGGCAGCCCGGCCAGTGACGGGTCGTCGAAAGTACCCTGCACACCGAAGACCGTACGCAGAAGGAAGCCCGTCAGTCCGACGGCCAGGAGATTCATGGCCACGCCCAGAACCACCGCGTCCCCACGCAGAGTTACCGTGCCGACCGCCAGGATCAGCGAGTACGCGGCCGCCGCGAAGGCCGCCGCAAGAACGCCGAGCCAGGCGCTGCCGGTGAACCAGCTGGTGGCGACCGAGGTGAAACAGCCCATCAGCATCATGCCTTCGAGGCCGATGTTGAACACGCCCGCCCGTTCGCAGATCGCGCCGCCGAGCGCGGCCAGCAGGATCGGGGTCAGCGCGCGCAGCGCCGACATCAGCAGATCGGAGTCGAAGAACATCACACCGCCTCCTTACGGCGGTTGAGCCGGCGGCCGGGGAAGCGGGGGAAGCGCAGCCGGGCCGCCAGGAACACGATCACGATGGCCTGGAGCACCTGCGTCAGCTCGCGCGGCACCTCGGTCGTCCGCTCCATCGCGAGGCCGCCGACCTGGAGGACCGCGAAGAAGAACGACGAGATCACCGTGCCGAGCGGGGCCGCCGTCGCGAGCAGCGCGGCAGTGAGTCCCGTCCAGGTGTAGCCGGGTGCGGTGAGCGAGCCGTCGACGAAGCGGTACGGGAAGCTCAACACCCCGATCGCGCCCACGAGTCCGGCGAGCGCACCCGAGAGGGACATCAACTTCAGGGTGAGGCCCCGGCGTTCGACACCGGCGTACGCGGAGAAGCGTGCGTTGAGGCCCGTCATGCGGATCTCGTACCCGAAGGCGGTGCGCTTGTCCGTGAACCAGTAGGCGGCGGCTGCGAGGACGACGAGGAGAAGGCCAACCGTGACCGTGGAGTCGCCGAACTCGTGCAGCGCCACCCCGTCGGGCATCGCCCGGGTCTGCGGGAGGCTGGAGCCGGGTTCCTTGAGCGGGTAGCGGGCCAGGTAGGAGGCCAGCGAGACCGCCGGATAGCTGAGCAGCAGACTGCTGACCAGCAGCGGGACGCCGAGGTGGTTCTCGCACAGGGCGGCGAGGGCGGCGTACGCGGCTCCCGCCGCCATGCCCGCGAGCAGCGCGAGGACGACCGTGAGGGGCGCGGGCAGCGGCGAGTACAGGCCGGTGACGGCCGCGGTGATCCCGCCGAGCACCATCTGCCCGTCGCCGCCGAGGTTGATCAGCCCGGCCCGCAGCGGGATCGCCAGCGCGAGCGCCATGCCGAGCACACTCGTGCCCGTGGACAGCGTGGAGCCGATGCCGTCGGCGCCCAACGAGCCGGTCAGGACGGCCTCGTAGGCCGTGATCGGGTCCGCTCCGGTGCCGAGGAGGAAGACCGCCCCGATGAGGACGCCCGCGAGCACGGAGAAGGTGACGGGGGAGCGGAGGGCTCCCGTTGTTCGTTCGAGTCTCATGTCAGTCGGCGGCTTCCACTCGCTCGCTCGTCCCGCCCGCCATCGCGAGCCCCAGCGTCCGTTCGTCCGCCTCGGTCTTGTCGTACGTCGCCGTGATCCGGCCCTCGTACATCACCAGCACCCGGTCCGCGAGCCCCCGGATCTCGCTCAGCTCGGCCGAGACGAGGAGGACGGCGTGACCGGCGTCGCGGTAGGCGATCAGCTGGTCGTGGATGTTCTGGATCGCGCCGATGTCCACTCCGCGGGTGGGCTGCTCGACGAGCAACAGCGGGGCGTCATGCGCGAGTTCACGGCCGATCAGCAGCTTCTGGAGGTTGCCGCCGGACAGCGCGGAGGCTTTGGTGTCCGGGGTGGGCGCCTTGATGCCGAAGCGCTCGATCAGCCGCCGGGCGTGCGCCCGGACGGACGCCGGCGGCAGCAGGCCGCGGTGCGAGAGGGACGTACGGTGGTGTCCCATCGCGAGGTTGTCCGCCACCGAGGCCGCAGGGGCCGTACCGACCGCGTGCCGGTCCTCGGGGACGTACGCCAGGCCCTTGAGGCGGCGTTCGGTGGCCGAGGCGTGCGTGATGTCGCCGCCCTTGAGGCTCACCCGCCCGGCCGTGACCGGTCGCAGCCCGGCCAGCGCCTCGACCAGCTCGCTCTGTCCGTTGCCCGCGACACCCGCGATGCCGACGATCTCGCCCGCGCGGACGGTGAGTGCAGCCTCGCGTACTCCGGCGGTCGTCAGGCCGGACACCTCCAGCACCACGTCGGCGGGCGTGCCCGGGGCGTGGATGCGGTCCAACTCGACCGCGCGGCCGGTCATCGCGGCGGCGATCTCGTCGGCGGAGGTCTCGGCGGTGACCAGCCGGTCCACGACCCGGCCGTCCCGCAGGACGGTGACGTGGTCGCTGCCCTCCAGCACCTCGCGCAGCTTGTGCGTGACGAGGATCACCGTTCGGCCCTCGGCGGCCAGCGACTTGAGCACGCTGAAGAGGGCGTCGGCCTCGGAGGGCGTGAGCACCGCGGTCGGCTCGTCGAGGATCAGCGTGCGGGCACCGCGGTGCAGCAGCTTCAGGATCTCCACGCGCTGGCGCAGGCCCACGGGCAGGTCGCCCACGCGCGCGTCCGGGTCCACCGCCAGCCCGTGCTCCTCGGCCAGCTCACGCACCCGGCGGCGGGCCGCGGCCCGGTCCACCAGGCCGAAGCGGCGCGGCTCGGCGGCGTAGACGACGTTCTCGGCGACCGTCAGCGAGTCGAACAGTTTGAAGCTCTGGTGGACCATGCCGAGCCCGGCGGCCATCGCGTCGGACGGGCTGCCGAAGGTGACGTCCCGCCCGTCGATACGGATCGTCCCGGCATCCGGGCGCTCCATGCCGTACAGGACGGACATGAGCGTGGACTTGCCCGCCCCGTTCTCGCCCATCAGCGCGTGGATCTCGCCCCGGCGGACGCTCAGGTCGACGGAGTCGTTGGCGAGCGTGCCGGGGAACCGCTTGGTGATTCCCCGGAGCTCGACCGCGATGTCCGCGCTGTCCCGGGGTTCAGCTCGCGGCGGGGTCATCGACCGTCAGCTTCCCGGCGACGATCTGGTCGCGCAGTTCCTTGACCTTCGCCAGGACGTCCTTGTGGTCGGCGATCACGCACTTCGACGAATCGACGCCGTCCGCCAGGCCGGTGAGGCTGATGCCGCCCTCCTTGAGGCCGTACGACACGGTCGTGCCGGCCTTGCCGGACAGCACCGACTCGATGCCCTTCTCCACGGCGACGTCCGTGCGCTTGATCACGTTGTCGACGACCGTGCCGGGCGCCGAGGGGCACTGGTTGACGTCGACGCCGTACGCGAAGGCGCCCTTGGCCTTCGCGGCCTCGAAAACGCCGTAGTTGCCGGCCGCCGCGGCTGCCATGATCTGGTCGTAGCCCTTGGCGAGCAGGGTGTTCGCCTGCTCCTTGGCGCGGGCCGAGTCGTCGAAGGGGGACTGGCCGCCGACGAAGCGGGTGGAGGTCTGCGTCTTGGCGGCGACCTTCTTCGCGCCGGCCGCGAACGGGTCGCTGTAGCGGCGGAACTGGGGCGTGTCGAGGACGTCGACCGCGCCGACCTTGCCGGACTTGCTGAGCAGGCCCGCCTCGGCACCCGCCAGGTAGACGCCCTCGTGCTCACGGAAGACCGCGCAGCTGACGTTCTGATACGCCTTCGTGGTGCACGCGTCGATGATCAGGAACTGCTGGTCCGGGTTCTTCTGCGCCTGCTGCGCGACCAGGTCGGCGAACTCGAAGCCGACCAGCACGATGACGTCCGGCTTGGTGTCCACCGCGGCTTGCACGTTCTGCTGCTGGGACGCGGTGTCCGTGGACTCGTAGACCTTCTGCGACCCGTCGTGCTGCTTCGCCGCGTCCTTGATGCCGCTGACGGCGAGCTTCAGGAACTCGTTCTGGCCGACGGCGTCGGGGGTGACCAGCGTGAACGACTTGCCGCTGCCTCCGCTCGCGGAGTCGGAGGCGGTGTCGTTCTTGGCGGCGGCGTTGCAGGCCGTGGCCACGGTGACCAGGAGGGCGGTGGCGGCGGCGACTTGGAGCGTACGGCGGTTTCTGCGGGACATCGGGGACCTTCCGGGATACGGCAGAGCGCGCTCCGGCGGGAGCGCGTGAGCGTGGGCGGTGGGTGCCGTGGGGGAGTTGCGGTGCCGAAGGGGACGGGTCAGCGTCGACAGCCGTCGCCGGCACACCGGCCGAAGTCGAGGAAACGGCGCTTGGTCAGCAGCACGGGCTTCCTCCTTCGTCTCGGTCTGCGGACTGATCGCTGGACAGTACCATCCGTTTCCAGACACCTGCTCGAATGTCTCGAACTGTGGTTCCCGCAGGTCATGTACCGTGGCGAACGCCACCGGAACATCAGGAGTGCCCCGAAATGTCCCAGGAATTGCGTGCTGTCGACTGGACCGGAAACGGCCTCGCACTCATCGACCAGACACTGCTTCCGCACCGCACCGAGACTATGGATGTCCGCGATGTGGACACTCTGGTCGACGCGATCCAGCGCCTCGTGGTGCGCGGCGCGCCCGCGATCGGTGCGGCGGGTGGCTACGGCGTCGCGCTGGCCCTCGTGCAAGGGGAGCGCGAGGGCTGGCCGGAGGCCGAGGTGCGCGCGGCCGTCGCCCGGATCCGGGAGGCCCGGCCCACCGCCGTCAACCTCATGGTGTGCGTGGACCGCGTGATGACCCGCTTCGAGGAAGGTCTGGACGCGGTGCTGGAGGAGGCCGCGGCCGTCCAGCGCGAGGACGTCTCGGCGAACCGGGCGATGGGAGCCTTCGGCGCCGACTGGCTGCTCGAGAAGGTGGGCGCGGATCGCCCGTTGCGGATTCTGACCCACTGCAACACGGGTGCGCTCGCGACGGCCGGGTGGGGCACCGCCCTCGGCGTCGTCCGCGAACTCCACGCGCGCGGACGCCTGGAGGTCGTGTACGCCGACGAGACGCGTCCCCTGCTCCAGGGATCGCGGCTCACCGCCTGGGAGTTGGTCCAGGAGGGCATCCCGCACTACGTCCAGGCGGACGGGGCCGCCGCGGGCACGATCCTGCGCGGTGAGGTCGACGCGGCGATCGTCGGCGCGGACCGCATAGCGGCGAACGGCGACACGGCGAACAAGGTGGGCACGGTGGGGGTCGCGCTGGCCTGTGCCGACGCGGGCATCCCGTTCCTGGTGGCGGCACCGACCACGACGGTCGACCTCTTCACCAAGACCGGCGACGACATACACATCGAACTCCGCGACGAGTCCGAGGTGTTGGAGTGGGCCGGCGTCCGGACGGCTCCGACGGAGTCCCGCGGCCACAACCCGGCGTTCGACGTGACGCCCGGACGGCTGGTGACCGGCCTGGTGACCGAGCGGGGCGTGCTGGAGGTCTCGGCGGGCGAACTTCCGGGCGACAGGCTGAAGTAGTCACACACAAAGGAGGGGATCCCCGGCCGGGGACCCCCTCTCTTCGTCCGTCTCAGCGGCCCGTCAGCTCCAACTCCAGCAGCCACTCGACCACTTCGGTGTGATGCCGGGCCTGACGCGGATCGGCACCCCACACGTACAGCCCGTGCCCGGCCACGACCACCGCCGGCATCCTGGGGTTCCGCGCCGCCTCCAGGCGGTCCCCGAGCACCTTCATGTCCTGGCTGTTGGCGATGACCGGCAGCGTCACCTCGACGTCGTGCGCGGGCTGGCCGACGCCCTTGAGCATCTCCAGGTCGCTGAAGACGATCCCGCCCGGCTCCCGCTTGCCCATCGCCACCGAGGCGACCGTGTGCACATGGACCACGGCACCGGCCCCGGTGAGCGCGGCCACGCGCGCGTGCAGCTCGGCCTCGGCGGACGGCTTCCCGCCCTGCACGGCCGCCCCCTGGCCGTCCACCAACACCACGTCCGCGGGCGTCAGTTCACCCTTGTCGTGGCCGCTGGCGGTGACGGCGAGCCGCAGCGGCTCGCGCGAGAGCACCACGGACAGGTTGCCGGAGGTCCCCCGCATCCAGCCGAAGGAGGCGAAGCGGGCGGACTCGGCGGCGAGAACCGCCCCCGCCTCTTCCAGGTCGAGTGCGCTGATGTCGGCGGTCACGTGGTGCTCCTTGAAACGGTGATCTCGTCGAACGTCCCCGCCGCAGCGTGGTCGCCGACGCCTTGCTCGAAGTACGGCTCCCCGGGCCGCCGGATTCCGACGGCGTGCCAGCCCGCCTCACGGGCCGCGTCCAGCTCGCCGGGCCGGTCGGAGAGGAACAGCAGGCGGTCCGGTGCGATGCCGGTCGCCGAGGCGATTCGGCGGTACGACTCCGGCTCCTGCTTGGGCCCCGCGTTCTCGGTGTCGTAGAGCCCGGAGACCAGCGAAGTGAGGTCGCCCTCGGGGCTGTTGGTGAACCACGCCCGCTGCGCGGCGACCGACCCGGACGAGTAGACGTAGAGCCGTACCCCCGACGCGTGCCAGGCGCGCAGCTCCGGTACGACGTCGTCGTAGAAGTGCGAGACGAGGTCTCCGCGGGCGAAGCCCTCGGACCAGATGATCCCCTGGAGGGTCTTCAGCGGGGTCGCCTTGCGGTCCTCGTCGAGCCAGGCGTTCAGCGCCTTCTCGACTTCGGCGGCACCGGCGTCCGGGTCGCCGATCTCCTCGCGCACCTGGGCGACCGCCCGGGCCACCTCGGGGTCCCCGGACCGCTCGGTGAGCAGCGCGGCGAAGCGCGAGCGCGAGTACGGGTAGAGCACGTCGACGACGAACCCCGTGGCGCTCGTGGTGCCCTCGATGTCGAGCACCACGGCGTCGACCGCGTAGTGCAGGCTCACGCGTGGTACCCGGCCGCGATGGTGTCGTAGTCCGGGAAGCGGGAGGCGATCGTGGAGCCGGTGAAGTTGCCGACCCAGCCGTCCTCCTCGTGGAAGAAGCGGATCGCGGTGAAGGACGGGCTGGTGCCCATGTCGAACCAGTGGGTGGTGCCGCGCGGCACGCCCAGCAGGTCGCCCTTCTCGCAGAAGACCGCGTGCACCTCGCCGTTCACGTGCAGATAGAAGATGCCGGAGCCGGAGACGAAGAAGCGGACCTCGTCATCGTCGTCGTGGGTGTGCTCCTGGAGGAACTTCTCACGGGCCGCCTTGGCCTTCGCCGGGAACTCCGGGTCGTCGCTGGGGTGCAGACCGAGGACGTCGACCGTCGTGAAGCCCTCCTCGGCGTTCAGCTTGTCGATCTCGGGGCCGTAGGCGGCGAACACGGTCTCGCTGTCGGCGTCGAAGGGGACGTCCTCGCGGACCGGCCACTGCTCGTAGCGCACCCCGAGCGGCTTGAGGGCCTCGGCGATCTCGGCGGGGTCCGAGGTGCGGCGGACCAGGGTCTCGGGGCCGGACTCGGACCAGGTGGTCAGCAGCGTCATGGGAACAACTCCAGGGCTCTGGAAGGAAAGTCCGGATACCGAGACAAGCACCGGACGGGCGGGGAGGGAAGAAGGGGCGAGGCGGGCAGTTCGTCAGCCGCGACACAGCGCGCCGGGACAGCGGCGTACGCGGGGCATACGCGTCGCTTTCGCGCCAGCTGTCGTCATGGGGGCCTCACTGTGCCGGGTCGGGTGCCGGTCCAGCGATGGTAACTCCGGCCGTGACCTGGGCCGGGTGTGACGTAGTCGATGTCTCACCTGGTGAGAAAGCGGTTCCATGTCTTTGACGTGTGGCTGAAATCGTTCTCATGATCTGCGTATGAAGACGCTGCTGCTCGTGCGGCGGCTGTACGTGGACCTGCTCCGGTCGACCACGGCCAGCTGTCGCTGACCCCTTCCGGAGCCCCGGCCTGCCTGCCCCCACCTCTGTGCGGTGGCGCGTCCCCTTTCCCTGCTCCGGGCCAAGCACTCCCTGCCTCTTCTCCCTTCGCACCACCCCGTTACCTGGAGCCCTCATGTCCCGCGCCCGTCTGTCCCTTGCCGCGCTCTCCCTCGCGTCCGTCTCCGCCCTCGCGCTCTCCGGCTGCTCGCAGTCCACGGACGCGTCGAAGAACACCGGCGACACCGCCGCCTCCGCCTCCGCCGCCACCGGCAAGAAGCCGGCCCCCTTCAGCGCGGGCGCGGTCAAGGTGGCCCTGGTCCGGCAGAGCGGCGCCGGCGACTACTTCGAGCAGTGGGGCAACGGGGCCAAGGCCCAGGCCAAGGCCCTCGGCATCGACCTGACGGTGTACGACGCCCAGGCCGACAACGCCAAGCAGGCCACCGACCTGTCCTCGGCGATCAATTCCGGCGCGAAGGCGATCATCATCGACCACGGCTTCCCGGCGACGATCCAGCCGGAGATCGACAAGGCCGTGAAGAAGGGCATCAAGGTCGTCGTCTACGACGTCGAGACCTCCACCAAGGGCGTGGTCAGCACTGAACAGGACGACGCCAGCATGGCGCAGGCCGTCCTCGACGTGATGTCCAAGGACCTCGGCAAGAACGCCAAGGTCGGCTATGTCAACGTCGCCGGCTACGCGGCCCTCGACAAGCGGAACACCGTCTGGGCGAAGGAACTCGCCGCGCAGGCCTGGAAGCAGCAGTTCAAGGTCGGCAAGGTCACCGACTCCACCGCCACCGACAACGTCCCGCTGGTCTCCGCCGCGCTCACCCAGCACTCCGACGTGACCGGGATCTTCGCGCCCTACGACGAGCTCGCCAAGGGCACCGTCCTCGCCGTCCAGAACAAGAAGCTCCAGGACAAGGTGAAGGTGTTCGGTGCGGACGTCTCCAACGCCGACATCCAGCAGATGACCGCCGCCGACAGCCCGTGGGTCGCCACGGCCGGCACCGACCCGTCCGCGGTCGGCGCGGCCGTCGTCCGAACCGCCGCCCTGGAGCTGGCCGGTCAGCTGAACAAGACCTCCGTGGAGTTCCCGGCCGTCGCCATCACCCAGGACTTCCTGCGCGAGAAGAAGATCGAGAACATGGACCAGCTGCGGGCGGCCCTTCCCGCGCTGAACCTGTCCCAGGTCTCCACCGCGGACTGGATCTCGAATGTCGCCCACTGAGGCTCCCGAGGGCGTCCCCGCGGTCGCACTCACCGACGTCAGCATGGCCTTCGGCGGCAAGACCGTCCTCGCCTCCGTCACCCTCGACATCGCCCCGGGCAGCGTGGTCGCGCTGCTCGGCGCGAACGGCGCCGGGAAGTCCACGCTGATCAAGATCCTGTCGGGCGTGCACACCGACCACGGGGGAGAGGTGCGGGTCGCGGGGGCACCCGCGGCTCTCCAGTCCCCGCTCGCCGCCCGCCAGTTGGGCATCCAGACCGTGCACCAGCGCATCGGCGAGGGCATCGTGCCGGGCCTCTCGGTCGCCGAGAACCTGGTCTTCGAGGAGCTGGCACAGAAGCGCGGAAACCCCTTCCTGAACGGGCGCCGGGTCCTGGAGCGCGCCCGTGAGATCCAGGCGGGCCTCGATCTCGGCTGGAGCGACGCCCTGCTCCGCAGGGATGTCACCGAACTCGGCATCTCTGACCGCCAGTTGCTCATCCTCGCCCGCGCCCTGGCCACCCGGCCCCGGCTGCTGATCCTCGACGAACCGACCTCGGCCCTCTCCGCCGCCGAGGCCGAACGCCTCTTCGCGCTCGTGGAGAAGATGCGCGACGACGGCATCGCGGTCCTCTACGTCTCCCACCGGCTCGGCGAGATCGACGCGCTCGCCGACCGGCTGGTCGTCCTGCGGGACGGCCGTCTCACCGAGGACCAGGCCAAGCCCTTCGACTGGGACAGCGCCCTGCGCGCCATGCTGCAACAATGGCCGGCCCGGCAGGCGCAGGAGGCGACGACGGCACGGCCGGTCGCTCACGGCGACGGTGCCGGTGACGTGATCCTGTCGCTGCGGGGGGTCCGGCTCTTCGAGGGCCGCGCGCCACTCGACCTCGACCTCCGCACCGGCGAAGTCACCGGCGTCGTGGGCCTGTTGGGCGCCGGCAAGACCGAGCTGGCCCGCGGCCTGTTCGGCGCCGAGCCCTTCACGACCGGCTCCACCGAGCTCGACGGCACGCCGTACGCGCCGAAACGGCCCTCCGACGCGATCCGGGCCGGCATCCACCTCGTCCCCGAGGACCGGCACGCCGACGCCCTGGTCCCCGGCTGGTCGCTGGCCCAGAACATCTCCCTGCCGTTCCTGAAGTCGCTGTCCAGGGCGGGCCTCGTCCAGCGGTCGAAGGAGGACGCCCTCGGCCGCGACACCATCGAGGCCCTCGGGGTCGTCGCCCGCGACGAGCACAGCGCCGTGGAGGAGCTGTCCGGCGGCAACCAGCAGAAGGTCGTCGTGGGCCGCTGGCTCGCCGAGACGCCCCGCGTCCTCATCCTGGACGAGCCGTTCCGAGGCGTGGACATCGGCGCCCGGCGGGACATCGGCCGCCGCGCGAGGACCCTCGCCGCCGACGGCGCCGCTGTGCTCGTTCTCTCCGCCGACGTGGACGAGGTCCTGGAGATCGCCGACCGGGTCGTCGTGCTCGCCGCCGGTGAGATCCACCTCGACGCGTACGGCGAGGACGCCGAACGCGACCGCGTCATCCAGACCATCTCGGCGTCCGTGTGACCCCGGCTCCCTGAGGAACTACGCCATGACCACCACCCAGAGCACGGAAGTCCCCACGAAGGCGGCGCTCCCGCCCGCCACCAGCACCGCCGTACGGGTCCAGAACGCCGTCATCAAGTACGGCTTCATCTTCGTCACGGTCGCGCTGTTCCTCTACTTCGCGCTGAGCGAGGGCTCCTTCCGGGAGTCGGCGACCCTCCTCGACACCCTCCGCTACGTCTCAGTCGCCGCGATCCTCGGCCTCGGCGTCACCCTCACCATGGCCGTCGGTGGAATGGACATGTCGGTCGGCGCGGTCGCCGGCCTCGGTGTCTCGGTCGCCGCCCAGACGATGGTCGTCCAGAACCAGGTCGGCGCAGTCGCGATCATCGCGGTGCTCGCGGCGGGCGCCCTCGCGGGCCTGCTCAACGCGCTGCTGATCGTCGTACTGAAGATCCCCGACATGCTCGCCACCCTCGGCACCATGTTCGTGATCCAGGGCGGCAAGCTCATCCTGGTCGACGGCCAGTCCATCACCCCGGGCATGACCCTGGACGACGGCACCACGGCCCCCGGCAGGTTCACCGCCGGGTTCCTGCGCATCGACCGCGGCACGGTCCTCGGCATTCCCGTCTCGGTTCTGATCTTCGGCGGCCTGACCCTCGCCGCCTGGGTCTTCCTCGCCCGCACCCGCTGGGGCCGGGTGCTCTACGCGATCGGCGCCAACCCCGAGGCCTCCCGCCTGGCCGGCATCCGGGTCGGCGCGTACCGGGCCCTCGCCTACGTCCTCTCCGGCGTCCTCGCCTCGATCGGCGGGCTGATCCTGGCGTCCCGCATCGGCCAGGGCGATGTCTCCGCCGGCACCTCGCAGCTCCTGGAGGCGGTGGCCGTGGCACTGGTCGGTACGTCCGTCCTCGGCCGGGGCCGCCCCAACGTCTGGGGCACGGCCCTCGGCGCGGTGCTCATCGGCATCATCACCACCGGCCTGACCATCAAGGGACTGCCCTACTACACCCAGGACGTCGTCGAGGGCGCGGTCCTCATCCTCGCCCTGGTCTTCAGCTTCACGTTGTCCAAGCGCCGTACCGCATAGGGGAGTTCAAGATGGGTTATCGCATCCTGGAGACCGAGGACATCCCGGCGTACCTGCGCGAGCGCGGCCACTGGGAGGACCTGGGCGACATCGCCGTACGGGAGGTCTCCGACGGCAACATGAACCGGGTCTTCCTCGCGTCCTCGGCGGACGGCACCCGCAGCCTCGCCGTGAAGCAGGCCCTGCCCTGGGTACGAGTGGCCGGCCCCTCCTGGCCGATGAACCCGGACCGCGCCGACGCCGAGGCCCGCGCCTACGAGCAGATCGCCAAGGTCGCCCCCGACAAGATCCCGGCGGTCCACGGCTACGACCCCGAGAACTACGCCCTCGTCATGGAGGACATGTCGGACCTGGAGGTCCTGCGCACCCTCCTCAACGAGGGAGCGTCGTACGGCCCCCACACCTCGGCCCGGGTCGGTGAGCTGGTGGCCCAACTCTCTTTCGCGACCAGCGACTTCGGCATGCCGTCCGCCGAACGCAAGGCGCTCATCGCCGCCTCGGTCAGCCCCGAGCTCTGCAAGATCACCGAGGACGTGGTGCTGTCGGAGCCGTACGTCGAGCACGAGCACAACCACTGGCACGAGGGCGTGGACGACCTGGCGGCGGCCTTCCGTGCGGACGCCGAACTGCGTACGGAGGTGGGCGACCTCAGGCACCGGTTCATGACCAGCGCCCAGGCCCTCCTCCACGGCGACCTGCACACGGGCAGCATCATGGTCGGCGAACGCGAAGGCGCCCATGTGGTCCGGGTGTTCGACCCCGAGTTCTCCTTCGTCGGCCCGATCGGCTTCGACCTCGGCCTGTACTGGGCCAACGCGCTGGTCTCGGAGGAACGGGCGCGGGCACTGGGCACACTGAGCGACCACGGCGACCAACTCCGACTGTCCTGGAAGGCGTTCGAGACGGAGTTCCGCCGCCTGTGGCCGGCCCGCGTCGACACCTTCTTCGACGACGCCTACCTGGAACGCTTCCTGGGGCGGCTCTGGACCGACTCCCTGGGCTACGCGGGCACGGAGATCATCCGCAGGATCATCGGCTTCGCCCACCTGACCGACCTCACGACCCTCCCGGATCCGGTTCCGGCGTCCCGACGGGCACTGCTCCTCGGCCGGGAACTGATCGTGCACCGCGAGGAGTTGACCTCACCGGACGCAGTGCGCGAGCTGGTGACGTCACTGACCTGACCCGGCGTCGAACCACTCCTTGCCGGCGGCCCAGTGCCGCACCCAGCCGCCGAAGCCGGACTCGGAGGTCGTGCACCCGAACTCCGAGCCGAACGGCACCGCGCCCACATCGGTGATGTGCCATATGTGCCCCCGGTGTGGGCCCGTGACCACGAGATGCCAGTTCATCGCGCACCCGTCCGTCCCGAGCACGACCGAACCATGGTTGAAAACCTGGTCCATGACGGCGTCAGGATCCTCGTAGGGCCCGTCGTCCTCTTCCCAGAGCCATCCCCGCGTCAGCGGGAACGATTTGCCCAGGTCCCGGTCCGATCCGTCGTTCCCCCAGTCCGAGGGCAGCTCGGCCAGCCCCACGAGCCCGAACTCCGGCGGCCCCTGATACGACCCGTCCGAGACCTCCGCCACGAAGGTGCGGTACGGCTCCGGCAGCACCACCCCATGGTCCGCCTCGAAGGCCCGCACCGCCTCCCAGCCGAGCGCGGACGCGCCGCCGTCGTCCACGCCGAACGCCTCCCGCAGCGCGGCGAGTTCCCCAGCGGCGACCTGATCGTTGTCCATGCATGCCATGAAAGCACCCGGCACCGACAACACCGCATGCGAGAGGGGGCGGCTCCGTCGGCAAGGAGCCGCCCCCTCTCGCATACCGGCCCCATAGGGGAGAGGGCCGTTCTCGGGACGCCGGCCCCGGTCGGGGAGGGTGGGGGCCGGGCCGAGCGCTACTTCTTGTCGAGCAGGTCCTGCACCTTCGCCCGGACGTCGTCCGTGGCCAGGCCCCGGATCGTCAGCGTCGTACGGCGGCGCAGCACGTCGTCCTGCGTCTCGGCCCACTCGTTGTCCCGGGCGTACACGACCTGCGCCCAGATCTCCGGGGCGTCCGGGTGGACGCGCTCGCCCAGCTCGGGGTTCTCGTTCGCCAGGCGCGCGATGTCGAAGGCGAGGGAGCCGTAGTGAGTCGCCAGGTGCTTCGCCGTGTCGGCGGCCATGCGCGGACCCGGCGCCGGGTTGTCCACCAGCAGGCGGTGCGCGACCGCGCGCGGGTTGGCGACACCGGGAAGGGGGAGCCGCTTCGGCAGGGCTGACACGGGCTCGTAGTCGTCGCCCAGCGGAGCGCCCGGGAGCGCCTCCAGCTTCTTCATGACCGTACGGCCGATGTGGCGGAAGGTCGTCCACTTGCCGCCCGCGACGGACAGCATGCCGCCACGGCCTTCCGTGACCACGGTCTCGCGCTTGGCCTTGGCCGTGTCACCGGGACCGCCCGGCAGCACTCGCAGTCCCGCGAACGAGTACGTGATCAGGTCGCGCGAGAGCTGCTGGTCGCGGACGGAGAACGCGGCCTCGTCGAGTATCTGGGCCGTGTCCTTCTCCGTGACCGAGACGTCCGCCGGGTCGCCCTCGAACTCCTCGTCCGTGGTGCCGAGAAGGAGCATGTCCTCCCAGGGCAGCGCGAAGGTGATCCGGTACTTGTCGATGGGGGTCGCGAGCGCGGCCTTCCACGGCGAGGTCCGCTTCAGGACCAGGTGCGCGCCCTTGGACAGGCGGATGGACGGTGCCGCGTTCGGGTCCTCCATCCGGCGCAGGTGATCGACCCAGGGGCCGGTCGCGTTGAGCACGAGCCGCGCGTTCACACCGAACTCGTCACCGGACTGCCGGTCGCGCAGATCCGCGCCGGTCACCCGGCCCCTGGTGAAGCGAAGGCCGGTCACCTCGGCGTGGTTGAGGACCACCGCGCCCGCCTCGACGGCCGCGCGGACCGTCATCAGCGCCATGCGCGCGTCGTTCATCTGGTCGTCGCCGTACACGGCCACGGCCTTGAGGTTGTCGGTGCGCAGCTCGGGCACGTCCTGCGCCGCCCTGGCGGGGGACAGGAGGTGGCCGACGCCGTCACCGAACGCCGAGAGCGCGGAGTAGGCGAAGACGCCCGCCCCGAGCTTCGCGGCGCCGTGCGGCCCGCCCTTGTACACGGGGAGGTAGAAGGTGAGCGGGTTCGCCAGGTGGGGGGCCACCTGGCGGGAGACCGCACGGCGCTCGAAGTGGTTCTCCGCCACCAGCTTCACCGCGCCGGTCTGCAGATAGCGCAGACCGCCGTGGAGCAGCTTGGAGGAGGCGGAGGAGGTGGCGCCGGCGAAGTCGCCGGCGTCGACCAGTGCCACCCTGAGGCCGGACTGCGCGGCGTGCCAGGCGGTGGAGATGCCCAGGATGCCGCCGCCGATCACGAGGAGGTCGTACGACGCCTTGGAGAGCTGCTCCCGGGTCTCGGCGCGGCTCGGAAGGGAGCCGGAGGCCGGGTGCGTACCGAGGGCAGGCACGGACTGCAGGGTGGACTGACTGGTCATGTGGGGTTCTTACTCCTCATCAGAACTTCAAGATGAGCTTGCGTTGAGCTCTCTCGTCAGTTCTCGTCCTCGAGCCAGCCCATGGTCCGCTCGACGGCCTTGAGCCAGCTCTTGTACTCACGGTCGCGCTTCTCCGCGGCCATGTTGGGGGTCCACTCGGCGGCCCGGCGCCAGTTGGCGCGCAGGTCGTCGGTGCTGGTCCAGAAGCCGACGGCGAGACCGGCGGCGTAGGCGGCACCGAGGCAGGTGGTCTCGGCGACCATGGGGCGCACCACGGGGGCGTCCAGGAAGTCCGAGAGCGTCTGCATCAGCAGGTTGTTGGAGGTCATGCCGCCGTCGACCTTGAGGGCCGCGAGCTCGACGCCGGAGTCCTTGGTCATGGCGTCGCTGATCTCACGGGTCTGCCAGGCGGTGGCCTCCAGGACGGCGCGGGCGATGTGCGCCTTGGTGACGTACCGGGTGAGGCCGGCGATCACACCGCGGGCGTCCGGGCGCCAGTACGGGGCGAAGAGCCCGGAGAACGCCGGCACGAAGTACGCGCCGCCGTTGTCCTCGACCGAGAGCGCGAGCGTCTCGATCTCGGCGGCGGTGGAGATCAGGCCCATCTGGTCGCGCATCCACTGCACCAGCGAACCGGTGACGGCGATCGAGCCCTCCAGGGCGTAGACCGGTGCCTCGTCGCCGATGCGGTAGCCGACCGTCGTCAGCAGTCCCGAGTACGAGTTGATGATCTTGTCGCCGGTGTTCATCAGCATGAACGTGCCGGTGCCGTACGTCGACTTGGCCTCGCCCTCGGCGAAACAGGTCTGGCCGAACAGGGCCGCCTGCTGGTCGCCGAGCGCGGAGGCGACCGGGATGCCGCCGAGCAGGTCGCCCAGCTTGCCGCCCTTGACCTCGCCGTAGACCTCGGCGGAGGAGCGGATCTCGGGGAGCATCGACAGCGGCACGCCGATGGACTCGGCGATCTTCTCGTCCCACTCCAGGGTGTGGAGGTTCATCAGCATGGTGCGGGAGGCGTTGGTGACGTCGGTGTAGTGCTTGCCGCCGTCGACACCACCGGTCAGGTTCCAGATGACCCAGGAGTCCATGGTGCCGAAGAGGATGTCGCCGCGCTCGGCGCGCTCGCGCAGGCCCTCGACGTTGTCGAGCAGCCAGCGGGCCTTCGGGCCGGCGAAGTAGGAGGCCAGCGGCAGGCCGGTCTCGCGGCGGAAGCGGTCCTGGCCGACGTTGCGGCCGAGCTCGCGGCAGAGCGCGTCGGTGCGGGTGTCCTGCCAGACGATGGCGTTGTGGACGGGCTCACCGGTGTTCTTGTCCCAGAGCAGCGTGGTCTCGCGCTGGTTGGTGATGCCGATGGCCTTGATGTCGTCGCGGGTGATGCCGGCCTTCTGGATGGCTCCGGCGACGACTTCCTGGACGTTGGTCCAGATCTCGTTGGCGTTGTGCTCGACCCAGCCCGGCTTCGGGAAGATCTGCTCGTGCTCCTTCTGGTCGACCGAGACGATACGGCCGTCCCTGTCGAAGACGATGCAGCGGCTGGAGGTGGTGCCCTGGTCGATGGCGGCGATGAAGGGGCCGGCGGTGTGTGCGTCGGTCACTGTGTGCTCCCGGGGTTCCGTGAGTGAGGCGGACTGTCTACGACTGGTCTACGACTTCTACGACTGCTTTGCTGTACGACCGCTTCGGATGTTCTAAGCGAAAGCGATGTTGTAGATGCCTGCGGCGACCGCTCCGCCGATCAGCGGGCCGACGATCGGGACCCAGGCGTAGCCCCAGTCGGAGCCGCCCTTGTTGGGCAGGGGCAGGAGAGCGTGCACGATACGCGGACCGAGGTCACGGGCCGGGTTGATCGCATAGCCGGTCGGGCCACCGAGGGACAGACCGATGGAGACGACGACGAGTGCGGTGATCAGGGCGCCCAGGGTGCCCAGGCCCTTGCCGTCACCGTTGAGACCCTGCGTGAGGACGGCCAGCACCAGCACGATCGTGCCGATGACCTCCGTGGCGACGTTCTGCCAGGCGACCCGGACCTCGGGGCCGGTGGAGAAGATGCCCAGCACCGGTCCGGCGCCCTTCTCCTGCGCCTCGACGGCCTTGGCGGCGGTGGCCTGCGCGCCCGGGGCACCGACGATCTCCTTGTCGGTCAGGTGCGCGTGGAACTGGCCGTAGTAGGCGACCCAGACCAGCGCCGCACCGATCATGGCGCCGAGCAGCTGACCGCCCCAGTAGATCGGGACGTCACTCCAGGAGATGCCGTCCTTCTTCAGGGCGAGCGCGAGCGTCACGGCCGGGTTGAGGTGGGCGCCCGAGAGCGGCGCCGAGGTGTAGACGGCCGTCAGAACGGCGAAACCCCACCCGAAGGTGATGGCGAGCCAGCCGGCGTTACGGGCCTTGGAGGCCTTCAGCGTCACGGCGGCGCACACGCCTCCGCCGAGCAGGATGAGTATGGCGGTACCGATGGTCTCGCCGATGAAGATGTCGGAGCTGGACACCCGCGACTCCTTTGTCCTTCGTCCAGGGGACCGAACCCCGGGTCCCTCCGGAGGTTCGAGCTGCTCTCGGGGATGAGAGCGATGCCGGCCCTTGGCGTTGTCACACTCTAGCGCGTATTGCCGGTAGGTGTTCGACAATGCCGACCGATGGACGGGAGTCTTGCTCCGGGGTTACGCGCACGTCAAGAGTTCTGTAGTCGAAAACACGATCGTTATTCATGACTGTGAGTCAGCGATCTTGTGCCGGCGATTTGTGTCGTTGTGTCAGGGTGCGACCGAGGGCCGGCACGTCACCGACGTACCGGCCCGTACCGGCCCTCTCCTGGCGGTCCTCAGAACCGCCCGGCGCCCAGGTCCCGCGAGACCGCGCGGGCGCAGTCCCGCACCGCCGCGATCAGCTCCGGACGCAGCGCGCCCTCCTCGTCCGGCCGGCACAGCCGCTCCACGGCGCCCGTGATGCCGACCGCGCCGACCGGCATGCGCCGCCGGTCATGGATGGGCGCGGCGATGGACGCGACGCCCTCCCAGGTCTCCTCCACGTCCGCCGCGTACCCACGCGCGCGCGTGACGTCGAGGAGCTGCTCGAACTCCTCCAGGTCGCACACGGTCCGGTCGGTGAACGCCTTGCGGTCGCTCTCCAGTGCCTCGCTGTGCGCGACCGGGTCGTACGCCGAGAGCACCTTGCCGAGCGCCGTGCAGTGCAGGGGCTGCATGGCCCCGATCTCCAGCACCTGCCGGCTGTCGTCGGGCCGGAAGACGTGGTGCACGATCAGCACGCCCTGCTGGTGCAGCACGCCCAGATGGACGCTCTCGCCGCTGGAGCGGGCCAGATCGTCGGTCCATACGAGCGCACGCGCGCGCAGCTCGTGCACGTCCAGATAGGTGGTGCCCAGGCGTAGCAGCTCGGCGCCCAGCTGGTACCGCCCGGAGGCCTCGTCCTGCTCCACGAACCCCTCCGCCTGGAGAGTGCGCAGGATGCCGTGCGCGGTGCCCTTGGCGAGGCCCAGGGACGAGGCGATGTCCGACAGGCCGAGTCTCCGCTCGCCGCCCGCGAGGAGCCGCAGCATCGCGGCCGCCCGTTCGAGCGACTGGATGTTCCGTGCCATCGCCGTCCTGCCTCCGTCCCCTTCGACAGCCGCGTGTTACGGCGTCGCTGCCGGTGTTCGGCAATGTCGAACACTACCGGTCGTTGCCGACCTCCCGCTAATGGTCGGTCGGCAACTGTTGCGTCACTGGTATCCCACCGGTGACCTGCCCGACACCCTCGTCCGTCCCGTGGACGCGCCGACCGTCCCGGCGGGGACCCGGCTACCCTGGCGTGGTGCGCCCGGCGTGGGACGACTCGCGGGCGCCTGAAGCCGACAGCCGTCGCAACTGAGGGAGCCCTTTCATGGCCTCGTCGCCACTGACCCCTTCCGCCGACAGCCGGACCCGTGTGTCCGCGCTCCGCGAGGCGCTCGCCACCCGAGTGGTGGTAGCCGACGGAGCGATGGGAACCATGCTGCAGGCGCAGGACCCCACGCTCGAGGACTTCGAGAATCTCGAGGGGTGCAACGAGATCCTCAACGTGACCCGCCCGGACATCGTCCGCTCCGTCCACGACGCCTACTTCGCGGTGGGCGTCGACTGCGTCGAGACCAACACCTTCGGGTCCAACCACACGGCCGCGTCGGAGTACGACATCGCCGACCGCGTGCACGAACTGTCCGAGGCGGGCGCCCGCATCGCCCGTGAGGCGGCCGACGAGCACACCGCCCGCGACGGCCGCCAGCGCTGGGTCCTGGGCTCCGTCGGCCCCGGCACCAAGCTGCCCACCCTCGGTCACATCGACTACGCCACCATCCGCGACGGCTACCAGGCCAACGTCGAGGGACTGCTCGCAGGCGGCGCCGACGCCCTGATCGTCGAGACCACGCAGGACCTGCTTCAGACGAAGGCATCCGTACTGGGCGCCCACCGCGCGCTGGAGGCCACCGGCGCGGATGTGCCGCTGGTGGTCTCGATGGCGTTCGAGACCACCGGCACCATGCTCCTCGGCTCCGAGATCGGCGCCGCGCTGACCGCGCTGGAGCCGCTCGGCATCGACATGATCGGCCTGAACTGCTCGACCGGCCCGGCCGAGATGAGCGAGCACCTGCGCTACCTCGCCCGGCACTCCCGCATCCCGCTGCTGTGCATGCCGAACGCGGGTCTGCCGATCCTCACCAAGGACGGCGCGCACTTCCCGCTCGACCCCGAGGGCCTGGCCGACGCACAGGAGACCTTCGTCCGCGACTACGGCCTCTCCCTGATCGGCGGTTGTTGCGGCACCACCCCCGAGCATCTGCGCCAGGTCGTCGAGCGGGTCCGTGACCTCACGCCCGCCGAGCGTCACCCGCAGCCCGAGCCGGGAGCGGCCTCCCTCTACCAGACGGTCCCGTTCCGTCAGGACACCTCCTATCTGGCGATCGGTGAGCGGACCAACGCCAACGGTTCGAAGAAGTTCCGTGAGGCCATGCTGGAGGCCCGCTGGGACGACTGTGTGGAGATGGCCCGCGAGCAGATCCGCGAGGGCGCCCACATGCTGGACCTGTGTGTGGACTACGTGGGCCGTGACGGTGTGGCGGACATGAAGGAGCTGGCCGGCCGGTTCGCCACCGCCTCCACCCTGCCGATCGTCCTGGACTCCACCGAGGTCCCGGTCATCGAGGCGGGTCTGGAGAAGCTCGGCGGCCGGGCGGTCATCAACTCCGTCAACTACGAGGACGGCGACGGCCCCGAGTCCCGCTTCGCGAAGGTCACCAAGCTCGCCCAGGAGCACGGCGCCGCGCTGATCGCGCTGACCATCGACGAGGAGGGCCAGGCCCGCACCCCCGAGCACAAGGTCGCCATCGCCGAGCGACTGATCGAGGACCTGACCGGCAACTGGGGCATCCACGAGTCGGACATCCTGATCGACACCCTGACCTTCACCATCTGTACCGGTCAGGAGGAGTCGAGGAAGGACGGCGTCGCCACCATCGAGGCGATCCGTGAACTCAAGCGCCGCCACCCGGACGTGCAGACCACGCTGGGCCTGTCCAACATCTCCTTCGGCCTCAACCCGGCCGCCCGCGTCCTGCTGAACTCGGTGTTCCTGGACGAGTGCGTCAAGGCGGGCCTGGACTCGGCGATCGTCCACGCCTCGAAGATCCTGCCGATCGCCCGCTTCAGCGAGGAAGAGGTCCAGACGGCCCTCGACCTCATCTACGACCGTCGCGCCGAGGGCTACGACCCCCTGCAGAAGCTGATGGCCCTGTTCGAGGGCGCCACCACCAAGTCCCTCAAGGCGGGCCGGGCCGAGGAACTGGCCGCCCTGCCCCTGGAGGAGCGTCTCAAGCGGCGCATCATCGACGGCGAGAAGAACGGCCTGGAGGCCGACCTCGATGAGGCGCTCCAGACGCGTCCCGCTCTGGACATCGTCAACGACACCCTCCTGGACGGCATGAAGGTCGTCGGCGAGCTGTTCGGCTCCGGCCAGATGCAGCTGCCGTTCGTCCTGCAGTCCGCCGAGGTCATGAAGACCGCCGTCGCCTACCTCGAACCGCACATGGAGAAGGTCGAGGGCGACGAGGCCGGCAAGGGCACCATCGTGCTGGCCACGGTGCGCGGCGACGTCCACGACATCGGCAAGAACCTGGTGGACATCATCCTGTCCAACAACGGCTACAACGTGGTCAACCTGGGCATCAAGCAGCCGGTCTCGGCGATCCTGGAGGCCGCCGCCGAGCATCGGGCCGACGTCATCGGCATGTCGGGCCTGCTGGTGAAGTCCACGGTGATCATGAAGGAGAACCTGGAGGAGCTCAACCAGCGCGGTATGGCCGCCGACTTCCCGGTCATCCTCGGCGGAGCCGCGCTGACCCGGGCGTACGTGGAGCAGGACCTGCACGAGATCTACCAGGGCGAAGTCCGCTACGCCCGCGACGCGTTCGAGGGCTTGCGCCTCATGGACGCCCTCATCGGCGTCAAGCGCGGTGTGCCCGGCGCCAAGCTGCCCGAACTCAAGCAACGCCGGGTGCGCGCCAGTGCCGTGACGGTGGAGGAGGAGCGGCCCGAAGAGGGGCACGTCCGCTCCGACGTGGCCACCGACAACCCGGTGCCCACTCCGCCGTTCTGGGACACCCGGGTCATCAAGGGCATCCAGCTCAAGGAGTACGCCTCCTGGCTCGACGAGGGCGCCCTGTTCAAGGGGCAGTGGGGGCTCAAGCAGGCCCGCACCGGCGAGGGACCGACGTACGAGGAGCTCGTCGAGACCGACGGGCGGCCCCGGCTGCGCGGTCTGCTCGACCGGCTCCAGACCGAGAACCTCCTCGAAGCCGCCGTCGTCTACGGCTACTTTCCGTGCGTGTCCAAGGACGACGACCTGATCATCCTGGACCAGGAGGGCAACGAACGCACCCGCTTCACCTTTCCGCGCCAGCGCCGCGGCCGACGGCTGTGCCTCGCCGACTTCTTCCGACCGGAGGAGTCGGGGGAGACCGACGTGGTCGGCTTCCAGGTCGTCACCGTCGGCTCCCGGATCGGCGAGCAGACCGCCAGGCTCTTCGAGGCGAACGCCTACCGCGACTACCTGGAACTGCACGGCCTGTCCGTCCAGTTGGCCGAGGCGCTCGCCGAGTACTGGCATGCGCGCGTGCGTTCGGAGCTGGGCTACGCCGGTGAGGACCCGAACGACATCGAGGACATGTTCGCCCTGAAGTACCGGGGCGCCCGCTTCTCCCTCGGCTACGGCGCCTGCCCCAACCTGGAGGACCGCGCCAAGATCGCCGACCTGCTCCAGCCGGAGCGCATCGGCGTCCACCTGAGCGAGGAGTTCCAGCTCCACCCCGAGCAGTCCACCGACGCGATCGTCATCCACCACCCGGAGGCGAAGTACTTCAACGCCCGCTGAGCCCGCCGAACCGCCGCCGTCCGGCTCGCCGAGCACACTGATCGCACAAGTCGTACACTGGTCGGTCCACAGCAGGCCGGTTCCCTTCGTGGGAGCCGGCCTGCTCGTCCCCCAAGGAGGTACGTGGATGACCAGCACGGTCCCCGCGGCAGTGACCCGAACGGCAGACGGCTCCGCCCTCCAGGCCGTCCTCCTCGACATGGACGGCACCCTGGTGGACACCGAGGGCTTCTGGTGGGACGTCGAGGTCGAGGTCTTCGCCGGACTGGGCCATGCCCTCGACGACTCCTGGCGCCATGTCGTGGTCGGCGGCCCCATGACCCGCAGCGCCGGTTTCCTGATCGAGGCCACCGGCGCCGACATCACCCTCGCCGAGCTCACCGTCCTGCTCAACCAGGGCTTCGAGGACCGTATCGGCCACTCCCTGCCGCTGATGCCCGGCGCCACCCGGCTGCTGGCCGAACTGTCCGCGCACCGGATCCCCACCGCCCTGGTCTCCGCCTCGCACCGGCGCATCATCGACCGGGTCCTCGACTCCCTGGGCCACCGGCACTTCGCCCTGACGGTCGCCGGCGACGAGGTGCCGCGCACCAAGCCGCACCCCGACCCGTATCTGTTCGCCGCCGCCGGACTCGGCGCGGACCCGGCCAGATGCGCCGTCGTCGAGGACACCGCGACCGGTGTCGCCGCCGCCGAAGCCGCAGGCTGCCAGGTCGTGGCCGTGCCCTCCGTCGCCCCCATCGCCCCCGCCCCCGGACGCACGGTCGTCGGTTCCCTCGAAGAGGTCGACCTGACATTCCTGCGCGGCCTGATCACCCTTCGATGACGGAAATGCCTTGGGTGTTCACCCAGCGTGCAGCGCGGATAGCGCGGTAATTCCCCAGGGCCCTGTCGCAAGAATTCGAAGTGCGCCGGACGGCCGAATTCCGTCCCATCGGCGCCCCGCTATGCGTGTGAGGTTCTTCACTCGACGGGGCCTCGACAGGCGGCCGAGGCTGTGCCGGACGCTCCGCTTCGAGGCGCACGGACGCGCCCATGTGTCCCGATTGGTGAAAGCCTGCACCAATCCTTCCCCTGGCGGGCCTTCGGTGCGTCCACACCCGGTTCCGCTGTGTGATGGCAGCCCAACTCCGGTGACTGCGAACCCTCCTGCAGGTGCGGACTAATCTCACGGTGAGAACATCGCCCTAACCCCGTGATCCGCCGCGCCAACCCCTGCATGCCGGGTACACGGACTGAACAGCTGTGGAGAAACTCGAGCATGAACCGCAAGACTTTGGTGCTGCCGGCCGTCATAGGTCTGCTCGCGCCGGTGCTCGCCGCCTGCGGCGGGTCCAGCAGCGGCAGCGGCGGCGACGACGCCATCGCCGTAGGCACCACGGACCGGTTCACCGCCACGAAGGACGCTCCCGCGCCGCTGGACCCCGCCTACGCCTACGACGTCGGCACCTGGAACGTCCTGCGCCAGACCGTGCAGACCCTGATGATCCAGCCCAAGGGCGACGGCGAACCCGTGCCCGAGGCAGCCCAGTCCTGCGGCTTCAGCGACAGCGGCAACGAACGCTACGTCTGCACCCTGCGCGACGGCCTGAAGTTCGCGAACGGCGACGCCATCACCGCGACCGACGTGAAGTACTCCATCGACCGCGCCCGCGCCATCAAGGCCGACTCCGGTGTCTTCGCCCTGCTGTCCACCATCGACACCGTCGAGACCAAGGGCGACCGCGAGGTCATCTTCCACCTCAAGACCGCAGACGCCACCTTCCCGTACAAGCTGTCGACCCCGGTCGCCGGCATCGTCAACCCCGACGACTACGAGAAGAACAAGCTCCGTGACGGCTTCGACGTCGACGGCTCCGGCCCCTACACCATGAAGGCCGACGTCAAGAACGACGAGCTCGAGGACGCCGTCTTCACCAAGAACCCCAATTACAAGGGGTCGTTGACGGTGAACAACGACAAGGTCGAACTGCGCTCGTACACGGACGCCGACGCCATGGGCACCGCGCTCGAAAAGGGCGACATCGATCTCATCACCCGCACCCTGTCGCCCCAGCAGATCCAGAAGCTGTCGAACGAGTCGGGCGGCGCCGTCGACCTCGTCGAGATGGCCGGCCTGGAGATCCGCTACCTCGCCTTCAACACCAAGGCCCCGGCCGTGAAGTCCCGGGCCGTGCGCCAGGCGATGGCCCAGCTCATCAACCGCAGCGAACTCGTCTCCAAGGTCTACGGCACCCAGGCCGAGCCGCTCTTCTCGCTGGTCCCGGCCACCATCACCGGCCACTCCAACTCCTTCTTCAACAAGTACGGCGACCCGAGCGTCAGCAAGGCCAAGTCCCTGCTGACGGAGGCGGGCATCAGCACGCCGGTGAAGCTGACGCTCCACTACACGACCGACCACTACGGTTCGGGCACCAAGGAGGAGTTCGAGGACCTCCAGAAGCAGCTCAACGCCAGCGGGCTCTTCGACGTCAGCATCAAGGGCGCCCCCTGGGCCACCTTCCGCCCCGCGGAGCAGAAGGGCGAGTACGACGTCTACGGCATGGGCTGGTTCCCGGACTTCCCCGACGCCGACAACTACCTCGCCCCGTTCCTCGACAAGGACAACTTCCTCGGTTCGCCCTACGCCAACAGCCAGATCCGCAACACTCTGATCCCGGACTCCCGCCGCGAGGCCGACCGTCTCTCCGCGTCCGGAAGCCTCACCGAGATCCAGGACATCGTCGCCAAGGACGTCCCCGTGCTGCCGCTGTGGCAGGGCAAGCAGTACGTCGCCGCGCGCGACGACGTCACGGGCACCGCCTACGCGCTCAACTCCTCGTCGACGCTGCAGCTGTGGGAACTCGGCAAGGGCGTGAGCGGCTGACCGGCCGCCGCCCCTTTCGCCCCGGGCCCGGTCGGACGGGCACGGGATCCACAAGAATCGACGACAAGGCACTCGCACGTGAACAAGCGAATCCAGTGGTCCGTCCTGCCCGTCGTGGCAGGGCTGGCCTCCGGCCTGCTGACCGGCTGCGGCACGGAGTCCGGGGGGCCCGGTTCCGACGGCTCCTCGGTGGTCATGGGCATGTCCGACGACGTACTCGCCACGGACCCGGCCTCCGGCTACGACCCCGGCTCCTGGCTGCTGTTCAACAACGTCTTCCAGTCGCTGCTCAGCTTCCCCAAGGGCGGCACGGAACCGGAGCCGGACGCCGCCAAGAGCTGCGAGTTCACCGACACCAAGACCCAGGTGTACGAGTGCACCCTCAAGGATGGCCTCAAGTTCAGCAACGGTGACGCGCTCACCTCCGAGGACGTCAAGTACTCCTTCGACCGTATGCTGAAGATCAACGACGACGCCGGTCCCGCGATCATGTTCCCCATGCTCGACAAGGTGAAGACACCGGACGAGAAGACCGTCGTCTTCCAGCTGAACACCCCCGACGCCACCTTCCCGAGCAAGATCGCCTCCGGCGCGGGCTCCATCGTCGACCACAGGCAGTACGACGCCGACGGTCTGCGCAAGGACGGCAAGGCGTTCGGCTCCGGCCCCTACCAACTCGACTCCTTCGACGACGACCAGGCCGTGTTCTCCGTCAACGAGAACTACAAGGGCACCGCCGAGCCCCAGAACTCCGGCGTCACGCTGAAGTTCTTCCACGGCGACCAGGCCGCCCTGAAGACCGCCCTGACCGACGACAAGGTCGACATCGCCTACCGCGGTCTGAGCGCGGGCGACATCGCCGACATCGAGAAGGCCTCACCCGACTCCGGAGTCGAGGTCGTCGAGGGCACCAGCGCCGAGGTCCAGCACCTCGTCTTCAACATGGACGACCCGGTCACGGGCCGATCCGGCGTCCGCAAGGCGATGGCCTACCTGCTCGACCGCGAGGCCCTCATCCACGACGTCTACCAGGGCACCGCGACCCCGCTCTACTCGATCATCCCGGCCGGTATCGCGGGCCACAACACGGCCTTCTTCGACACCTACGGCGCCCAGCCCTCCAGGTCCAAGGCCGCCGCCGCCCTCGCCGACGACGGCATCACCGGCAAGGTGAAGCTGACCCTCTGGTCGACCCCGTCGCGCTACGGCCCGGCCACCGACCAGGAGCTCAAGACGATCGCCCGGCAGCTCAACGCCAGCGGGCTGTTCGACGCCGACGTCAAGTCCGTGGCCTTCGACCAGTACGAGAAGGACATCGCCGCCGGCAAGTACGGCGTGTACGTCAAGGGCTGGGTGCCCGACTACCCGGACGCCGACAACTTCACGGCCCCCTTCTTCGGCAAGGGCAACGTGCTCGACAACAACTACAGCAACAACAAGATCACCGGCGCGCTGATCCCCGAGACCGCCGCCCAGCCGGACCGCGCCGCGACGGACGAACCCTTCGGCACGCTCCAGAACCTCGTCGCCGAGGACGTCCCCGTCCTGCCGGTCTGGCAGGCCAAGCAGTACGCCGTCGTCCGCGACGACGTCTACGGCCTGGAGTACTGCCTCGACGCCTCCACGGTGTTCCGCTTCTGGGAACTCAGCAAGGGCTGATCCGACAGGCCGACGCCAAACGCCGGTTCAGCGGCCGCACACACGAAGAGGGCGCCCCCAGTCAGGTGGGGGACGCCCTCTTCGCTCTGGTACCGCTGACCGCCCTGCTCACTGAGCGCCGGGACGCACCAGACCGCTCTCGTACGCGTACACCGCGGCCTGCACCCGGTCCCGCAGCCCCAGCTTGGTCAGCACGTGACCCACATGCGTCTTCACCGTGGTCTCGCTGACGAACAGATCCGCCGCGATCTCCGCGTTCGACAGCCCGCGCGCCACCAGCTTCAGCACCTCGACCTCGCGGTCGGTCAGCGTGTGCAGCGTGTCCGGCACCGGCTCGTCACCGGACGGCAGATGCGTGGCGTACTTGTCGAGCAGCCGGCGGGTGATGCTCGGCGCGAGCATCGCCTCGCCCCCGGCCACCACCCGGATCGCCTGCACGAGTTCATTGGCCGGAGCGTCCTTGAGCAGGAACCCGCTGGCCCCCGCCCGCAGCGCCTCCACCACGTACTCGTCGAGGTCGAAGGTGGTCAGCACCAGCACCTTGGCCGGTCCGTCCCGCCCGGGACCGGTGATCTGCCGGGTCGCCTCCACACCGTCCATCCGCGGCATACGGATGTCCATCAGGACCACATCGGGCTGCAGCGCCCGCACCTGGTCGAGAGCCTGAAGGCCGTCTCCGGCCTCGCCCACGACCGCGATGTCCTGCTCGGCCTCCAGAATCATCCGGAACCCGGTACGCAGCAGCGGCTGGTCGTCGACCAGTAGGACGCGGATGGCCACGTAAGTCTCCTTCGCTAGTCCGGCCCCATTCTGCCCTGCTCGCCGGTCGCGGGCTTCACCGGCAGTGGGTAGGGCGGGGGAGTGCCGCCGAACTCCGGGCAGTGCTCCCGGTGGTCGCACCAGCCGCACAGCTTGGTCGGCCGCGGTCGCCAGTCACCTGTCTCCGTGGCCTGCCGGATCGCCTCCCACAGCGCCAGCAGCTTGCGCTCGACACGCTCCAGGTCGGCGAGGACCGGATCGTACGTCAGGACGTCACCGCTGCCGAGATAGACGAGCTGGAGTCGTCGCGGGATCACGTTCTTCAGCCGCCACACCACCAGCGCGTAGAACTTCATCTGGAACAGCGCGCCCTCGGCGTACTCGGGGCGGGGCGCCTTGCCGGTCTTGTAGTCGACGATCCGCACCTCGCCGGTAGGCGCCACGTCGACCCGGTCGATGATCCCGCGCAGCCGCAGCCCCGAGTCCAGTTCCGCCTCGACGAACAACTCCCGCTCCGCGGGCTCGAGTCGCGTCGGGTCCTCCAGCGTGAACCACCGCTCGACCAGTTGCTCCGCCTCGGCCAGCCACGTCGCCAGCCGCTCGCCGTCCGGATCCTCGGCGAACAGCTCCACCACCTCAGGCCGGCTCTCCCGCAGCCGGTCCCACTGACCGGGGATCAGCGACTTGGCCGCGGGCGCGGTCCGCTCCCCGGCCGGGGCGTCGAAGAGCCGCTCCAGCACCGAGTGCACCAGGGTTCCCCGGGTCGCCGCCGCACTCGGCTTCTCCGGCAGCCGGTCGATCACCCGGAACCGGTACAGCAGCGGGCACTGCATGAAGTCATTGGCACGAGAAGGAGACAGGGAGGCGGGCGCGGCGTACGTCCTGACGGCAACCGGGGACCCCGCACCGGTGTCCGTCACTGCTCCTACGACGGGGACCGCTCCTGCCGCGTCGCCCCCGCCCCGCGCACCGACCGCGCCCGCCGTCGGCGCGGTCCGGGCGACGGTCATGTGCTGTGCCGCGTCCCTCGCCTGCGGCTCATCGGCGGGTCCCTCACCCTGCCGACCGACCGCGACCGCCGTCGGCGGGGTTCCGGCGACCGCCCGGGACTGTGCCGCGTCCCCCGCCTGCGGATCCTCGGCGGCCGTGTCCCCGCCCTCCTGACCGGCTACGACCGCCGCCGACGTGGCCCCGGCATCGACCGCGTCCGGTTCCCCTGCCGTCCCGGGCCGGGCCGCGCTCGACGTCTCCGCCGTCCGCGGGTCAGCATCGGCGTCGCCACCCTGCCGACCCGCCGCGACCGCCGTGGGCGCGGTCTCTGGGGCGCCTGTGTCCGGTGCCTGTGTCGTTGCGGGTTGCGCCGCTTCCTTCGTCCGGGTGTCATGGGCGGCCGTGTTCTCGCCGTCGGGACCTGCGGCGACCGCCGTCGGCGTGGTCTCAGGGGCGGCTGTGTCCGGTGCCTCTGTCGTTGCGGGTTGCGCCGTGTCCGTCGCCGGCGGGTCAGCGGCGGCCGTGTGCCCGGCATCCGGACCGACCTCGGCCGCCGTCGGCCCGACCTCGGTCCCGGTCGTGTCCGGTGCCTCGGCCGTCGCGGGTCGCGTCGCACCCGACGGGTCATCGGCGGCGGCCGCGGCCACGCCCTCCGTGCTCGTCTCCATGACCACAGACCATACGGCCCGCCACTGACAGTGACCCATTCGTGGCCGTTGCAGCTGTGGCTCCTGAGGAAACGCGGGGGGTGCCGGGGCGGAACGCGTAACGACCGCCGCATACCATCGACCCGAGACCCTTCCGCACGGCAGGCGCGGAAGATGCTTCGAACGAGGGGACATCGTGGACGAGAGCGGCGGGAGCGGGCAGCCGCGGTCCGGTACGGACCGGCCGGCCAAGCCCCACGCAGGGCCCACGGCCGAGACCACCGACCCCACGGCCCCCGACCCGCACGACGACGGGACCCCGGCCGTCGCCCCGTCCACCGAGCGCGAGGCCCCCCACGCCGACGACGCGACCGAGGGCACCGACGCCGCACGGCAGCCGGCCACGGACGACCACGCCGATGGGCCGGCCGCAGGCAGCGAGACCGGTGCCGGGGACGCCGAGCATCCGCCCACCCCCGTGACCGACCCCGGTCAGCCCGCCGACCTGCGGAAACCCGACACGCCCCACGATCTCCACCCCACCGAGGACCACCGCACCCTCGCCCACTCCGGCGCCCCGAAGAACCCTCCGCCCTCGTCCCCCCAGCCGCGTGGCGGACTGCTGATGGGCCGTCCCTTCGGCGTGCCCGTCTACGTCGCCCCCAGCTGGTTCCTCGTCGCCGCGCTCATCACCTGGGTGTTCGGCGGCCAACTGGACCGCGTGCTGCCGGAACTCGGCGCCGCCCGCTACCTCGTCTCCCTCTTCTTCGCGGTCGCCTTCTACGCCTCCGTCCTCGTCCACGAACTGGCCCACACCGTCGCGGCACTGCGCTTCAAGCTCCCGGTCCGCCGCATCCAGCTCCAGTTCTTCGGCGGTGTCTCCGAGATCGAGAAGGAGGCCGAGACCCCCGGCCGGGAGTTCGTGCTGGCCTTCGTCGGCCCGCTGCTCTCCCTGGTCCTCGCCGGCGTCTTCTACCTGGCCATGCAGCCCGTCGAACCCGGCACGGTCCCCGGCGTCCTGCTCGCCGGCCTGATGGTCTCCAACCTCATCGTGGCCGCCTTCAACCTCCTGCCCGGCCTCCCCCTCGACGGCGGCCGCATGCTCCGCGCGGTCGTCTGGAAGATCACCGGCAAGCCCATGAGCGGCACCATCGCCGCCGCCTGGGTCGGCCGCGCCCTCGCCGTCTGCGTCCTCATCGGCCTCCCGCTGCTCACCCAGTCCGGAGCCCTCGGCTCCTCCGCCGAGGACAACGTCGGCATGGACACCGTGATGGACGCCCTGCTGGCCGCGATCCTCGCCGCGATCATCTGGACCGGCGCCGGCAACAGCCTGCGCATGGCCCGCCTGCGCGAACACCTCCCCGACCTGCGAGCCCGCACCCTCACCCGCCGAGCGGTCCCCGTCGAGAGCGACACCCCTCTCTCCGAGGCCCTGCGCCGAGCCAACGACGCCGGCGCCCGCGCCCTGGTCGTCGTCGACCCCGAGGGCACCCCGCTGTCCCTCGTCCGCGAGGCGGCGATCGTCGGCGTACCCGAACACCGCCGCCCCTGGGTCGCCGTCAGCGGCCTCGCCCAGGACCTCACCGACGGCATGCGGGTCTCCGCCGAACTCGCGGGGGAGGACCTGCTGGACACCCTCCGCGCGACCCCCGCCACCGAGTACCTCGTCGTCGAGGAGACCGGAGAGATCTACGGCGTCCTGTCGGCGGCGGACGTCGAGCGCGCCTTCGTGAAGGCCATGGCCCGGCCGAGCTGAAAGGACGAGCGCGTTCCCCTCAGGAGCCGAAGACCCGTGCCGGATTGACCTCCACGACCTGGTGGAACACCTCGGCCGGAAGTCCGGCCTCCAGCAGCCGCGGTTCGTAGCAGTCGAAGAGGCCTGTGTATCCCATGCCGCCGTAAGCGCGCAGGTGACTCTTCATGCAGACGTCCTGCGAGAGCAGCATCGCGTCGGCGTGACCGCGACGCCAGAACTCGACGACGACCTCGACCTTCTTGCGGATGTCCTCTTCGGCTGTCGCGCGGAGAAGATCGAATTGCACCCAGGCGCCGGTGGCGGCGAGTGCTTCGTGAAAGCCCGGGTCCTCGATGCTGTCGCAGTGCCCCACGATGATCGACCTTGGATCGGCCCCCTCCTCCTTCAGGACGGCGACCTGGTCCATGCCGACCCGGGTACGGAACGCGTGCGTGGTGACGGGACAGCCGATCGCGCGCTGGGCCCGGCCCGCGGCACGGAACACCCGTTCCTCCTGCGCGGTCATCCAGCCGCCGGTCTCTCCCGCGCCGAGTTCACCGATGATGCCGGGCCGGATACCGGTGTCACCGACGCCGTGCTCGAACTCGGCGACAAGGCTACGGGCGAGCGCGTCCACGCTCGACCGGTCGATCTCGGGCGGGTAGTACTTCTCGTGGTACCAACCGGCACCCATCACGATCTGCACGCCCGTGACCTGCGAGAGGTGAGCGAGTGCTTCGGGGTCACGGCCGAAGTCGGGGACCGTCAGATCGACCAGAGTGCGGCCGCCGGCTCCTGCGTACGCGGCGAGTTCGACCGCCGCGAGTTGTCTGTCGAGCAGGACGTAGTCGTCCTTGCCGGAAACACGGAAGCGGTCCGCGAGGAGATGCTCGTGCATGAGCGTGCGGCCGAGTTCCGCGGCAGGGACCGGACCGAGCACTGTGGTGACCGCCATGGTGTCCACCTCACCGGGTCAAGTGTTGTGAGCGAACGCGTCGTCGAACCCTGTGCCGTGATGGCGGGGGCCTTCCACGATCACCTCGTGAAAAGCACCCCGCCGGTGTCACCGCGACCGTGTCGGCTCAGCGCAGTCGGTCCTTGGCCTTGTAGTAGGCACCGCCGAACGGCAGGAACCAGGCCGTGCCGTTGTAGAAGGGGACCGGGACCTTGGGGAAGCCCAGGCCGTGCAGGGGGTTGGCCTCCGGCTTGCCGTCCATCATCTCGGCGACCGCGCGGCCCATGTAGGTGGCCATCTGGACACCGTGGCCGCAGTAACCCATCGAGTAGTACAGGCCCTTGGCCCCTTCGGCCTCGCCCGCGTGCGGCAGGCGGTCCCAGGAGAAGCCGACCATGCCGCCCCACACGTAGTCGACCTTCACACCGGCCAGCTGCGGGAAGATCTCCGTCATCTCCCGCCTGAGGATGTCTCCGCTCTTGAGGTCGGAGGCGGGGTCGGACGGGGCGAAGCGGGCCCGGCCGCCGAAGGCCAGGCGGTGGTCGGGGGTGAGGCGGATGTAGTGCCCGATGTTCTTGGAGTCCACCACCAGGCGGGCCTTAGGGATCAGTTCCCGGGCGCGCGCCTCACCGAGCGGTTCGGTGACGATGATGAAACTGCCGACGTTGATCAGCCGCTTGCGGAACCAGGGCAGCGCCTTGTCGGTGTAGGCGTCGGTCGCGGCCATCACCTGCCGGGCACGGATGGTGCCGTGCAGCGTCTCGACCAGGAAGCCGCCCCCGGGGAGACGGGTGAGTCCGGTCGCCGCGTTGCGTTCGTGGATCTCGGCACCGGCACGCTCGGCCGCGTCCGCGAGGCCGTGGACGTACTTGCCGACATGGAGACCCGCGCTGAGCGGGTCGAGCAGGGCCCCGTGGTAGTAGTCCGAACCCAGTTCGGCCTTGAGGTCGCCGGGGGAGAGCAGCGTGGTCTCGTGGCCGAAGTTGTCGGCCAGGTCGCGCTGGGTGGCCTTCATCGACTCGAAGTGCTGCGGCTTGTACGCCACGCCCAGGCGCCCGGAGCGCTTGAAGTCGCAGTCGATCTGCTCGGCGCGGGTGAGGTCCTCGACGACGTCGACCGCCTCGCGGAACGCGTCGTACAACTCGCGGGCCCGCTGCTGCCCGAAGCGCTTGCGGGCCTCACCCACCCCGATGGTGATGCCCTGTGTGCACATGCTGCCGTTGCGTCCGGAGGCACCCGAGCCGACCTTGTCCTTCTCGACGAGGACCACCCGGGCCCCCTTGCGGGCGGCGTGGAAGGCGGTGGACAGGCCGGTGAGGCCGCCGCCGATGACCACCACGTCCGCCTCGGGGGGCAGGTCCTTGCCGGACCGGTCGGGCAGGGCGGGGGCGGTGTCGAGCCAGTAGGGGATCTGTTTCATGGCGTGCGTCCTCGAATCCGTGCGGAAGTTCAGCAGCCGAGCAGCGCCGGCAGGCCCGACAGGTCGGGCAGCACGTCGTAGGGCTGGTAGTCGGCGCTGCCGGGGCGGCCGTAGCGGTTGATCCACACCCGGCGCCTCAGGCCCAGGTCGCGGGTGGGGATGTGGTCGTACTCCCAGCCCTGCGCGGTGTGGATGACCTGAGAGGGCTCGACGCCGATCGTCTTGAAGGCGTGCTCGAAGGTCTGCCGGTCCGGCTTGTAGGCGCGCGCCTGCTCGGCCGTGATGACGTGGTCGAAGTCGACGCCGATGTTCTCGACGTTGCGCGCGATCAGGTTGTCGTCGCTGTTGGTGATGATGGCGATCTCGTACCGGCTCTTCAACGCGCGCAGGGCGTCCGGGACTTCGGGGAAGGGGCCGAAGGTGGGAACGGCCTCGACGAGGGCGTCGCCGTCGGATTCGCGGTATTCCAGGCCGTGCAGGCGCATGGCATTCCGCAGGCTGGAATGCAGGATCTCGTGGTACGGCCGGTAGGCCTCCAGGACGGCCTGGAAGCGCATCACGCGGAAGTCGTCGAGGAACTCGTCGACGTCCAGGTTGTCCAGGTCCAGCCGGTCGGCGAGGACCTTCAGGGTGGTGGGGCCGAGCTGGAAGTCGACCAGGGTGCCGTAGGCGTCGAAGGTGACGATCTCGCGCATGGTGTTCAGCCTCGATTCGCGGGTTTCACAGGGGAGTTGGGGCCTCAGACGACGCGTTCGCCAGGGCGGACGATCGTGTCGAGTGCGGCCAGGTCGGCCGCGTCGGGGATCCAGTCGGCCGCCGCCGCGTTGGCGGTGACCTGGGAGGGGGTCATGGCGCCGCAGATGACCGAGCCGACGGCGGGCAGGGCGGCCAGGCCGCCGACGGAGACCTGCAGGAGGCTCAGGCCGCGTTCGGCGCCGTACGTGGTGAGCGCCTCGACCCGGTCCAGGGCCGCGTCGGTCAGCCAGCCCTGCCGCCACGACAGGCGGCTGCCGGCCGGCGGCCGCTCACCACGCCGGTACTTGCCGCTGAGCAGGCCGTTGGCCAGCGGGTAGTAGGGCAGCAGGCCGACGCCGGCGCGCAGACAGGCGGGGATCAGGTCGTGCTCGGCGCCGCGGTCGAGCAGGTGGTAGCGGGCCTGGGTCGACACGAAGGCCTCGCTCAGGTCCTCGGCCGGGAGGTTGGAGCAGCCGATGTGCCCGATCGTGCCCTCGGCCACCAGTTCCCGCAGCGCGGCGACCGTCTCGTCGAGCGGGGTGACGCCGTCCGGCTCGTGGTACTGGAAGAGGTCGATCCGGTCCGTGCCGAGGCGGCGGAGCGAGGACTCGACGGCGTACCGGATATAGGGGCGGGAGCCGCGCGGGCCGTAGCGGTCGGCCTCGGCGGACATCTCCATGCCGAACTTGGTGGCCAGCACGACCTGGTCGCGGTGGCCCTTGAGGGCCGCGCCGAGCAGCCGTTCGCCGTCGCCGCGCGCGCCGCCCCGGTCACCGGACCCGCCGTACATGTCGGCGGTGTCGAAGAGGGTGACGCCGGCGTCCAGGGCCGCGTGGACGACGGCCCTGGTGCCCTCCTCGTCCAGGCGGGAGCCGAAGTTGTTGCCGCCGACGCCGACGACGGAAACGGTCGGGCCGCGTTCACCCAGCGCGCGGTATCTCACGAACCGCTCCCGAACCCGATGCAGACGTTCTTGGTCTGCGTGTAACCGGCCAGTCCTTCGAGGCCCTTCTCGCGGCCCCAGCCGCTGTGCTTGTAGCCGCCGAAGGGAAGCTCGATGCCGGTGCCGACGCCGGTGGCGTTGACATAGACCTGGCCGGCCCGGATGCCCGCGGTCAGGCGCATCGCCTTGTCGATGTCGCGGGTCCAGACATAGGAGGACAGGCCGTACGGGCTGTCGTTGGCGATCTCCAGGGCCTCGTCGGCGTCGTCGAACTCGATGACGGTGACGACGGGACCGAAGATCTCCTCGCGGGCGCAACGGGCCTGGTTCGTCAGGCCGGTGAGGACGGTCGGCTCGATGTAGTAGCCGTCGGCGAGCGCGGGGTCGGCGGGCGGGCCGCCGCCGGTCCTGACCGTGGCGCCCTCCTCGCGGGCCAGGTCCAGGTAACCCTGCACGCGGTCGCGCTGGCGGGCCGCGATCAGCGGGCCGACGTCGGGGTCCTCCAGGCCGGGGCCCAGCCGCAGCGAGGCGGCGTGGGCGACCAGCTTGTCGAGGAATTCCTCGGCACCGCGCTGGAGCAGGATGCGGGTGCCGGCCGAGCAGGTCTGCCCGGCGTTGCCGAAGGCCGATGCGGCGACGGCGCCCAGGGCGAGGTCGAAGTCGGCGTCGGCGAAGACGACGACCGGCGACTTGCCTCCCAGCTCCACCACCGCGGGGACGACGTTGGCGGCGGCCGCCTGGGCGACCTTGATGCCCGTGGGCACCGAGCCGGTGAAGGTGACCTGGTCGATGCCCGGGTGCCCGGCGAGGGCCGCGCCCGTGGCGGCGTCACCGGGGACGACGTTCAGCACCCCGGGCGGAAGGCCGCAGTCGAGCGCGATCCGGCCGATCTCCAACGGCGTGAGCGGTGCCTCCGGCGACGGCTTGAGGACCACCGTGCAGCCCGCCGCGAGCGCCGGGGCGGAACCCCTCGCGGTGTTCTGGAGCGGGTAGTTGAACGGGATGATCTGGCCGGAGACACCGATCGGCTCACGGACCGTGTAGTCGATCAGGCCGGGCCCGAGGGGGATCGTCGAACCGCCGAGCTTGTCGGCGAAGCCCGCGTAGAACTCGAAGTAGCGGGCGGCCGCCTCGACGTCCGCCCTGGCCTGGCTCAGCGGCTTGCCGGTGTCCTGGCTCTCCAGCCGCGCCAGCCGCGCGCTCTGGTCGCGGATCGCCTCGGCGATGCGGTGGAGCAGCCTGCCCCGGTCGGCGGCGCGCATGCGGGCCCACTCGGGCGAGGTGAAGGCGGTACGGGCCGCCGCCACCGCCTGGTCCACGTCCGCCGGACCGGCCAGGGCGACCCGGGCGAGGGCCGTGCCGTCCGCCGGGCCGAGGACGGTGAAGGTACGGCCGTCGGCGGCGGGGATCTGCTTGCCGTCGACGAGAAGCAGCCGGGTGTCGTCGGTCATGGCCGGATCTCCCCCTGCACCTCGCCGAAGATGACCACCTCGTCGCCGGGACGGACGGTGCGGATCCGGCGGACCCAGAGCACGATGCCGTCCTGCGGGGCGCGGACCTCTTCCAGCGTGTTGCCGTAGTGGTCGACGATGTGGGCGATCAGGTCGCCCTCCTTGCAGTTCTCTCCCGGCGCGGCGTGCCCGAGGAAGAAGCCGCCGGAGGCGGAGCGCGCGAAGGTGCCGGAGACGGTGGTGTAGCTGTCGCGCAGCTTCGCCTCGCCGTCGACCATGCCGAGCTGCCGCATGATGTTGCGGACCGACTCGATGTGCAGCTCGACGGTGGACTCGCGGTAGGTGCCGCCGCCCGCCTCGATGGTGATCGCGGGCTTGCCCGCCGCGAGGGCCGGGTGGCGGACCGTGCCGCCCCACTTGCCGCCCTTCCAGACCAGCTCGTGCCCGGCCGCGAGGGCGAGCTCCGTGGCCAGGTCCTCGTAGCCGCCCTGGAGGATGGCGAGCGGCGCGATCTCGCCGAAGGTGCCGCCGGTGTGCAGGTCGACCAGCGCGTCGACGGCCGGTACGACCTGCTCGACGAACGTGGCGGCCAGGCGCAGGGAGTACGAGCCGTCGGCGTCGCCGGGGAAGATCCGGTTGAGGTTCAGGTAATCCAGGCCGCTGGTGCGGGCCGCCGCCTCGAAGGCCGGGGTGTTCACACAGGGGATCCCGACCAGGGTGCCGCGCAGGGTGGCCGGGTCGGTTTCGGCGAGCACGCGGCGGACGGACTCCTGGCCGTCGTACTCGTCGCCGTGCACGCCGGCGTCGACGCAGAGCACCGGACCGGGCTCGGCGCCGTTGACGACGATCAGCGGTATGCCGAGCTCCACGCCGTAGCTGCTGGTGCCGACCGGGATGAGGCCCTGGGCGCGCTCGCCGGGGGCGACGGTCAGCGGACCGATTGAGTACATCGGGGAGTTCCTTTCGAGAACGGGTGTCACAGGCGGGTCGAAGGCGGGAGTCACAGCCGGGCGGACGCCTCGGCGAGGGTCTCCGCGAGGATGTCGGCGATACGGTCGAGGAGCTGGCGGTCGCTGATCAGCGGGGGCGCGATCTGGACCAGCGGGGCGGCGCGGTTGTAGACGCGGGCCAGGAGGCCGGCCTCGCGCAGCCGGCGCGGGATCAGGCCGGCGACCAGGTCGGCGCGGGCCCGGTCGCTGAAGCCGCCGCCGTCGAGGTCTCCGACGAGTTCGAGGGCGTAGAAGAACCCGGCGCCGCGGACGTCGCCGACGATCGAAAGGTCCGCGAGGGCGTTCATACGCGTCGCGAGGTGGTCCTGGTGGCCGCGGACGTTCTCCAGGATCCGGTCCCGCTCCATGATCTCCAGGCTGCGCAGGGCGATCGCGGCACTGAGCGGGTGACCGGCGAAGGTGTAGCCGTGGTTGAGGACGGCGCCGGGCTGGTTGATGACCTCGACCACGCGGTCGCCGACCATGGTCGCCCCCATGGGGGCGTATCCGGCGGTGATGCCCTTGGCGACGGTGATGATGTCCGGACGGCTGCCGTACAGGTCGCCGCCGAACCATTCCCCCAGCCGTCCGAAGGCGGTGATGACCTCGTCGGCCACGAGGAGGAAGCCGTACCGGTCGGCCAGGGCCCGCAGGCCCGGCCAGTAGCCCTCGGGCGGGGTGATGCAGCCGCCGCGGTTCTGCACCGGCTCCGCGATCAGCATCGCGATGGTCTCCGGGCCCTCGGCCAGGACCGCGGCCTCCAGCTCGGCCAGCAGATGGGCCGAGTACACCTCGTCGTCCGCGTAGGCGGGGGAGAGCCGGAAGCGGTTGGTGTTGGACACGAAACTGGTGTCGATCGCGCCGGGACCGTACGGCTCGCGCAGCCCGGGGTCGTCGGTGAGCGAGAGGGCCCCGATGGTCAGGCCGTGGTAGGCGCCGCGCCGGGAGATCGCCTTGGTGCGACCCGGCTCCCCGCGCAGGGCGTGGTAGCGGCGGGCGATCTTCCAGGCGGTCTCGACGGCTTCGGCACCTCCTCCGGAGAAGAAGGTGGCCTCGACGCCCTCCGGGGCGATCCGCGCGAGGCGTTCGGCGAGTTCTATCGCGGTCGGGTGCGCGGAGGAGGACCACAGGGGGCTGAAGCACAGCTCGCGCAGTTGCCGCTCCGCCGCCTCGGCGAACTCGGGGGCGTAGGAGTAGCCGAGCTGGCAGCAGTACAGGCCGGAGAGGCCGTCGATGTGGCGTCGTCCGTCCGCGTCCTCGAGGTAGGGGCCCTCGCCGCGCCGGACGACGAAGAGGTTCTCGCCGTCCTGGCCGAGCGAACCGTTGGGGGTCATGTTGAGGAGCAGGTGCCTGGCCGCGGTGGCGGACAGGCCGTCGGCGGGGGTGCGGGTGCTGGTCGTGGTCATGAAGCGGTCTCACTTACTGCGGGCAGGCCCACTCCGGGCTCCGTGGGCAGCAGGCCGTCCTGCCTGCCGGAGCCGCCGAGCCCCCGCACCACAGCGACCAGGACGAGGGCCACCACGGCGACCGCGATGAGGATCGCGCTGACGGCGGTCACCGACGGGTCGACGTTGTACTGGAGGACGTTGAACACCTGGACCGGCAGGGTCACGGTGTCCACGGAGGACAGGAACTGCGAGATGAAGAACTCGTCGAAGCTGGTGATGAAGGCGAAGATGCCGGCGGCGACGAGTCCGGGCATGGCCAGCGGGAGGGTGATGCGCCGCCATATGGTCAGCCGGCCGGCGCCCATGCCGGCGGCCGCGTCCTCCAGCCGTTCGTCGATGCCCTTCAGGGTGGCCATCAGGATCATCACCGCGATCGGCGAGGCCAGCACGGTGTGGCCCAGCGCGATGGCGACCGGGCTGCCGAGCATCGAGGCCGGTTCGAAGAGCAGGAACAGGCCGAGCGCGATGACGACCTGGGGGATGATCAGCGGCGCGAGGACCAGGCCGTAGACCACCGAGCGCAGCGGAAGGTCGCTGCGGACCAGGGCCGTCGCCGCGGTCATGCCCAGGATGAGCGAGAAGGCCGTCGTCATCGCCGCCACCAGGGCGCTGAGCGACAGCGCCGCGGGCCACTTGCTGCCGTCGGCGAAGAGCTGCTTGTACCAGCCGAACGTCCAGGCGTGCGGCGGGAAGGTGCCGAAGGCGTCCTTGCCGAAGGAGGTGACGACGATGACGACGATCGGCAGGGCCAGGAACAGCAGGATCAGCGTGGAGAAGGCGGCCAGCGTGATACGTCCGGCCAGTGTGGCGCGTAGCTCGATCATGACGTCGCCCCCCGCTTGCGAAGGGCCTCGCCCGCCGACTTCAGCGCCCTGAGCAGCAGCAGTCCCGCGAAGGTGAGCAGCAGCAGGATGATGCCGAGCGCGGAGGCGCCGTTCCACTGGTTCTGCTTCATGACCTGTTCGTCGATGAGCGAGGCAACCATGGTCTGCTTCTCGCCGCCCATCAGGGCGGGGGTGAGGTAGTAGCCCAGGCAGAGGATGAAGGACAGGACGCCCGCGTTGACCAGGCCGGGGGCCACCAGGGGGACGTAGACCCGGCGGAAGATGGTGATCCGTCCCGCGCCCATGCCGGCCGCGGCGGCCATCAGACGACGGTCGATGCCCTTCATGACGGCGTACAGCAGCAGGACGGTGTACGGCAGCATCACGGCCGTGGTGCCGATGACGACGCCGACCTCGTTGTAGAGCAACTGGAAGGGCGCGCCCGGGAAGTGGATGTCCGTCAGGACGTTGTTCACGACACCGTTGTCGCCGAGCAGGATGATCCAGCCGTAGGTGCGCACCAGGGCGCTGATGAAGTGCGGCACGACCACCACGGTCATCGCCAGGCCCGCCCACAGGGGCTTCAGCCGGGAGATGGCCGAGGCCAGCAGGAAACCGGTGGCCAGGGCCAGCAGGGAGGTCTCGGCGGAGATCCGCAGGGTGGTGAGGAGGATCTCCAGGTTGGCACCGGCGAAGGCGTCGGCGTACCAGTGGAGGGTGAAGGCGCCGTCCTTGCCCTTGAGGCTCAGCATCAGGGTGCTGAAGATCGGATAGACGAAGAGAAGCAGGAGGAAGACGACGACCGGGGTGGCGTTGAGGAGTCCGAAGCGGGTGCGCCGGTCGGACAGCGCGTGAGCCCGTCGTTTCCTGCCGGGCACCGGGGCGGCGGAGCCCGATACCGGAGCGAGTACGGCCACTGGGGTCACCTCCCGTGTTCCGTGGCGGCGAAGACGCTGACGTTCGCGGGGTCCGCGGTGAGGTCGACGCGCTCACCGGGGGCGGGGGCGCGGCCCGCGGGCAGTTCCAGCCGGACGAGCCCGTCGTCCGCACCGCCGACGGGGCGGACCGTGACGCGTACGAGGGTGCCGACGTAGGTGACCGTCTCGACGGTCCCGGTACAGAAGCCGTCCCCCGGCGGACACAGGGCGAGCCGGCCCGGCTGGATCGCCGCGCGTACGGGTACGCCGTCCGGGACGGCCTGCGGGCGGGCCTTGAGCAGGCCGCCTGTGTCCAGACGTACGAGAACGTGGTCGCTCGTCCGCTCCTCCAGGCTGCCCGGGAGGAAGTTCGCGGCGCCCAGGAAGTCGGCGACGAACGGGGTGCGCGGCCGCTCGAAGAGTTCCCGCGGGGTGTCGAACTGGTCGATCCGCCCGTCCCGCATGACCGCGACGCGGTCGGAGAGGACCAGGGCTTCCTCCTGATCGTGCGTCACATAGATGACGGTGAGGCCGAGTTCCCGCTGGATGCGCTTGATCTCGGTCTGGAGCTGGTCCCGCAGCTTCTTGTCGAGGGCGCCCAGCGGCTCGTCCATGAGGATCACCGGCGGGCGGTAGACCAGCGCCCGGCACAGGGCGACACGCTGCTGCTGACCGCCGGACAGCTCGCGGGGACGGCGTCGCGCCATCGCCGACAGTCCGGCCATCTCCAGGGTCTCGCCGACACGGCGGCGCAGCTCCGCCTTGGGCACACCGCGCAGTTGCAGCGGGAAGGCGACGTTGTCCCACACCGTCATGTGCGGGAAGAGCAGGTACTGCTGGAAGACGAAGCCGAGGCCGCGCTTCTGCGGAGCGAGCCGGGTGACGTCGTTCCCGCCGACCACGATGCCGCCCGAGTCGGGCTCGCAGAACCCGGCGATCATCATCAGCGTGGTGGTCTTGCCGGAGCCGGAGGACCCCAGGAAGGTGACGAACTCGCCCGCCGCGATCTCCATGGAGACCTCGTCGACGGCCGTGACACCGCCGTAGGTCTTGCGAAGTCGCGTCACGGACAGGGGTTTTCCGCTGCCGTTCAGGGTCTGCGCCGGGGTCGGTGACGGCATCACGTCGGTCTCAGGCATGCGTCCACTCCTGCCAGCGCTTGGCCACGGCATCCTGGTTGTCGATCCACCACTCGACGTCGAGGTCGAAGCCGGACTCCAGGTGCTCGGGCGAGCTGCCGAGGTTGGCGGCCGTGGTGGTGGAGAGCTTCTTGTAGGCGGCCGGCACCGACGGGGCCATCGGGTAGATCTCGGCGTAGGCGGCCTGCACCTCGGGGCGCAGGGAGAAGTCGATGAGCTGGTAGGCGGCGTCGACGTTGGCGGCGCCTTTGGGGATGCCGAGGGCGTTGCTCTGCCGGCGGGCGCCGTTCCACTGGTAGGCGAGCGGCGCGCCGCCCTTGATCAGGTCGTCCAGGCGGCCGTGCCAGACGCTGGAGGCGACGACCTCCTTGCGGCCCAGGAGCAGGCCGGGCAGGGCGCCGGTGTCCCAGAACTTGCGGACGTGGGGCTTGATCTCGCTGAGGGCCTTGAAGGCGCGCTCCACGTCGAGGGGGTAGAGCTTGTCCGGCGCCACGCCGTCGGCGAGGAGCGCGAACTCGAGCTCGGGCAGGTCGGCGTCCAGGGCCTGGAGGGCGCGGTTGCCGGAGAAGGCCTCGGTGTCCCAGAAGTCGGCCCAGGAGGAAGGTTTCTTCCCGCCGAAGGCGTCCGTGCGGTACGCCATCACGCTGGCCCAGTAGTTCTTGCCGACCGCGTTGGAGGCGACCAGGTTCTTGGCGATGCCGGCGTTCTTGAAGTTCTTCAGCCGGTCGTAGTCCAGGTCCTGGGTGGCGTCCTGCCGCTTGAAGTGCACGAAGTCGGCGATCGAGTCGTCGATCACGTCGAACTCGGGGCGGCCCTGCTGGATCTGGGCGAGCATCTGCGCGTACTGGATGTTCACCACCTTGACCTGGATACCCGTCTCCTTGGTGAACGGGTCGTAGACCGCCTGCTGGTTGGCGTCGCCGTAGGAGCCCCCGCTGTTGCGGACGACGAGGGTCTTGGAGTTCTTGCCACTGTCGACGGACCGGCTGGTGCCGGTGCCGCAGGCGCTGAGCGTGGTGGCGGTGGCGATGCCCGCGGCCATGCCGCCGAGGCCGCGCAGGAACCCTCTGCGGTCTGTCCGGAGATCTTTCACGGGGTGCCTCCTGATGGTGCTGTGCGTGATGAGGGGCGCGTTTCGGGTCTCGTGCTGGTGGAGCGGGGACGGGCTGTGCGGGGGGTGGGGTCAGTGGTCGCCGGAGGTCCCGGTGGGGGCCGGGGCGGCGATGGCGGCCAGTTCGGTGCCGGGGGCGACGGTCAGGCCGTGCATGCCGTAGAAGATCCGCCCGGTGGCCGGGGCGAGGACTTTGTGCTCCTGACCGTCGGCCGGGTCGATGACGCGGCCGAGGACCTGGTCCGCCGTCACGTCGTCACCGGCGGAGAACTCGGGGTACCACAGGCCCGCCACCTCGGCGGTGACGCCCGCGGCCCAGACCCAGTTGCGGACAGCCGTGTCGTCCCGGGGCCCGGTGTCCAGGACGCCGAGCCGGCCCAGGACCCCGTACAGGCCCCTGACGAGGCGACGGGTGGTGTCCGGGTCGCGTTCGCCGAGCCGGCCGGTCTCGACGAGGATCGCCGGGATGCCCTGGCGGGCGGCGGCCGCGTGACTGTTGCCGCCGTCGGTGTTCGGTCCGAGGACGACGTCCTCGATGCCGAGCGCGGCTGCCATGCCGGCGGTCCTCGCGTCGAGTTGGGGGTCCGAGGTGAGCCGGTAGCCGACGAAGTCCGTCAGGAACTCGTCGATGCCGCCGGAGTGCAGGTCGACGTACGCGTCCGCGCCGTCGAGCAGGTTCGCGAACAGCCAGGCCGCGAGGCGCTCGGTGGGCCCGCCGTCGGCGTCACCGGGGAAGACGCGGTTGATGTTGACGCCGTCGACCGGGGAGACGCCGAGCCGTCCCTGGTACACGGCCGGCGGGTTGGCGACCGGGCAGAGGACGACCTGGCCGTGCACCTCGCCGGCTTCCAGCAGGGCCGCGAGCCGGGCGGCGGCGTCGATGCCGGTGAACTCGCCGCCGTGGACGCCCGCCGTGATGACGACGCGGGGGCCGGGGCGGGCGCCGTTGACCAGGGTCAGCGGGATGTCCACGGTGAGCGTGCCGAGGTCGGCGCGGACGCTGCCGCGGACCTTGGTGCCGGGCTCGGCGCGCAGGGCGCCGACGCGGAGGGGGCTCTTCGGCGAGGTCATGGTTCTCACGCCTCCGCGCGATCGAGGGTGGACAGGAAGTCGATGGGCTGCGGCGAGGCGCCGTCCAGCGCCAGGTCGGCCGCGATGTCCCCGAAGGCGGGCGAGAGCTTGAAGCCGTGGCCGGAGAACCCGGCGAGCAGGACGACGTTCTCGGCGCCGGGCAGCGGGCCGACCAGCGGGCGGCTGCTCTCGGTGTAGCCCTCCATGTAGACGGACAGGCGCGTCGGGTCGGGGTTCAGGTCCGGCATGTGGCGGCCGATCAGCTCGGTGAAGATCTCCAGCTCCTCCGGCTCCACGGTCCGCTCCAGCCGGTTCGGGTCGCCGACGGGGCGGTGCAGGGCGCGGGACAGGCCGAGCTTGACGGACACGCCGTCCGGGGAGGGCAGGCCGTAGCAGTGGGTGGGCGCGGTCCGGATGAAGGCCGGGGACTCCTCGCCGAACCAGGCATCCGTGGTGGGCACGTACCAGGCGCTGATGAGGCGCCGGACGTCCACCTCCCACGGCAGGTCGGGCAGCAGGTCGTTGACCCAGGGACCGGGGGTGACGACCGCGGTGTCGAAGTGCTCGCTGCCGGAGTCGGTGCGGATCTCGACGCCGTTCGCGACGGGGACGATCTCGCGGACCGTGGTGTAGCGGTGGATGCGCGCGCCCAGCTCCTCGGCGCGTCGGGCGGCGGTCTGGATCGTCAGCTCCGGGCGGATGAAACCGGCCCGGCGGTCCAGCACGGCCGCGTCGCCGTCCTCGATCCGGAACTGCGGGAAGCGCTTGGCGAGGGCGTCGACGTCGAGCACCTCGTGGTCCAGGCCGTGCTCGGCGATGGACTGCAGGACGGTGGCCATCTGTGTGTGCTCGGTCGGCCCCATCAGCAGGCAGCCGCTCAGGCGGCGCAGCTCGCGGCCGGTCTCCTGCTGGAGCCGCTCCCAGAGGGCGTCGGCGTGCTGGAGGAGCGGTACGTACCGGGAGTCCTCGAAGTGGGCGCTGCGGAAGATACGGGTCTCGCCGCCGGCCGCGCTGCGGTCGTGGCCCGGGGCGAAGCGGTCGTAGCCGACCACGTCGGCGCCCCGGGCCGCCAGGCGCCAGGCGGCCTGGCTGCCCATCGTTCCGACGCCGACGACGGCGACGCGCTTGCTGGCTGACACGAAGGTGGTCCTTTCGGTCGAGCTGATGGAGACTCCGAGGCCTGTTCGGCCACCGGGGCCAGCCGAGCCGTGCCACATTGTGGAACGGTGTGCTAGAATCTGGCACGAGCTTGGCAGTGGACTTTCTTGGGAGTCAAGGGCCGTGCACCGGGAAAACGCAGAGTTAACGGGGGAAATGCGATGGAAATGAAGAGCGTGACCAGGTCGCTCCGCATCCTGGAGGCGGTCGCCCAGCACCAGCCGGTGACCGTGGGGGAGCTGACCAAGCTCTTCGGGCTGCCCAAGTCGACCGTGCAGCGCACCTTGGTCACCCTGAACGAGGCGGGATGGCTGCGGGCGAACCGGAAGGACACCACGCGCTGGGAGATCGGGGCGCGGGTGCTCGCCGTCCGGCCGGCGGCGCTGCAGGGATCAAGTCTGTTCGCGGCCGCCCGGGAGCCGATGATCCGGCTGCGGGACGCGGTGAACGAGACCATTCACCTGTCGGTGCCGGACGCGTTGCAGTGCATGGTGGTCGTCGACCGGGTGGACTGCACGCACGCCGTACGGACGTTCCACGCCATCGGCGACACCTCTCCGCTGCACGCCACGGCGACGGGACGGGCCGTCCTGGCGCATCTGCCGCAGGCGGACGTCGAGGAACTCCTCGAACGTGGCCTGGAGCGGTTCAACGAGGACACGCCGACCGACGCCGAGCAGCTGCGCGCCGAGCTGCGGAAGGTGCGCGCCGACGGTTACTCCGTCAACCGCAACCAGTACCGGCCGGATGTGTGCGCCGTGGCGGCGGCGATACTCGACGAGGCCGGTACGCCACTGGCGACGGTCGCCGTCTCGATGCCTGATTCGCGGTACGACGCGACACGGCTGCCCGAGCTGGGGCGTCTCGTCGCCGAGACCGCGCAGGAGATCGCGGGGCGCCGCGACGGGGCGTGAGCGCCCTGCCGCGGCGCGGGGTACCGCGCGCTGTCAGCGCACGGGGATCGCGAGGTACTGGTACTCCAGGAACTCCTCGATGCCGACCCGGCCGCCCTCTCTGCCCAGGCCGGACTGCTTCACGCCGCCGAACGGGGCGGCCGGGTTGGAGACCAGACCCGTGTTGAGGCCGACCATGCCGACTTCGAGGCGTTCGCTGACACGCAGCGCGCGGTCGAGACCCTCGGTGAAGACATAGCCGACGAGGCCCCAGGGGGTGTCGTTGGCGCGGCGGACCACTTCGTCCTCGTCGTCGAAGGTGAGGATCGCGGCGACGGGGCCGAAGATCTCCGTGTCCATCAGGCGGCTCTCGGGGGCGACCCCTGCGAGCACGGTCGGCGGGTAGAAGCAGCCCGGCCCTTGCGGGGTGCGTCCGCCGACGAGCACCTCGGCGCCGCGCTCCACGGCGTCGGCGACCAGCTCCTCCACCTTGGCCCGCCCCGCCGCGTCGATGAGCGGGCCCACGTCGACCCCGTCCCGGGTACCGGGGCCCACGACCAGGGCACCCATGCGTGCGGCCAGCCGCCGCCCGAACTCGTCGGCCACCGACCGGTGGACGAAGAAACGGTTCGCGGCCGTGCACGCCTCACCCATGTTGCGCATCTTGGCGACCATCGCGCCCTCCACGGCCACGTCCAGGTCGGCGTCCTCGAAGACGACGAACGGCGCGTTGCCACCCAGCTCCATCGAGGTCCGTACGACCGCGTCCGCGCTCTGCGCCAGCAGCAGCCGGCCCACCTGCGTCGAGCCGGTGAAGGACAGCTTGCGGATCCGCCCGCCGCGCAGGAGCGGCTCGCACACCTCTCCCGCACGGGAGGTGGTGACGACGTTGAGCACCCCGTCCGGAAGCCCGGCCTCCTTGAGGATCGCGGCGAGAGCCAGGCTGGACAGCGGGGTCTGCGGCGCAGGCTTCAGCACCATCGTGCACCCCGCCGCGATCGCCGGACCGATCTTGCGCGTGCCCATGGCGAGCGGGAAGTTCCACGGGGTGATCAGCAGACAGGGGCCGACCGGCCGGCGGGCGAGCAGCATGCGGTGCCGGCCGTCGGGCAGGGTGCCGTGGCCGCCGTCGATCCGCACGGCCTCCTCCGAGAACCAGCGGAAGAACTCGGCCGCGTAGGCGACCTCCCCCCTGGCCTCGGCGAGCGGCTTGCCCATCTCGGACGTCATCAGACGGGCCAGCTCGTCGGCGCGTTCAAGGACGATCTCGTAGGCCCGGCGCAGGATCTCGCTGCGCGCCCGGGGCGCCGTACGGGCCCAGTCCGGCTGCGCCCGCACGGCCGCCTCCTCGGCGAGCCGGGCGTCCTTGGGGCCGGCGTCGGCGACGTGGCAGAGGATCTCGCCGGTCGCGGGGTCGTCCACGGGCATGGTGGTGCCGTCCGCGGCGTCCACCCAGACACCGCCGATGAACAACTGCGTGGGTGTGTCGGTCATGGAGTCACTCCTGGTCGGTCGGCGGCGGGGTCGAGCAGCTCGGCGAGGTGCAGGGCGCGCACGCCCCGGTCACCCGCGAGGTGGTCGATCTGGGTGGCGCAGCTGAAGCCGTCGGCCACCACGACGGCCGGCCCGTCTTGGCCGACGGCGTCGAGGCGGGGCCCCAGGGCCAGGCCGGCGACGGCCATCGAGGTGTCGTAGTGCTGCTCCTCGAAGCCGAAGTTCCCGGCGAGCCCGCAGCAGCCCTCGGCCTCGTCGACCCTGTCCGCGCCGAGCCGGCGCAGCAGGTCGGCGGGGCGGCGCCCGGTGAAGGTGGCGTACTCATGGCAGTGGGTCTGAAGGACGACGCTCGCGGGCACGGGAGGCGGTCTCCAGCCCGGCTCGGCCAGGTCGGTCAGGGCGCCGGTGAGGGTGTGGACCCGTGCCGCGACCCGCCGTGCCGCCTCGGTGCCGAGGAGTTCGGGCACGTCCCGTTTCAGGGCGGCGGCGCAGCTGGGCTCGGCGACGACGACGGGCCGCTCGTCACCGTTGTCGAGGCGGGCGACCGTACGGGCCATCACGCGGCGTGCGACGGACAGCTGGCCGGTGCTGACCCAGGTCAGGCCGCAGCACAGGCCGTCCTCGGCCGTGCAGGGGATTCCGGCGGCGGCCAGCACCCGGCTCGCGGCGCCCGCGACCTCGGGGCGGAAGGCGCGGGTGAAACTGTCGACGAAGAGCAGGGCCCTCGACGGCTCCGCGGTCCCCGCCCCGCGCAGCACCCGGCGCAGGGTGCGTCGGGAGGCGAAGGCAGGGATCCGGCGCCTGGTGGTCACACCACCGAGACGGGCGAGCAGTCTGCCGACGGCACCGCGCAGCAGGAGATTGAGGGGGCGGGCGGCGTATCCGGCGAGCGCGGAGGTCAGGGGCAGCCAGCCCAGCGAGTAGTGCGAGCGGGGTCGCACACGCCCCTTGTAGTGCTGGTGCAGGAACTCCGCCTTGTACGCGGCCATGTCGACGCCGACCGGGCAGTCGCTGGAACACGCCTTGCAGGACAGGCACAGATCGAGGGCGTCCTTGACCTCGGTCGAGCGCCACCCGTCCCGGACGGTCTCCCCGCGCACCATCTCCTGGAGCATGCGGGCCCGGCCGCGCGTGGAGTCGTTCTCCTCTCCCGTGGCCCGGTGACTGGGACACATCACCCCGCCCGCATCACTGCGGCAGCGGCCGACACCGACGCAGCGGCGGGCCGCACCCGCGAAGCCGTCCTCGTCGTGCGGGAAGGTGAACCCGGTCGACAGCGGACGGATCCGGTGCAGGGCCAGGTCGGCGTCGAGCGGTGCCGGGGCGACGATGACGCCGGGGTTCAGCAGCCCCTCGGGGTCGAGGGCCTTCTTGAAGGCGGCGAACGCCCCGATCATCCGTCGGCTGTACATGACCCCCAGCAGTTCGCCGCGAGCCCGTCCGTCACCGTGCTCGCCGGACAGCGTGCCGCCGTGCTCGACGACCAGGGCGGCCGCCTCGGTGAGGAACCGGCGGGTGGCCGCCCGGCCCGCGTCCGTGACGAGGTCGAAGTCGATCCGCACATGGACGCAGCCCGCGCCGAAGTGCCCGTACAACACGCCGCTCAGCCCGTGGGAGGCGAGCAGCCCGCGGAAGTCCCGCAGATAGCCGGCCAGGTCGCCGGGGGCGACCGCCGCGTCCTCCCAGCCGGGCCAGGACTCCCCGCCGTCCACGAGACGGGCGGCGAGACCGGCCCCGTCCTCGCGCACCCGCCACAGGGAGCGCCGCTCGGCCGCGCTCCCCACGACCCGCCCGCCCGTCATCCGGCCCCGGGCCTTGAGCACGTCGAGCAGTTCGGCCGCACGCGCGGCGAGTGCCGCCTCTTCGTCACCGTCGAGCTCGACGTAGAGCCAGGCGCGTCCTTCGGGCAGCCCGGTGACCGACCCCGGGCCCCGGCGAGCGCGCATGGTGGCGACGATCGCCTCGTCCATGCCCTCCACGGCGGTGGGGTTCCAGCGCAGGATCTCCGGCACGTCCTCGGCCGCGTCGACGACGTCGTCGTAGCCGAGGGCCAGCAGCGTCGTGGCCGGCGCGGTCGCCACCAGACGGACCGTCGCGGCGGTGACGACCGCACAGGTTCCCTCGGTGCCGACCAGGGCGCGGGCCATGTGGAAGCCGTGCTCGGGCAGCAGGTGGTGCAACGGGTAGCCGGAGACCTGGCGCGGGATGCGGCCCGACTCGGTGCGGATCGGCGCCAGATCGGCGTCGATCACCCGTCGTACGTCCGCTTCGAGACGGGCGACGCGCTCCGCGTCCGCGGGGTCCACCGGGTGCAGCCCCGTGCCGTCGGCCACGGCTCGCACTCCGTCGGCCGTCACGATCTCCAGCGCCTCGACATGGGAGCTGGTCCGGCCGTGCCGCACGGACCGGTTCCCGCACGCGTCGTTGCCGATCATCCCGCCGAGGGTGCAGCGGCTGTGCGAGGACGGGTCGGGGCCGAAGGCGAGGCCGTGCGGGGCGGTCGCGCCCTGCAACGCGTCGAGGACGACACCGGCCTCCACGCGCGCCGTCCGCGCGTCCGGGTCGATGTCCAGGATCCGGTTCAGGTGCCGGGAGAAGTCCAGGACCACACCCGGTCCGACCGCGTTGCCGGCCATGCTGGTGCCGCCGCCGCGCGCGGTGACGGGAACGCCCGTCTCCCGGCAGGCCCGCACCACCGCGACCACGTCGTCGGCGCTGCGGGGGAACACCACGGCCCGCGGCGGAACGCGGTAGTTGGAGGCGTCGTACGCGTAGGCGCCGATACCGGGCCCGGTCTCCACGCGCAGGCCGGGAGCGGTCTCGGCGAGCCGCGCGATCAGACCCGCCAGGGGATCGCTCATCGCGGCGACGCTCCCGAGGTGCCTTCCTCCACCGCGGCCGCCCACGCCTTGAGCCCCTCGTCGACAGCCCTCTCGTCGACGACGAGCGCCGGGATCATGCGTACGACCTGATTCCAGGCCCCGCACAGCAGCAGGAGCAGTCCCTGGTCGACGGCGGCGCGCTGCACGCGGGCGGCGGTCTCCGGGTCGGGGCTGCCGTCCTCGGTGACGAACTCGCTGGCCAGCATCAGCCCGAGCCCCCGGACATCCCCGATGCCCGGCGTACGGTCGGCCACCGCCTCCAGGCCCCGGCGCAGTCGCGCGCCCATCGCCTCGGCGTTCTCGACGAGCTTCTCCTCGCGTACGACGTCGAGGGTGGCGCAGGCGGCCGCGCAGGCGACGGCGTTGGCGCCGTACGTGCCGCCCTGCGAGCCGGGCCACGCCTTCGCCATCAGCTCCTCGGAGGCGGCGATGCCGGACAGCGGGAATCCGCTGGCCAGGCCCTTCGCGGTGACGAGGATGTCCGGGGTGACGCCGAAGTGGTCGTGCCCCCAGAACCGGCCGGTGCGGCCGACGCCGGTCTGCACCTCGTCCAGGACCAGCAGGAAGCCGTGGCGGTCGGCCCGCTCCCGCAGACCCTCCAGGAACGCCCGGTTGGCCGGGACGTAGCCGCCCTCGCCGAGAACCGGCTCGACGATGATCGCGGCGGTGTCGGCGGGCGAGGAGATCGTCTGGAGCGTGTAGTCCAGCTCCTGGAGCGCGAAGCGGGTCGCGGTCTCCTCGTCCCAGCCGTAGCGATAGGCCGTCGGGAAGGGCGTGACGACCACACCGCTCATCAGCGGGGAGAACCCGGAGCGGAAGCGGGTGCCGGAGGTGGTCATGGAGGCGGCGGCCACCGTACGACCGTGGAAACCGCCGTGGCAGACCAGGACGTTGGGCCGCCCGGTGGCCTGCCGGGCCAGCCGCAGGGCCGCCTCGACGGCCTCGCTGCCGGAGTTGGAGAAGAACAGGCTGTCCAGACCGGTCGGCAACACCTCGCCGAGCTTCTCGACGAGCTGCCGCAGCGGACGGTGCATGACGGTCGTGTACTGGCCATGGACCAGCGTCGCCACCTGCTCCTGCGCCGCCGCCACCACCCTGGGGTGGCAGTGCCCGGTACTGGTGACCCCGATCCCCGCGGTGAAGTCGAGGTAGCGGCGGCCGTCCTCACCGTAGAGGTGGACGCCCTCGCCCCGGGCCGCCACGACGGGGGTGGCCTGGCGAAGGTGCGGCGACAGTGCGGTCATACTCGTCTCCCGGCGTGGGTCGTCGGACGGTTGCGGCCCTTCGAGCGTCTCCGCCGACGAGGGGCGGGCCAAGGCGCGATCTGTCCGGCGGGGTCCCCGTCTTCGGACGTTCTGTCCAGCACGGGACCCGGCAGCGGCCTCACCACCCCGCCCGCCCAGGGGCAGCACCTCCCGCGCAGGTCGGGCTTGCGCAGGTCAGCAAGGGTTGCCACAGTGACCGGGCACCCAGGGAGACACCGTGAACGACAGCCCCTCGACGGCGCCGACGGCACGACCACCGGAAACGGGCGACCAGGACAGCGGCCCGCCCGGCCACGCCCTCACCGTCTCCGACGTCCTGGCGCTGCCCGTCCTGGCCTCCGGACAGCCCCAGGTCGTCACCGGCGTGTCCCACCTCGACCGGCCGGTCCGCTGGGTCCACATCACCGAACTCACCGACCCCGCCTCCTTCCTCAAGGGCGGCGAACTCGTCCTGACCACCGGCATGCCCCTGCCTGAGGAAGCGGCGGGCATCCGCCGGTACGTCGACGAACTCGCCGACGTCGGGGCGGCCGCCCTGGTCATCGAACTCGTACGGCGCTACCACCGCCCGCCCGACGCCCTCGTCCACGCCTGCCGGGCCCGTGACCTCCCCCTGATCACCCTCGCCGAGGACGTCAACTTCCTGGAGGTCACCCAGGTCGTCCACGCACTCATCCTGGGCAACCAGGCCGACGCGATGCGCCGCACCCAACGCGTCCACGAGGCGTTCACCGCCCTGACGCTGCGCGGCGCCGGAGCGGAGGACGTGGTGCGCGCGGCGGCCGAGATGAGCGGCCGCACGGTCGTCCTGGAGAACCTGGTCCACCAGGCACTGATCTGCGAGCCCTCCGGCACCACCCTGGAGGAGGCGCTCACCGACTGGGAACGCCGGTCCAGAGCGACCCCGCCCGCTGACCGCGCGAGCCGAGGCGGCCCGGAAGGCTGGCTCACCGCGCCCGTCGAATACCAGGGCGAACGCTGGGGCCGCGTGGCCATGCTGCCCGCCACTGCCACCGGACCGGCTCTCGGAGCGGAGCACATCACCGTCCTGGAGAGAACGGCGATGGCCCTGACCGTCGCCCGCCTCATCCACCCCACACCCTGGGAACACCTCGCGCACCGCAACGCCCTGCGCGACCTCGTCGAGCAGCGCCACCGCTCCCGCGAGGACGCCCATGCCCGGCTGGCCGCGCTGGGCCTGCCCACAGAGAACAGCCGCTTCCTCACGGTCGTGCTGGACCTCCCCGCACAGGACACCGCGGCGCACCCCGGGACCCACCTCGCCCAGGACCTGCGCACGACGGGAATCCCGGCACTCGTCGGCGAACTCGCACCCGACCGGCTGGGAGTACTCCTCGCCCTGAGCCCCTCGCACCCCTGGCGACCCCCGGTCGAACGGCTGAGCCGCGCCGCACTCGCCCTCTCCCCGCGCGCCGTGGTGAGCGTCGGCTGCGAGGTCGACGACCTCACCGACGTCCCCCGTTCCTTCCGCCAGGCGACCCGCGTCGCCGAGGCCACCCCGCCCGGCCAGCCTCTCCCACCGGGCCGTGCCTTCCACGAACTCGCCGACATCGACCTGCGCCGACTGCTCTACGCGCTCCGCGAGGACACCCGGATCCAGGACTACACGGAACAACGACTCGGCCGGCTCATCGATCACGACACCCACCACGGCACCGACCTGCTGACGACCCTGCGCCAGTATCTCGACGCCGCCGGCAACAAGACCGGCGCCGCCCGCCGCGGCGGCCTGTCCCGTGAGACCTTCTACCAACGCCTGCGCACGATCGAGCGCCTGCTCGGCTGCGACCTCGAATCCGGCGAACAGCGCACCGCGTTGCACGTGGCCGTCACCGCCCTCGACATCCTGCGAGTCCGCGGTCCTATGTGAACCCGCTGCGCCGATCGGCGTGGTCGGCGGCCCCGCCGCGGACCGGTAGGCTGTTCACATGTCCGAACCGACCGGTGCCGCCCGCAGGCGCGGGCCCTTCAAGGTCGGGGACCAGGTTCAGCTGACCGACCCCAAGGGCCGCCACTACACGTTCACGCTCGAAGAGGGAAAGAACTTCCACACCCACAAGGGTTCCTTCCCCCACGACGAGCTGATCGGCGCACCCGAGGGCAGCGTTGTCCGCACCACCGGTAACGTCGCCTATCTCGCGCTGCGCCCCCTGCTCCCCGACTACGTCCTGTCCATGCCCCGCGGCGCCGCCGTGGTCTACCCCAAGGACGCGGGGCAGATCCTCGCCTTCGCCGACATCTTCCCCGGCGCCCGCGTCGTGGAGGCAGGCGTCGGCTCCGGCTCGCTCAGCAGCTTCCTGCTGCGCGCCATCGGCGACCAGGGCATGCTGCACAGCTACGAGCGCCGCGAGGACTTCGCCGAGATCGCCCAGCAGAACGTGGAACGCTACTTCGGCGGCCCGCACCCCGCCTGGCAGCTCACCGTCGGCGACCTCCAGGACAACCTGTCCGACGCCGACGTCGACCGCGTCATCCTCGACATGCTCGCCCCCTGGGAATGCCTGGAGGCCGTCTCCAAGGCCCTCGTCCCCGGTGGCATCCTCTGCTGCTACGTCGCCACCACCACCCAGCTCGCCCGGACCGTCGAGTCCATCCGCGAGATCGGCTCCTTCAACGAGCCGACCTCCTGGGAGACGATGATCCGCAACTGGCATGTGGAAGGCCTGGCCGTCCGCCCGGACCACCGCATGATCGGCCACACCGGCTTCCTCCTCACCGCCCGCCGCCTCGCCGACGGCGTCGAGCCGCCCATGCGCCGCCGCCGCCCCGCCAAGGGCGCCTACGGCGAGGACTACACCGGCCCCAACGCCGACGGAGGCTCCGGCCGCTGAGGCGGCTCCGTGCCGCGGACAACGTACAGGCGTCGGGGTGGAGTTCCCGCAGACCAGGGGAACTCCACCCCGACGCTCTCTTGTTGAGACAGCGGCAGAACCCACCGCAGGGGAACCCGCCCAAGTACCCACCCCGCCGTTCCCCCCACCTGTGACGTGTGGCACCATGCTGGCCACCCCCCCACCGGCACAGCCCTCACAGGAGACGCTCCGAGTGCAGCAATCCGCCGTCCCGGAACTGGCACACACGCACACCCGCCCCATCCACTGGGTCGCCACCGCAACCGCCGTGGCGGGAGTGGTGGCCCTCTCCTCGGTCCTGCAGCCCAACCCCGCGACGGCGGCCCAGGCAGCCGGACCCGAAGCCAGAACCGCCCCGGCGGTCACGACGGCGCCCGACCCGGCGCACGTCCACTTCCCGATCGACTGCGGCCCGGTCAAGGCGAAGGTGCAGAAGCGGGTCTCCGGAGACCTCGACGGCGACGGACGGCCGGAAACAGTCGTCGTGGTGCACTGCGACGCACCCATGGGCACCCCGCCCGACGCCGTCTACGTCATCACACACGCGAAGGGCACCGGCGAACCCCGGGTCGTCGCCACCCTGCTGAGCCCGAAGACGCGCAACACCGTCACCGACTTCACACTGAGCGACGGCGCCGTCCTCGCGACCCTGCTCGGCTACTCCACGTCCGACGTACCCAGTTGCTGCCCGGACGTGAAGGACGAGGCGAAGTGGCAGTGGAAGGACGGCACGTTCATCCGCTCGACCCCCGCGGGTACGCACACCGTCTGACCGAAGCGATCACATCTGTGAGAAATCAGACAGCGGTCACGCAGGGTGTCTTTCCGGTCACTCCGCGTCCGGACCGTAGATCTCGACGCTGTCCGAAACTCGACGTACATGAATGCACTCGCCCGGACACTCCTTCGCCGAGTCGACCACATCCGTGAGAAGCGGCAGCGGTACGGGCGTTGTGGCGCCCCTGGCCTGCAGAAGCTCGTCGTCCGCGCCCTTCACATAGGCCAGACCGTCGATGTCCAGCTCGAACACCTCCGGCGCGTACTGGGCACAGATGCCGTCACCGGTACAGAGGTCCTGATCGATCCAGACCTCCAGGGTCTCGCCGCCGGCCCCGACCTCCTGCTGCACTCTCATCTCTCCTGCCGTTTATGTGCCGAGCTGAACGGGAATCCGGCCAGCTCTGACGGGTGTTGAACACTTCGACCCTACCTTCGGCAGCTTTCCAATCTTGTTCGGTGGGTATTCCCCTGGCGTGAGGGAGAGCGCAAGGGTGAAGATCGGACACACCTCGACAGTCTTTGTGATCTAGGGGTTTCAATCGACACCCACCCAGGTAGGGTCTGGAAGCGTCCAGCTCCCCTTGGAGGAGGTGAGGACCGTGGCAGCCCACGACGACGACATGAACCGCGGCATCCGCCCGGGACGAGGGTCCGACGACCCGTCCGGGCAGATTGCCTACCTTGAGCAGGAGATCGCCGTCCTGCGACGCAAGCTCGCCGACTCTCCGCGACACACGAGGATTCTCGAAGAGCGGATCGTCGAGCTGCAGACCAACCTGGCCGGCGTGTCCGCCCAGAACGAGCGACTCGCCAACACGCTCCGTGAGGCCCGCGACCAGATCGTGGCCCTCAAGGAGGAGGTCGACCGGCTCGCACAGCCCCCGGCAGGCTTCGGCGTCTTCCTCGAAGCGAACGAGGACGGCACCGCCGACATCTTCACCGGCGGCCGCAAACTGCGGGTGAACGTCAGCCCCAGCGTCGAACTCGAAGAGCTCCGACGCGGCCAGGAAGTGATGCTCAACGAAGCTCTCAACGTGGTCGAGGCCATGCGGTACGAGAGCGTCGGCGACATCGTCACCCTCAAGGAGATCCTCGAGGACGGCGAGCGCGCCCTGGTGCAGGGACACACGGACGAGGAACGGGTGGTACGGCTCGCCGAGCCGCTGCTGGACGTGACCATCCGCCCCGGCGACGCCCTGCTCCTCGAACCGCGCTCCGGCTACGTCTACGAGGTCGTTCCCAAGAGCGAGGTCGAGGAACTCGTCCTCGAAGAGGTCCCCGACATCGGCTACGAGCAGATCGGCGGACTCGGCGGCCAGATCGAGGCCATCCGGGACGCCGTCGAGCTCCCCTACCTCCACCCGGACCTGTTCAAGGAGCACGAACTGCGCCCACCCAAGGGCGTCCTGCTCTACGGACCCCCCGGATGCGGCAAGACGCTCATCGCCAAGGCCGTCGCCAACTCGCTGGCCAAGAAGGTCGCCGAGGTCACCGGCCAGGCCACCGGCAAGAGCTTCTTCCTCAACATCAAGGGCCCCGAACTCCTCAACAAGTACGTCGGCGAGACCGAGCGGCAGATCCGCCTCGTCTTCCAGCGTGCCCGTGAGAAGGCCAGCGAGGGCACACCCGTCATCGTCTTCTTCGACGAGATGGAATCCCTCTTCCGCACCCGCGGCTCCGGCGTCAGCTCCGACGTCGAGAACACCATCGTCCCGCAGCTCCTCGCCGAGATCGACGGCGTCGAAGGCCTGCAGAACGTGGTCGTCATCGGTGCCTCCAACCGCGAGGACATGATCGACCCCGCGATCCTGCGCCCCGGCCGCCTCGACGTGAAGATCAAGATCGAGCGGCCGGACGCCGAAGCCGCCAAGGACATCTTCGGCAAGTACCTCACCGAGCGCCTCCCCCTGCACTCCGACGACCTCGGCGAGCACGGCGGCAGCAAGGCCACCACCGTCCAGAGCATGATCCAGACGGCAGTGGAACACATGTACGCCGAATCCGAGGAAAACCGCTTCCTGGAAGTCACCTACGCCAACGGAGACAAGGAAGTCCTCTACTTCAAGGACTTCAACTCCGGCGCCATGATCGAGAACATCGTCGGCCGCGCCAAGAAGATGGCGATCAAGGACTTCCTCGACCACAACCAGAAGGGCCTCCGCGTCTCCCACCTCCTCCAGGCCTGCGTGGACGAGTTCAAGGAGAACGAAGACCTGCCCAACACCACCAACCCGGACGACTGGGCCCGCATCTCCGGCAAGAAGGGCGAACGGATCGTCTACATCCGCACCCTCATCACCGGAAAGCAGGGCGCCGACACCGGACGCTCCATCGACACGGTGGCGAACACCGGTCAGTACCTGTAAAAACAGGGCGGCTGCGGGTGCCCTCACCGGGGTACCCGCAGCCGACTGTTTTTCAGGCAACCAACCGGATCAAACGCGAGCAAGGCAATGACGCAAATGATCTCCCCACCAGCGCAGAGCCGTTCTAGGCTCATCGGTACCGCCGAGTCGCGCAGTGCGGGGACGGGCACCGCACACGCACCGGAGCGCCAGCGGTACTTGAGCGCCGCCCCCGACCGAGGGCGCCGCCGGGCAAGGAGGGCCGCATGACCGTACGGCGAGTAATGGGCATCGAGACGGAGTACGGGATCTCCGTCCCCGGCCACCCCAACGCCAATGCCATGCTCACCTCATCCCAGATCGTCAACGCCTACGCGGCGGCGATGCACCGGGCCCGCCGGGCCCGCTGGGACTTCGAGGAGGAGAATCCGCTGCGGGACGCGCGGGGCTTCGACCTCGCCCGCGAAGCCGCCGACTCCAGCCAGCTCACCGACGAGGACATCGGCCTCGCCAACGTCATCCTCACCAACGGCGCACGGCTCTACGTCGACCACGCACACCCCGAATACAGCTCCCCCGAGGTCACCAACCCCCGCGACGCCGTCCTCTGGGACAAGGCCGGCGAACGCATCATGGCCGAAGCCGCCGAACGCGCCGCCCAGCTCCCCGGCGCCCAGCCCATCCACCTCTACAAGAACAACACCGACAACAAGGGCGCCTCCTACGGCACACACGAGAACTACCTGATGAAGCGGGAAACCCCCTTCTCGGACATCGTGCGCCACCTCACGCCCTTCTTCGTCTCCCGCCAGGTCTTCGCAGGCGCAGGCCGCGTCGGCATCGGCCAGGACGGCCACGAACACGGCTTCCAGCTCAGCCAGCGCGCCGACTACTTCGAGGTCGAGGTAGGCCTCGAGACCACCCTCAAGCGCCCCATCATCAACACCCGCGACGAGCCCCACGCCGACGCCGAGAAATACCGCCGCCTCCACGTGATCATCGGCGACGCCAACCTCTCGGAGATCTCGACCTACCTGAAGCTCGGCACCACGGCCCTCGTCCTGTCGATGATCGAGGACGGCTTCATCGCCGTCGACCTCGCCGTCGACCAGCCGGTCCGCACCCTGCACCAGGTCTCCCACGACCCGACGCTCCAGCGCCTGGTCACCCTCCGCAGCGGCCGCACACTCACCGCGGTCCAGCTCCAGATGGAGTACTACGAACTCTCCCGCAAGTACGTCGAGGAACGCTTCGGCGCCGACGCGGACGACCAGACCAAGGACGTCCTCGCCCGCTGGGAGGACACGCTCAACCGCCTGGAACACGACCCCATGAGCCTCGCCGGCGAGCTCGACTGGGTCGCCAAGCGGGAACTCATGGACGGCTACCGGCGCCGTGACAGCCTCGACTGGGACGCGGCCAAGCTGCACCTCCTGGACCTCCAGTACGCCGACGTACGGGCCGACAAGGGCCTCTACAACCGTCTCGCGGCCCGCGGCCGCATCAAGCGCCTGCTGGACGAGAACGAGGTCGAGCGGGCCCGCACCAAGCCCCCCGAGGACACCCGCGCCTACTTCCGCGGCCGCTGCCTGGAGCAGTACGCCGACGACGTCGCCGCGGCCTCCTGGGACTCCGTGATCTTCGACCTCCCGGGCCGGGACTCGCTCCAGCGGGTCCCAACCCTCGAACCGCTTCGCGGAACGCGAAATCACGTCAAGGAGCTCCTGGACCGCTGCCGCACGGCAGAAGACCTGGTCAGGGTGTTGTCGGGCAACTGAACGGATACCCGGGCCGGGCCGCCCCACAGGGTGGAAAACCCGGCCAGAGGGAATCATCGAGATGGCCCCCGTACGTTGTAGGAACTGCGGGGCCGATGTCAGACCCTGCTTGTAGGGTCTGATCAAGAACGGCGAACCGAGCGGGGTGAGGGGTTATGGCGACCAAGGACACCGGCGGCGGACAGCAGAAGGCCACACGCAACACCGAGGAGGTCGAGGAGCAGACTGCGGAGACGCAGGGTTCCGAGGACCTCAAGGAACGCCAGGAGAAGCTGAGCGACGACGTCGACTCGGTCCTGGACGAGATCGACGACGTACTCGAGGAAAATGCCGAGGACTTCGTGCGCTCCTTCGTGCAAAAAGGCGGCGAGTAGAGGTCGATTGGCTACTTTGCCTTCGTTTTGAAGGTTGCGGGGGGATGGGTGGCCGAGGAACCGAGCAGCAAGGAATGCCGCAAATGTAGGCGGGATCTGTCTCTGGCGGCTTTTGCCCGGGACAAGAACCGGCGTGACGGCCTCCAGGTGCACTGTCGGGAGTGCGTGGCGCAGTACAGCGCCGCGCACTACCGGCGGCGCCGAGAGGCCATGGGTAAGTCGGTTCGGGAACACGTGGATGTCCCGGACGGACACAAGCTCTGCCGCACGTGCGGCGAAGTGAAGCCACACAGCGACTGGCATCGGAATTCCACCGCATCCGATGGCCTGTCTACACGCTGTAAGGCCTGTCGAGCAGTCCAGGGGCGGCAAGACCATCTCAAGCGCGAGTACGGCCTCACCGAAGCCGAGCGGGACGAGATGGTCGCCTCTCAGATGGGGCTCTGCGTGATCTGTCTGAAGGCTCCGCCCGTGCATGTGGATCATTGCCACAAGACGGGTAGGGTCCGAGGCGTACTGTGCTTCAACTGCAATTCGGCCATCGGCAAGTTGGGAGACGATCCCGACGCCGTCCGTCGGGCCGCCGCTTACCTGGAAGGAATCGCGTGGAAGCCAACACTCGTAGCACCGGGCGTCTACCAGCTGCCTTCCTGACGCCTGGGTCGTCGTCCTTCATGGACTTCCTGTCCGAGCACCAGCCGGAGATGCTGCCGGGCAACCGGCAACTGCCGCCCATGCAGGGCGTCATCGAGGCTCCGCACGGGACGACCATCGTGGCCGTCACCTTCCCGGGGGGCGTAGTGCTCGCCGGTGACCGTCGGGCGACCATGGGGAACGTCATCGCCCAGCGGGACATCGAGAAGGTGTTCCCGGCCGACGAGTACTCGGCCGTCGGGATCGCCGGCACCGCCGGTCTCGCCGTGGAGATGGTGAAGCTGTTCCAGCTGGAGCTGGAGCACTTCGAGAAGGTCGAGGGCGCCCAGCTGTCGCTGGAGGGCAAGGCGAACCGGCTGTCCACCATGATCCGTTCCAATCTCGGCATGGCGATGCAGGGGCTGGCCGTGGTGCCGCTGTTCGCGGGGTACGACGTGGACCGGGAGAGGGGGCGGATCTTCTCCTACGACGTCACCGGCGGCCGTTCCGAGGAGCACAACTTCGCCGCCACCGGCTCGGGCTCGGTCTTCGCCCGCGGTGCCATGAAGAAGCTCTTCCGTGGCGACCTGACCGAGGAGCAGGCCACCACTCTCGTGGTGCAGGCCCTGTATGACGCGGCTGACGACGACTCGGCGACCGGTGGTCCCGATGTCGCCCGCCGGATCTACCCGATCGTCACCGTGATCACCGAGGACGGCTTCCGTCGGCTCACCGACGAGGAGTCCTCCGAGATCGCCCGTTCGATTCTCGAGCGGCGGCTGGAGCAGCCCGACGGCCCGCGGGCCGCGCTGCTGTAGGCGCTTGTCGTCTTGTTCAAGGTGATCGCAGTGACTTCCACAGAAAGGGACGGATAACCGGTGTCGACGCCGTTCTATGTCTCCCCCCAGCAGGCGATGGCCGACCGGGCGGAGTACGCCCGCAAGGGCATCGCCCGTGGTCGCAGCCTGGTCGTGCTGCAGTATGCCGACGGCATCGTGTTCGTCGGCGAGAATCCGTCCCGCGCGCTGCACAAGTTCAGCGAGATCTATGACCGGATCGGCTTCGCGGCCGCCGGCAAGTACAACGAGTACGAGAACCTGCGGATCGGCGGCGTGCGCTATGCCGACCTGCGTGGTTACACCTATGACCGTGACGACGTGACCGCTCGTGGTCTCGCCAACGTGTACGCCCAGACGCTGGGCACGATCTTCTCCTCGGCCGGTGAGAAGCCGTACGAGGTGGAGCTGGTCGTGGCCGAGGTGGGTGAGACGCCGGACGGGGACCAGATCTACCGGTTGCCGCACGACGGTTCCATCGTGGACGAGCACGGCTCGGTCGCGGTGGGCGGCAATGCCGAGACGATCAGCAGCTATCTGGATCAGCGTCATCAGGACGGTATGAGTCTGGCGGAGGCGTTGAAGCTGGCCGTGCAGGCGTTGTCCCGGGACACGAACGGCAGTGAGCGGGAGATCCCCGCGGAGCGGCTGGAGGTCGCGGTGCTGGACCGTACGCGTCCGCAGAAGCGGAAGTTCAAGCGGATCGTGGGGCGTCAGCTGGGTCGGTTGCTGGAGGCCGGCGGTGCGTCCACCGAGGCGGAGAGTGCGGACGAGGCGGAGGGCTCCGAGGAGGAGTAGTCCGTCTGTCCTGCCAGACCTTCACCCTTTCTGTGCCCCGGCCGATCACCAGGCCGGGGCACAGGGCGTTCAGGAGGGGCTGGGTGGGGCTGTGGAGCCTCGTACGACCAGTTCGACGGGGATGTCTCCCGCGTCGGGTGTGCGGCCCTCCAGGACGGCCAGGAGGGCTTGCATGCCGCGTTCGCCGAACAGCTCGGCGTCCAGTCGTACGGTCGTGAGCTCGGGGTCGATTGCGGTGGCGAGGGCGAGGTCGTCCAGGCCGGTGACGGAGATGTCGTCGGGGACGCGGAGGCCGAGTCGTCGTGCGGCCTTGTAGGCGCCGGCGGCGAGTTTGTCGTCGTCGCAGACGAGGGCGGTGGGGCGGGGGCCGGGTGCGGCGAGGGCGGCCTCGGCGGCGGTCAGCGCGCCGTCGATCGAGATGGGCGCGTGGGCGGTGCGGACGGAGGTGCCGGGTACCGCGGCCAGCTGTGCGGCCAGTTCGCGCGCGCGTACCTCAAAGGTCCAGGACGGGATGTCGGCCGCGAGGTGCAGGAAGCGGCGGTGGCCGAGGTGCAGGAGGTGGGCGGCGACCTGGCGGATGCCGTCGGTGATGTCGAGGTTGACGGTGGCGGCGCCGAGGCTGCCGGAGGGGTCGCTGTCGAGCATGACGAGGGGGAGCTGGTCGCCGCGGATGGCGGTGAGGGCGTCGGCGGCCATGGAGGAGGCGATGACGCCGTCGAGGGCGGCCTGGGCGGAGGCGAAGGGGTCGCGGGCGGGGCCGATGCCTTCGGGGGAGGGGTAGAGGACGACGCCGAAGCCGTGGTCGGCGGCGACGCGCGCGGCGCCGGTGTAGACGCCGGCGAAGAACTCGGTGGTGAGGGCGGGGACGACGAGGAGGACCGTGCGGGTGTGGCCGAGGCGGAGGTTGCGGGCGGCGAGGTTGGGCCGGTAGCCGAGGTCGCGGGCGGCTTCCCGGACGCGTTCGGCGGTGGTCTCGGAGACGCGGCCGCGCCACTTGTCGCCGAGGACGAGGGAGACGGCGGCCTGGGACACTCCGGCCGCCTGTGCGACGTCGCGGCTGGTCGGTCGCGTGCTGCTGCGTGCCACCGTGGGTCCGCTCCTTCGTCTGGACGTCCGAACAGCGCACATGGTACGTATGGGAGGCGAAGTTATACGTATTACTTGGAGGCGGGACATGGCCGCGGGATACCTGGAGATCCTCAGGGCGAGGCATGCGGCACGCCTGCTGACGGGGACGCTGGTGGGCCGGCTGCCGAACGCCACCGCGGCGATCGCGATCGTGCTGTTCGTCCGTGCCCAGGGCGGCACGTACAGCCTCGCCGGAGTTCTGGCGGCCGTCTACGGGGTCGCCAACGCCGTGGGGCAGCCGGTGCTCGGGCGGCTCGTCGACCTGCACGGCCAGCCTCGTGTGCAGCTCCCGTCCGCCGTGCTGTCGGCTCTCGCGATGGCCGTGTTCGCCTTCACCGGCACCGATCCGCTTCCGCTCGCCTACGTGGCCGTGGCGGCCGCGGGCCTGTTCACGCCGCCGCTGGAGGGCGGCCTGCGCGCGCTGTGGCCGAGCGTGCTGCGCCGGGAGGACCAGGTGCACACGGCGTACGCCATGGACGCGGTGGCGCAGGAAGTCATGTTCACCGTGGGGCCGTTGCTGGTGACGCTGTGCGTGTCGCTGTGGTCGGCACAGGCGGCGCTGGTGGTGCTGAACGTCATCGGGGTCCTCGGGGCGCTCTCGGTCGTCCTGTCGCCGCCCTCGCGCACGTGGCGCTCCGGGCCGCGTGCGGCGCACTGGCTCGGTGCGCTGCGCTCGTCGGGGCTCCTGGCGCTGCTGGGCGCGTTCCTGTTCGTCGGGATGGCGCTCGGGTCCATCACGGTCGCGTCCGTGCCGTACGCGGACGAGCACGGCGGGGACGCGGTGTACGGCTGGCTGATGGCCGGGATCGGTCTCGGGGCCCTGGTGGGCGGCACGGTGTACGGGGCGCGGCAGTGGGCCGGTGAGCCCGCGCGGCGACTCCAGGTCCTGGTGGGCTTTCTGGCGGTGTGTTACCTGCCGCTGACGCTGATGCCGGGCGCGGTCGCCATGACGCTGCTGATGGTCCTCGCGGGTGTGTTTCTGGCGCCGGTGATCGCGTGTGCGTTCGTGCTGGTCGACCGGCACGCGCCGGCCGGGACGGTGACCGAGGCGTTCTCGTGGATCGTGACGACGTTCACGGTGGGCGCGTCGGTCGGAACGGGGCTCGCGGGCCCGGTCGTCGAGGGTGGCGGGGCCTTGTGGGGCTTCGCCGTGCCGGGTGTCGCGGGGGGTGTGTCGCTGGTGGTCCTGCTGGCCACCGGGCGGGTCCTCGCAGCTCCCGCCCGGCGGGCGGTGGTTGCGGCTTCATCGGAAAATGATCCAAACCGTGCTGCCGAACCCCGTTTCAGCTCGGGGGATCGGGCGTAATGTTCAGTCATGGACCGCCGCATTTTCGGGCTGGAGAACGAGTACGGCGTCACGTGTACGTTCAGGGGACAGCGACGCCTGTCTCCCGACGAGGTGGCGCGGTACCTCTTCCGCCGTGTCGTGTCATGGGGCCGCAGCAGTAATGTCTTTCTGCGAAACGGCGCACGCCTCTATCTCGACGTGGGCTCACATCCGGAATACGCGACACCCGAATGTGACAACGTGACCGAACTGGTCACCCACGACAAAGCGGGCGAGCGCATTCTCGAAGGACTCCTGGTGGACGCCGAACGACGCCTGCACGAGGAAGGAATCGCGGGCGACGTCTACCTCTTCAAGAACAACACGGACTCGGCCGGCAACTCCTACGGCTGCCACGAGAACTATCTCGTCGCGCGTCACGGGGAGTTCTCCCGGCTCGCGGACATTCTCATTCCGTTCCTGGTCACCAGGCAGCTTCTCTGTGGTGCCGGCAAGGTGCTGCAGACCCCGCGGGGCGCGGTGTACTGCGTCAGTCAGCGGGCCGAGCACATCTGGGAGGGCGTCTCCTCGGCGACGACGCGTTCCCGGCCCATCATCAACACCCGGGACGAACCGCACGCCGACGCCGAGCGCTACCGCCGCCTGCACGTCATCGTGGGCGACTCGAACATGTCCGAGACGACCATGCTGCTCAAGGTCGGCGCGACCGACCTGGTGCTGCGCATGATCGAGGCGGGCACCGTGATGCGCGACCTGACCCTGGAGAACCCGATCCGGGCGATCCGCGAGGTCAGCCATGACATCACCGGCCGGCGCAAGGTGCGTCTGGCCAGCGGCCGGGAGGCCTCCGCGCTGGAGGTGCAGCGCGAGTACTACGAGAAGGCCGTGGACTTCGTCGAGCGGCGTGGCATCCGTACCGGCACCGTCGACCAGGTCCTGGAGCTGTGGGGCCGGACGCTGGACGCGATCGAGGCGGAGGACCTCGACCGGATCGGCACCGAGATCGACTGGGTCATGAAGTACAAGCTCATCGAGCGGTACCGGGCCAAGCACAACATGACGATGTCCCACCCGCGGGTCGCGCAGATAGACCTCGCGTATCACGACATTCACCGCCGTCGTGGGCTCTACTACCTTCTGGAGAGGAAGGGCCAAGCCGCCCGTATCTGCAACGACTTGAAGATCTTCGAGGGCAAGTCCGTTCCGCCGCAGACCACTCGGGCCCGGCTGCGCGGTGACTTCATCCGCAGGGCTCAGGAACAGCGTCGGGACTTCACCGTCGACTGGGTCCACCTCAAGCTCAACGACCAGGCGCAGCGCACGGTGTTGTGCAAAGACCCGTTCCGATCGGTCGACGACCGGGTGGAGAAACTGATCGCCGGAATGTGAGCAAAGCGTTCCGCGGCACTGCCGGAACGCAACACGGGCGCCGTACGTTTCCCGTACGGCGCCCTTCTCACGCCGTAGAGTTGCGCGCACGCCATCAACAAGATCGACCGATTACGAGGCTCTCACCGTGCGCCGACGCTCCCTTCTCATCGCCGTTCCCGCAGGACTGGCCACACTCGCCGCATGCGGTGACGACAAGTCCGACTCGAGCAAGGCGAGCGACAGCGCGTCACCCTCGCCGTCGTCCTCGGCCTCCCAGGCGCCGCCGCCGAAGATCGTCGCCGGTCCGCTGCCGGCGATCACGGCGGGCACGAAGTTCGGTGAGAAGCCGACGGTCGCCAAGGGCACCGGTGACCCGTCGAAGGACCTCGCGGTCAAAACGGTCATCGCGGGCGGCGGCACCACCATCGCCGAGGGCGATTACATCCAGGCCCACTACCTGGGTCAGATCTGGAGCACGGCCAAGGTCTTCGACAACTCCTACGACCGTAAGACGGCGCTGGTCATCCAGCTCGCGCAGAACAGCATCATCGACGGCTGGCGGTACGCCCTGTCGGGCAAGAAGGCCGGCAGCCGGGTGCAGTTCTCCATCCCGCCCACCTGGGGGTACGGCAAGGAGGGCAACGCGCAGGCGGGCATCAAGGGCACCGACACGCTGGTGTTCGTCGTCGATGTGCAGGACACGTTCAACGCGAAGAGCTCCGCCAAGGGCAAGAACGTCGCGCAGAGTGACGCCAAGCTGCCCAAGGTCGGCACCAACACCGACGGCAAGGCCCCCTCGATCGAGATCCCCAAGGCGGACGCGCCCACCAAGCTGGTGTCGGAGTACGTCATCGAGGGTGACGGCGACGAGGTCGCGGCCGACAGCACGCTGCTCGTGCAGTACAAGGGCGTGGTGTGGGACTCGGGCAAGGAGTTCGACTCGACGTACAGCCGCAAGCAGCTGGCGTCGTTCTCGCTGCAGCAGGTCGTCAAGGGGTGGGCGCAGGGGCTGACCGGCAAGAAGGTCGGCAGCCGGGTGCTGATCTCCATTCCGCCGAAGCTGGGTTACGGCGACAACCCGCCGGCCGGCAGCGGTATCGAGAAGGACTCCACGCTGGTCTTCACCGTGGACATCCTCGCGAAGATGTGACGCACGGGGGGACATGCGCGCAGGTCTCCGTGACCGGGATGTAAGACTGGACCCTGTTGCCTTTCCGTGAACAAGCAGGAGCGAGTGACGTGAGCATCGACAAGCCCGAGATCGACTTCCCTGAGGGCGCGCCCCCGGCGGACCTGGAGATCAAGGACATCTGGGAGGGCGACGGCGAGGTTGCGCAGGCCGGCCAGACCGTCACCGTCCACTACGTGGGCGTCTCCTTCAGCACCGGCGAGGAGTTCGACGCCAGCTGGAACCGTGGTCAGCCGTTCCGCTTCCCGCTGGGTGGCGGCCGGGTCATCAAGGGCTGGGACCAGGGCGTGCAGGGCATGAAGGTCGGCGGCCGTCGCCAGCTGACCATCCCGGCCCACCTCGCCTACGGCAATCAGAGCCCGACTCCGGCGATCAAGCCCGGGGAGACCCTGATCTTCGTGGTCGACCTCCTCGGCGTCTGATCGTCGTACCGGAGTCGCCGGAGACGCCGTAAATGATCGCGTCGCGGTCGGATCGCCGTATGACATCCGACCGGACCTGATCGACCAGGGCCCATGCCTGTCCGGGCATGGGCCCTCGGCTTTTGCCTTGCTCCTTCGGGGCGGTACGGTCAACGTCCGTAAGCACCATAGGGAGGCGAAGGGCGTCGATGGCCATTGCCAAGGCCGAGCGGCTGATGAACCTGGCGCTGTGTCTGCTCGGGACGCGACGGCCGCTGAGCAAGCGTGAGCTCCGGGAGTCCATCGAGGCCTACCTGGAAGCCAATTCCGACGACTCCTTCAACCGGATGTTCGAGCGCGACAAGGACGATCTGCGCGAACTCGGGCTCGTGATCGAGACCGTTGAGAACCTCGACGGCGAAGTCGGATATCTGGCCCGCCGGGACAGCAACCGGCTGCCGCCCATCACGCTCGACGCCGAGGAGGCCGCCGCCCTGGGCCTGGCCGCCAAGGTGTGGCAGCAGGCCAGGCTCGCCGGTGCGGCCAGTGGCGCGCTGCAGAAACTGCGCGCGGCGGGGCTGCCCGAGGACGTCGACCCGTACGAGGCGCACGGCGCGCTGGAGCCGCGCATCCCGGTGCACGAGGCCTCCTTCGAGCCGCTGATGCTCGCCTGCCGCGACCGCCGCCCGGTCGTCTTCGACTACCGCAAGGCCACCGCCGCCCGCCCCGAGCCGCGCCATGTCGAGCCGTGGGCGCTGGAGTGCTGGCGCGGCCACTGGTACCTGGCCGGATTCGACCGGGACCGCGGTGCCGAGAGGGTCTTCCGGCTCTCCCGGATCACCGGCAAGGTGCGCTCGCGCGGGGCGCGGTTCACGGCCCCGGTCCCTGACGTCGTCACCGTCCGCGAGACGGTGGCGGGCTGGGCGGGGGAGACCGCCGACCGGAGCGCGTTGATCCGGCTGCGCACGGGCGCCGGGTACCCCTTGCGGGCGAAGGCCACCTCGGTGCGGGAACTGGGCGACGGCTGGGACGAGTTGGAGATTCCGTACGGCCATGGCCTGGACGCCTGGCTGGTGGAGTTCGGTCCGGACGTGGTGGTCCTGGAGCCCGCCGAGCTGCGGGCCGACGTGGTGGACCGGCTGCGTGCCGTGGCCAAGGGCTGAGGGGGAGCGGAAGAGAACTGTGGCAGGCAAACCGGTCAGGCCCACGAACGCGATCGACCAGACCCGGCGGATGCTCTCGCTGGTGACCTATCTGAAGGAGCGCCCCGGAGCACGGGTCGAGGACGTGGCCCGCGCCTTCGGGATCACCGAGGACGAGCTGGTCTCCGACCTCGATGTGCTGCCCATGTGCGGCACCAGCTTCCGCGGCGGCGATCTGCTCGACATCGACACCGACGGCGAGCGGATCTGGTGGCACAACCCCGCCGCGCTCGGCGAGGAGACGGCCGACCCGCTGCGGCTCGCCGCCGACGAGGCGACCGCGCTGCTGGTGGCCGCCCGCGCGGTCTCCACGCTGCCCGGTCTCAGGGAGGGTGACCGGCAGGCGCTGCTGCGGGCCACCGCCAAGGTGGAGACCGCGGCCGGTGAGGCCGCCGGTGCCAGCGCGCGGCTGTCGGTGACCTTCGAGTCGGAGGGCGGCGTCTTCGCGGACGTCGACCGGGCCATCGCCGAGCGCCGGCGCCTGTGGATCCGCTACTACTCACCCGCCCGTGACGAGCTCACCGAGCGTGAGATCGATCCGATCCGCCTGGTCAGCGTCGGCCACACCTACGTCGAGGCCTGGTGCCGCCGCTCCGAGGCGCGGCGCACCTTCCGGCTCGACCGGGTCGCCGAGATCAAGATCCTCGACGAGCCGTCCGCGCCGCCCGAGGTGGAGCTCAGGGACCTGTCGGAGGGGCTGGTGCAGCCCGCGGCCGAGGACCCCGAGGTGGTCGTGGAGGTCGGCCCCGGCGGCCGCTGGGTCGCCGAGTACTACCCGCACGACAGTGCGGATGAGCTTTCCGACGGCGGGCTGCGTATTACTCTCCGCACCCCCGACCCGGCATCGCTGCGCAGGCTGGCGCTCCGGCTCGGCCGTGACGGCCGCATCGTCTCGCCCCGCGACCTGGCCGACAGCGCCCGCGAGGCGGCCCGCGAGGCCCTGGCGGCCTACGACGGGGTGGAGGCGCTGGGCGCGCAGGGGGCGGGCGCGGGGCGCGAGGGGCAGGACGACGGTCGGTACGACAGGCAGGAGCAGGGGCTTTGAGCGAGTCGGCGACGTCCGGTGCGGGCATCACGGTGGCTGCCGCCTTCGCGGGGATGAGAAGCGCGGCTCCGGTGACCTTCAAGGCGGGCTGCCCGGACTGCCGGGAGCGGTTCGAGCTGGCCGCCAGCGCCTTTCGCCTCGCCATCGGCGCGACCAGCCGCACCACCTTCTACTCCTTCACCTGCCCCGAGTGCGGCGCGGCCGTCCGCAAGCCCGCCGGTGAGCGGATCGTGGAGCTGCTGACCGGCGGCGGGGTGCGGACGCTGCGGCTGCACTCCACCCTTTAGACCCTCTAGGCTCGGTGTCATGTTCTGGCCGATGTTCGCGGTAGCTGTGGGTTTCGTGAGTCTCGTCGTTCTCGGTGTGCTCGCCGTCCGGGTCTTCCTGGAGGCCCAGCGCCTGGGGCGGCAGGTCACGGAGTCCGCCCACCGCATCAACCGGGCCGCGGAGGACCTGGAGCGAGCGGCGGTGAGCACGGCCCGTTCTGTGGACTCACTGTGAGTACGGCTGAGAGTTGGGTGTGAGTCGAGCGGCGGATGCGTTTTGGGCCACTTCGCCCTGTCACCGTGCCCGGGTCGGCAGGTACGCTGCTGGTCGCGGTCCGGATAACGAGGCTCGGCCGCGAACCGGGAGTACGCACAGGGATTGCCAGGCGTTCACCCCTGAGCGTTACGATCGCTGTCAGCACGACTGATCGGACACATGTCCGACCGGTCGGACAGCACCCCACAAGCCGCCTCGGTGAGAAGGTAAAGACTTATGTTCGGAAGGCTCGGCGCCCCCGAGATCATTCTCATCCTCGTCGTCATCGTCCTGCTGTTCGGCGCGAAGAAGCTTCCCGACATGGCGCGCTCGCTCGGCAAGTCCGCTCGCATCCTCAAGAGCGAGGCCAAGGCGATGAAGGAAGAGGGCGGCAGCAACACGGCCACCCCGGCCGGCCCGCCCAGCACCGACGAGCAGAACACGGCTCAGCGCACCATCCAGGCCGCCCCCGGCGACGTGTCGAGCTCGCGCCCGGTCACCGAGCCGACGGACACGACCAAGCGCTGACGCGGGGCCGGTGATCACCGGCCCGCCCGCACGAGATGGGAACGTGGGTTGCTCAAGTCTGCCCGCAAAGAGGAGAGGGATCCCGAGGGGCGGATGCCTCTCGCGGATCACCTTCGTGAGCTCCGCAACCGGCTCGCGAAGGCCTTGCTGGCCATCGTCATCGTGACGGTCGTCGCCGCCTTCTTCTACAACGACATCATCAACTTCCTGACGAAGCCGATCCTGGACTCGATCGGGTGCAGCAAGAGCTTCGAGGAACTCGCCAAGGCGTCGTCGGACGACTCCGCCCAGAAGTGCGCCCGGATCACCATCAACGGCCTGCTGGCGCCGTTCACGCTGGCCCTCCAGGTCTCACTGACGGCGGGTATCGTCCTGGCCTCGCCGATCTGGCTGTACCAGCTCTGGGCATTCGTCGCCCCCGGTCTGCACCGGCACGAGAAGAAGTACGCGTACGCGTTCGTCTTCACCGGCGCCCCGCTGTTCATGGGTGGCGCCTACTTCGCGTACTCGGTGCTCCCCACCACCGCGAAAGTCCTGATCGACTTCACGCCGAGCGGCAGCATCGACAACCTGCTGCCACTCGATGATCTTCTGCAGCTCGTCACGCGCATGGTGATCGTCTTCGGTCTCTCGTTCGAGCTGCCCCTGCTGCTGGTCATGCTCAATCTCACCGGCATGATCACCGGCAAGCGGATGCTCGGCTGGTGGCGGGGCATGATCATGGGCATCACCGTGTTCGCAGCGGTCGCGACCCCGAGCACGGACCCGCTGAGCATGCTCGCGCTGGCCGGCCCGATCTGGGTGCTGTACTTCTTCGCCGTGCTCTTCTCCCTGCTCAACGACCGGCGCAAGCGCCGCCGCGAGGCCGAGGGGCCCGACGACGACGAGGCCTCCGACCTGGACCTCACGCCCGAGGACATCGGCGAGGTCGAGACCGTCTCCGCGAGCCGGGCGCTGCCCGAGCAGCCGGCCACGGATCGGGTCAACGGGTACGACGACGTGACCTGACGAAACGCGCTGAGAGCGGCTGGGTGCCCCCGTCCGGTGGGACGGGGGCACCCTTTGGTCTGTGCGCACACGGTCCGGGAGCGGATTCGTCCGGTGAGGGTTCTGGATAATGATCGTCCTGTTGTCAGTGGGGCCCGGTACGCTCGAAAGCACGATGACAGAGGACCTCTCACCGGCCGAGCGGTACGCGGCAGCCCGCCTGCGGGCAGCCGAGCAGGCCACCGCGCTCGCGGGCTTCCGCGAGATGTACGACTTCGGTCTCGACCCCTTCCAGATCGAGGCCTGCAAGGCTCTCGAAGCCGGCAAGGGCGTGCTGGTGGCCGCCCCCACCGGCTCCGGCAAGACGATCGTCGGCGAGTTCGCCGTCCACCTCGCCCTCCAGCAGGGCAAGAAGTGCTTCTACACGACCCCCATCAAGGCGCTGTCCAACCAGAAGTACGCGGACCTGAGCCGTCGGTACGGCGCGGACAAGGTCGGCCTGCTCACCGGCGACAACAGCGTCAACTCCGACGCCCCCGTGGTCGTGATGACCACCGAGGTGCTGCGGAACATGCTGTACGCGGGCTCGCAGACCCTCCTGGGCCTCGGATACGTGGTCATGGACGAGGTGCACTACCTCTCCGACCGCTTCCGGGGCGCCGTATGGGAAGAGGTGATCATCCACCTTCCCGAATCGGTGACCCTGGTGTCGTTGTCGGCGACCGTGTCCAACGCCGAGGAGTTCGGCGACTGGCTCGACACCGTCCGCGGCGACACCCAGGTGATCGTCTCCGAGCACCGGCCCGTCCCGCTGTTCCAGCACGTGCTCGCCGGGCGGCGGATGTACGACCTGTTCGAGGAGGGCGAGGGCAACAAGAAGGCCGTCAACCCCGACCTCGCGCGGCTGGCCCGGATGGAGGCCCAGCGGCCGTCGTACCAGGACCGCAGACGCGGCCGGGCGATGCGCGAGGCCGACCGGGAGCGCGAGCGGCGGCAGCGGTCCAAAGTGTGGACACCGAGCCGGCCCGAGGTCATCGAGCGGCTCGACGCCGAGGGACTGCTGCCCGCGATCACGTTCATCTTCAGCCGCGCCGCCTGTGAGGCGGCCGTACAGCAGTGCCTGTACGCGGGGCTGCGGCTGAACGACGACGAGGCGCGCGGCAAGGTGCGCGCCCTCGTCGAGGAGCGCACGGCGTCGATCCCCACCGAGGACCTGCATGTCCTCGGGTACTACGAGTGGCTGGAGGGCCTGGAGCGCGGTATAGCGGCCCACCACGCGGGCATGCTGCCGACCTTCAAGGAGGTCGTCGAGGAGCTGTTCGTACGCGGGCTGGTCAAGGCCGTGTTCGCGACCGAGACGCTCGCGCTGGGCATCAACATGCCCGCGCGTTCGGTGGTGCTGGAGAAGCTCGTCAAGTGGAACGGCGAACAGCACGCCGACATCACTCCCGGCGAGTACACCCAGCTGACAGGGCGTGCGGGGCGGCGCGGCATCGACGTCGAGGGCCACGCGGTGGTGCTGTGGCAGCGCGGCAGCAGCCCCGAGCACCTCGCGGGACTCGCGGGCACGCGCACGTACCCGCTGCGCTCCAGCTTCAAGCCGTCGTACAACATGGCGGTCAACCTGGTGGAGCAGTTCGGGCGGCACCGCTCGCGCGAGCTCCTGGAGACGTCGTTCGCGCAGTTCCAGGCCGACAAGTCGGTCGTCGGGATCTCCCGGCAGGTGCAGCGCAACGAGGAGGGGCTCGACGGCTACAAGGCCTCCATGACCTGCCACCTCGGCGACTTCGAGGAGTACGCGCGGCTGCGCCGCGAGCTCAAGGACCGCGAGACGGAGCTGGCCCGGCAGGGCGTCGCCCAGCGGCGGGCCGAGGCGGCCGTGGCGCTGGAGAAGCTCAAGCCCGGCGACGTCATCCATGTGCCGACGGGCAAGTACGCCGGTCTCGCGCTCGTGCTGGACCCCGGCCTGCCCGCCGGGCGGTCCAACGGCCACCGGGGCTTCGAGCACCACGACGGCCCCCGGCCGCTGGTGCTGACCGCCGAGCGGCAGGTCAAGCGGCTCGCGTCGATGGACTTCCCGGTGCCGGTCGAGGCGTTGGAGCGGATGCGGATCCCGAAGACCTTCAACCCGCGCTCGCCGCAGTCCCGTCGGGACCTGGCGTCCGCGCTGCGCACCAAGGCCGGGCACATTCCGCCGGAGCGGGCGCGCAAGCAGCGGTCGCAGGCCGCCGACGACCGCGAGATCGCACGGCTGCGGACGGCGATCCGGGCGCACCCCTGCCACGGGTGCAACGACCGCGAGGACCACGCCCGTTGGGCCGAGCGCTACCACCGGCTGCTGCGCGACACCTCGCAGCTGGAGCGGCGCATCGAGGGACGCACGAACACCATCGCGCGGACCTTCGACCGGATCGTGGCACTGCTGACCGAGCTGGACTACCTGCGCGGCAACGAGGTCACCGAGCACGGCAAGCGGCTGGCCCGGTTGTACGGCGAGCTCGATCTGCTGGCCAGTGAGTGCCTGCGGGAAGGGGTCTGGGAGGGGCTCGCCCCCGCCGAACTGGCCGCGTGCGTGTCGGCGTTGGTGTACGAGTCCCGGGTGGGCGACGACGCCATGGCGCCCAAGGTGCCGTCCGGGAAGGCCAAGGCCGCCCTCGGTGAGACGGTGCGGATCTGGGGGCGGCTGGACGCCCTGGAGGAGGACTTCCGGATCAACCAGACTGAGGGGGTGGGCCAGCGCGAGCCCGACCTCGGGTTCGCCTGGGCTGCCTATATGTGGGCTTCCGGCAAGGGGCTCGACGAGGTCCTTCGGGAGGCGGAGATGCCGGCCGGGGACTTCGTGCGGTGGTGCAAGCAGGTCATCGACGTGCTGGGGCAGATCTCGGCCGCGGCTCCCGTGTCGGGGGGCGACGGATCTTCCTCCGTCGCGAAGAACGCGCGGAAGGCCGTTGATCTGCTGCTGCGGGGGGTTGTGGCCTACTCGTCGGTGGGGTGACCGTTCGGGGGCGGGCCAGGGGCGACTGCGGCTGGCCGCCCCGCCCCCTGAGTGGTTCGACCTACTCGGCGTTCAGATAGGACCGCCAGCCTCCGTGTGCCGTGATGTCCGCCGCGTCCACGAGGGCGGACGGCTCACAGAGAAAACCGGGGACCTGGCCGCCGTCCGCCAGCTGCACCCTGCCCAAGGTCATCGGGCGGGGGAGAGCCGTCAGGAGGCGGCCCAGGCCCTCCGCCGGCAGCCGCCACACCTCCGCCTCGATCTCCGCGCCGCCCTCGCCGACGTGGACCAGGCCCGGCTTCGGCGGGTCGGTCCGCAGGGCGTGCAGGCGGTAGACCGGTGCCGTCGTGGTCGTACGGTCCAGACGGGCGCCCAGAGCGAGGAGTTGGGGGTTCAACGGCTGGCCCGTCAGGTGGGCGCCCACCACCGCGAGACGCGTCTCCGGCTGGAGCAGGCTCGCGATCCTCGCCAAGCGCTCGTCGGTGTGCGCCGGGCCGATCAGCATCACGCCGAACGGCAGGCCGTTGACCTCACCGGCCGGGACGGCGGCCGCGGCCAGGTCGAAGAGGTTCGTGGAGTTGGTGAAACGGCCCAGGCGGGCGTTGGCGCCCAGGGGGTCGGCGGCGACCTCGGCGAGGGTGGGGTGACCCGGGGTGGTCGGCAGCAACAGGGCGTCCGCGTCGGCCAGTTCGGCCAGCGCCCGGGTGCGGAGCTCGGCCAGGCGGTCCATGTCCGCGTAGAGCTGGTGGGCCGGGAGGTCGCGGGCCCGGGTGATGATGGCGGCCACCGTGGGATCGAGGGAGCCGTCGCGCGCTTCTGTCGCCTTGTCGACAAAGACCCCCACTGCTGTGTAGCGCTCGGCCACGAACGCGCCCTCGTAGAGCATCGCCGCCGCCTCCGTGAAGGGCGTGAGGTCCAGTTCGCGGACTGTCGCGCCCGCCGCCGCGAGCTGCTCCACCGCCTCCTCGTACGCCTCGGCCCAGCCCTCGTCCAGTTCGCCGAGCTGCTCGCGCGCCGGGACCGCGATCCGCCAGGGGCCGGGCCGGCGCCCGGGGAGGGACGGGGCGGTGCCGGTCGTCATGTGGGACAGCGCCTGCTCGGCCTCCGGGAGGGTGCGGGCGAACACCGTCACGCAGTCGATCGAGGCACAGGCCGGGACGACCCCGGCCGTGGGGACCAGGCCGCGGGTGGGCTTGAGGCCGACGATGCCGTTGAAGGCGGCCGGCACCCGGCCCGAGCCCGCCGTGTCGGTGCCGAGGGCGAAGTCGACGATGCCCAGTGCCACGGCGACCGCCGACCCGGAGCTGGAACCGCCGCTCACCCTCGCGGGGTCGTACGCGTTGCGGACCGCCCCGTGCGGGGAGCGGGTGCCGACCAGGCCCGTCGCGAACTGGTCCAGGTTCGTTGTGCCGAGCACGATCGCGCCCGCCGCGCGGAGACCGGCGACCACCGGGGCATCGGCGCCCGGACGGTAGGCGTACGACGGACAGCCCGCGGTGGTGGGCAGGCCGGCCACGTCGATGTTGCCCTTGGCGGCGAACAGGCGGCCCGCGAGGGGGAGCCGCTCACCTCGGGCGAGCCGTTCGTCGATCGCGCGGGCCTCCCGTTCGACCTCCTCCCGGGGGCGCAGGTCGATCCAGATCTCGGGGCGGTCCACGGCCTCGACGCGGTCGTAGGCGGCCCGGACCCGGGTGACGGTGCTGGACATGGCTCGTTCCTCTTTCACTGTGCGGGCGTTTCGCTGGGCGGGCGCTTCACTGTGCGGGCGGGGCCAGGACGAGGAGTGCCGTTCCCGCCTCCACCTGGTCGCCCGGCCTGGCCAGGATCTCCGCGACCACGCCGGCCGTCGGCGCGTGCACCCTGGACTCCATCTTCATCGCCTCCAGGGCCAGGAGCGGCTGCCCGACCGTCACCTCGTCACCCGGCTCCACGTTCAACTGCCAGACGGAAGCGGCGAATTCGGCTTCGATCAAGCGGCCGCCCGGAGGGACCGCGATGTCGGTGGGGGCGACGGCCGGCGCGGCCGCCGACTCGGCCCGCGCGAACTCGCCCGCAGCTTCCCAGGCGTCCCGCTCCGCGGCGAAGGCCGTCTGCTGACGCGCCCTGAACTCCGCTATGGGCTCGGCGTGTTCGGCAAGAAAGGCCTGGTACTCGGCGAGCGAGAAGGTGCCCTCCTCGATACGGGGCACGAAACGGCCGGACGTGATGTCGGCTCGCAGCTCCAGGAGTTCGTCCGCGTCCACCGGATACCACTTGATGCGGTCGAAGAAGCGCAGCAGCCAGGGCGAGCCCGCCTCGAACGCGCCGCGCTGCTGCCAGGGCGACCACACCTGGGTCGTACGGCCGACGAACTGGTAGCCGCCGGGGCCCTCCATGCCGTAGACGCACAGGTACGCCCCGCCGATGCCGACGGAGTTCTCGGCCGTCCAGGTGCGCGCCGGGTTGTACTTCGTGGTCACCAGGCGGTGGCGCGGGTCCAGCGGGGTTGCCACCGGGGCGCCGAGGTAGACGTCGCCCAGGCCCAGGACGAGGTACTCCGCCTCGAAGACCGTGCGGTAGACGTCGTCCACCGAGGCCAGGCCGTTGACGCGGCGGATGAACTCGATGTTCCACGGGCACCAGGGCGCGTCGTCGCGCACGCCCGCCATGTAGCGGGCGATCGCCTCGCGCGTCGCCGGGTCGTCCCAGGAGAGCGGGAGATGGACCGTGCGGGAGGGCACCACCAGCTGGTCGGACGGAGGAAGGGAGGCGGTGATCTCCCTTACGGTGGCGAGGAGTTCGTGCTGGGGCAGCCGATTCGGGTCCGTCCGGATCTGGAGGGAGCGGATGCCGGGGGTGAGGTCGGTGATGCCGTCCGGGCCCTGCTCGGCCACCGCCTCCATGAGGGCGTGGACGCGCATGCGCAACGCCAGATCCAGCTGCATGGGGCCGAATTCGACCAGCAGGTTGTCGTCGCCGCTGCGGCGGTACGTGACATCGCCGTCGCGGGCGAGGATGCCGCCGTCCACGATCGCCGGGCGCGCCGAGCCGTCCGTGTTCACCGGCACGAAGCGGACCGTGTCACCGGGGCGCAACTGGCCCAGCTTCCAGCGCTCGGTGCTGATGACGGTCGCCGGGCACACGAACCCGCCGAGCGAGGGCCCGTCCGGACCCAGCAGCACCGGCATGTCGCCCGTGTAGTCGACCGCGCCGACCGAGTACGGGGTGTCGTGGATGTTGGACGGGTGCAGGCCGGCCTCACCGCCGTCGGCGCGGGCCCAGCGGGGCTTGGGGCCGACCAGGCGTACGCCGGTGCGGGCCGAGTTGAAGTGGACCTTCCAGTCGGCGGCGTAGAAGTCGCGGATGTCGTCCTCGGTGAAGAACTCCGGGGCGGCGTGCGGGCCTTCTACGGCGGCGATGTGCCAGGTGGAGGTGTATGAGGGGGCGTGGGAGGGGGTGGCTGCGGAGGTCTCGGAGAGGTGTGCCGATACGGCCGTCCCCTCGCCCTGCCGTCCGCCGTGCAACACATCGCCCGTGCGCAGAGCTCGTCCGCCGTGTCCGCCGAAGCGGCCCAGGGTGAAGGTGCTCGCGCTGCCGAGGAAGACCGGGACGTCGAGGCCGCCCGCGAACAGGACGTATGTGCGCAGCCCGTGTTCGGTGGGTGCGCCGACCTCCAGGACCCCGCCCGCGGGCACGGTCACCGGCTCCCACTGCGCCACGGGCGAGCCGTCGACCGTGACCGGGGCCGGAGCACCCGTCACGCAGACGGTCGTGGGGTGGGTGAACCGCAACGACGGCCCCTGCAGGGTGCATTCGAGACCGGGGGCGTTTTCCGGGTTGCCCAGTGCCTGGTTGCCGAGCCGGAAGGAGCGGTCGTCCATCGGGCCGCTCGGCGGAACGCCGACCTGCCAGTAGCCGGTGCGGCCCGGCCAGTCCTGGACCGTGGTGAGGGTCCCGGCGGTCACGACCTCGATGCGCGGGGTGGGGTCCTGGACGCCGGAGAGGGTCGCGGTGGAGTGGGCGGCCGTCCTGAAGTCGGTGTCGGCCAGCGCGGCCCGGACCAGGCCCAGGTTGGTCTCGATGCCGTCGACGCGGGTGCGTTCGAGGGCTTCGTCCAGCCGCCGGAGCGCATGGGCGCGGTCCGGACCGTACGCGATGATCTTCGCGAGCATCGGGTCGTACGAGGTGGTCACCTCGGTGCCGGTCTCCACCCAGCCGTCGACGCGCACCCCGGTGGGGAACTCGACCCGCGTCAACAGGCCGGCGCTGGGCCGGTGTTCGCGTGAGGGGTCCTCGGCGTAGACGCGGGCCTCGACGGCGTGGCCGCGCGGGGGGCCCGGTTCGCGTACGACGTCCCGCTCGCCCCGGGCCAGGCGGAGCATCCAGGCGACCAGGTCGACGCCGTAGATCTCCTCCGTGACCGGATGTTCCACCTGGAGACGGGTGTTGACCTCGAGGAAGTAGGCCTCCTCGCGGGCGGCGTCGTAGACGAACTCGACGGTTCCCGCGGAGCGGTAGCCGACGGAGGCGCACAAATCGCGTGCGCTGTCGGTGAGTCGAGCGCGGATGCGTGCGGGCAGGCCCGGTGCGGGTGCCTCCTCCAGGACCTTCTGGTTGCGGCGCTGGAGGGAGCAGTCACGGTCGCCGAAGGTGACGACGGTGCCCTCGCCGTCGCCGAATACCTGCACCTCGACGTGGCGGGCGTGTTCGACGAGCCGTTCCAGGAAGACGCCGGCGGAGGAGAAGGAGGCGGCGGCGACGCGCTGCACCCGGTCCCAGGCGTCGGTCAGTTCGTCGGCGGAGCGGCACGCCGACATGCCGATGCCGCCGCCACCGCCGGTGGCCTTGAGCATGACGGGATAGCCGATGGTTCCCGCGGCGTCGAGGGCCTCGTCGAGACCGGCCAGCAGGCCCGTCCCGGGCGCCAGCGGCACGCCCGCCGCCTCCGCCGCGGCCCGTGCGGTGTGTTTCGCGCCGAACAGTTCCAGCTGCTCGGGTGTCGGGCCCACGAAAACGATCCCCGCGTCCTCGCAGCGGCGGGCGAAGGCGGCGTCCTCGGACAGGAATCCGTAGCCGGGGTGGATGGCGCCCGCGCCCGAGTCCTTGGCGGCCTTCAGCACCAGGTCGGCGTCGAGGTACGACTCCTTCGCGGGCGCCGGGCCGAGGCGTACGGCGTGGTCGGCGAGCCGGACGTGGGGGGCTGCCCGGTCGGCGTCCGAGTACACCGCGACGGTACGCAGGCCCAGTTCGCGGGCGGTGCGGATGATCCGGACCGCTATCTCGCCCCGGTTGGCGACGAGGAGGGTGTCGAAGGTCATTCGGCGGCACCGATCGTCATCTGCACGGGCGTCGGGTCGAAGCCGTTGCAGGGGTTGTTGATCTGGGGGCAGTTGGAGACCAGGACGAGGACGTCCCGCTCGGCGCGCAGTGTCAGGGACAGGCCCGGGGCGGAGATGCCGTCGACGATGCCCAGGGTGCCGTCCTTCTCGACCGGTACGTTCATGTACCAGTTGATGTTGGAGACGAGGTCGCGCTTGCCGAGGCCGTGCTTCGCGCCCTCGGCGAGGAAGTTGTCCACGCACGCGTGCTGCGACCAGGTGTGATGGCCGTAGCGCAGGGTGTTCGACTCCTTGGAGCAGGCGCCGCCGACCGTGTCGTGGCGGCCCACGTCGTCGGCGGTGACCGCCATCAGGGGGGTGTGCTCGTTGGACATCAGCACGCTGCCCGTGGTGAGGAAGATGCCGCCCTGCGCCTGGATGGTGTCGGGGGCGCTGTAGCGGACCGACGTGTCGTGGGCGTCGTAGACGAGGAAGTCGACGGCCTGGTTGCCGTGCAGGTCGGTGATGGTGAGCGTCTCGCCCTCGCGGATGACGCGGGACCAGGCGGAGCGGGCCGGAACCACGGTCTTCATGCGCGTCCCTTCGAGGCGAGGAATTCGGCGGTGTTGAGGAAGGCGCGGCGGCCTTCGGGGGTGGCGTCCCAGAGGGGGTCGCCGGCGCGGGTGGGTTCGGCGCGCCAGGCGAGGACCTCCAGGGAGGTGCTGACGTAGGCGGGGCGGGGGTCGGCGGGGTGCGGGACGTTCGCGATCAGGACCGTCACGTCCTGTTCGGCGCGCAGGGTGACGGCGGCGCCGGGGCCCGCCGAGCCGGTGAAGTCGAGGGTGCCGTCCTCGCGGATCCGGACGCCCTGGAAGAAGGAGAGGGAGGGCGGGAGGTCGCGGGGTTCGAGGCCGTTCTTCGCGGCCGCCAGCTTGAGGAGCTCGCGGCCTGCGGGGGAGGGGCCCTGGGGGGTGCCGTCGCCGTAGCGCTCGGTGTTGCGGACCAGGGTGGAGGTGCCGCACAGGGCGTCGTGGCGACCGGAGGTGTCGGCGACGACGCTCGCGAGGACGCGGCCCTGGTCGGACAGGAGGAGTTGGCCCTCACCGAGGTAGGCGTTCCACTGGACCTTGACCGTGTCGGCGACGTTCAGCCGCTCCCAGGGGCGGTCCACCGCGTACAGGAGGAGGTGGGCGCAGGCGTCGCCGTGGAGGTCGGTGAGGCGGAGTTCGGTGCCGCTGGCGAGGACGCGGTGGGTGTAGTTGCCGCCCGCGACGGTCTCCGCCCACACCAGGGGGCCCGCCGCGGCAGGCGGGTCCGGCCAGTCGCGGGCCGGGACGACGGGCATGGCCTCGGCGCGGGTGCCCTCCTGGGCACGGGCGTGCTCTCGGGCTCCGTATGTGGTCTCAGTGGCCATGGCGGACCTCCGGCTCCGGGGGTGTTTCTGTCGCTTGACAGAAATTAGGGGCGGGGTAGGTCGGGGGGATTGCCCGGGTGTTGCCGGGGGGTTACCGGGCGCTCACGCTCACGGGGGTGTCGTGGGGTGTGGGTGGTCGGGGTGGGGGGAGCGGCCGGATGGCTTGGGTGTGGGGTGGTCGCGGCGATGTGGGGGAGTCGGATGGCTCGGGTGTGGGGTGCTCGGGGGTGCGGGGCGAGTCGGATGGCTCGGGTGTGGGGCGGTCGGGGGTGCGGGCGGAGTCGGATGGCTCGGGTGTGGGGTGGTCGCGGCGGTGGGGGGAGTTGGATGACTTGGGTTTGGGGGGAGCCGTACGGTGACTCGGCTCGGTGCCCCGCCCAGGAGTGCACCGGTGCGGAAGGCGGACGTGCCGGCGGTGTGCCCGCGGTGTGACGGTCGCCCGAGGCCGTCCCGGACCCCGTGTGCGAGGATCGAACGCATGGGTACGACAGGTGGGGCGGCGGAGTCCGGGCGGCGGGTCGGCAGGCCGCGGGCCGATCGGCGGCCGGACAGCGGGCTTGCGCCACGTGAGGAACTCCTCGTCGCCGCGGCCGAGTTGTTCACATCCCTCGGCTACGCAGCCACCAGTACCCGGGCCGTCGCCGAGCGCGCGGGCATGCGGCAGGCGTCCATGTACCACTACGTCTCCGGCAAGGAGGAGCTCCTCGCCGAGCTTCTGGAGTCCACGGTCACGCCCTCGCTGGCGTACGCCCGTGAGCTGCTCGCGGACGACAGGCTCCCGGCCGAGGACCGGCTGTGGGAGCTGTGCCGTGCGGACGTCGAGGTGCTGTGCGGTGGCACGCACAACCTTGGCGGGCTCTATCTGCTGCCCGAGGTGCGCGCCGAGCGGTTCGCCGGATTCCACGCCGTGCGGGCCGAACTCAAGGACGCCTACCGGCAGTTGCTCGCCGCGACGGCCGCGGGAGGCGCCCTCGCCAAGGGTGAGCTCGACCTGCGCACGGACCTGCTGTTCGGACTGATCGAGGGCGTGATCCTCGTCCACCGCTCCGACCCCGAGCGACCCGTCTCCGTCTTCGCGGAGGCCACCGCGGACGCGGCTCTGCGCATCGCCGGAATCCAGGTCCGGCACCCGGCCGGAGCCCCGGTCCGGCACCTCGCCGGAATCCGGGTCCGGCACACCACCGGAAGCTGACCTTCACTCGCCGCGGTGAGTGATTCTCGTACGCCCGCACGCCGTCACTCCCCGCGTTCGATTGAAGCCGGAGCGTGTAAATGGGCCGAGGTTACTCCAGTCGCAATGCCCGTTTCAGGCGCTTGCTGAATATGACACGGCGATGATCCGGTCGGACTAAGCTCGCCCGCAGCGCACCGAGTTGATGTGTATTCGTGCGCTTGTTCCCTATATGTGCGACTCCCCGTCGATACGTCTCAGAGGGCCCACATGGTGAGTGTTCAATCCCCCCCAGGACGCCGTGAACTGCCGTATGCGCGCGTGCTGTTGCTCCCCGCCATAGTCATGGCCGCGGTGACCGGGGCCGGCGTCGCACTGGTGCAGCAGCCCGCCAGGGTCGCTGTCGGCTGGTGCGGTGCCGTCGCCACGCTGCTGGTGATCGCGGTGGCGGCCGAAGCCGTCCGGCGTGGTCGTGAACTGCGTGAGCAGCGACTCGAGCACCTCCGCCAGACGGCTCATCTGAAGCAGCGCATCGCCGACCACGACCAGGACCTGGTCCGGTTCGCCACGGAGATCGCGCCCACCGCGCTGGACTGGCTGCGCCGCGGAAGTTCCCCCGGAGAGGTGATTCGCCAACTCGGCGACATCGACCCCGCGTGGGCGGACCTCCCCGACGCGCAGATCCGGCTCCTCAAGACGGTGCTCACCATCGTCGACACCGAGGAGATCATGCGTGACGCCGCGCAGCGCTCCTTCGTGAACATCGCCCGGCGCGTGCAGGCCATTGTCCACCAGCAGGCCAACGAACTGCGGGAGATGGAGGAGGACCACGGCCGCAACCCCGAGGTCTTCGACGACCTCCTGCGCATCGACCACGGCACCGCGCTGATCGGCCGACTCGCCGACTCCATCTCCGTCCTCGGCGGTGGCCGCCCCGGCCGCCAGTGGCCCGAGCCCGTAGCGCTGTACAGCGTGCTGCGCGGCGCCATGTCGCGGATCCTGGAGTACCGGCGCATCGACCTCTCCTCGATCGCCAAGGTCAACGTCAAGGGCACCGCCGTCGAGCCGGTCATCCACGCCGCGGCCGAACTCCTCGACAACGCCACCCGGTACTCCCCGCCCCAGAGCAAGGTGCACGTCACCGCCACCGAGGTGCAGACCGGCGTCTGCATCGAGATCGAGGACGCCGGCGTCAGCCTCAGCGAGGAGGCCCGGCTGCGGGCCGAGGGCATGCTGGAGCGGGCCAAGGCCGGCGTGGACCTCCAGGACCTCGGCGAGTCGCCGCGCCTCGGCCTCGCCGTCGTGGGCCGGCTCTGCCAGGCGTACGACATGCAGGTCTCCCTGCGTGCCTCCGCGTACGGCGGTGTCCGCGCCATCCTCGTCGTACCCAGCGACATGCTCACCGACGAGCCCGGCGTCGGACTCGCCCACGGCATCGGCGCCACCGCCGTACCCAAGGCCGAACTCGGCGCGCTGCCCGGACCCAAGCGCACGATCAAGAAGCGCCGCCCCACCAGCCCCAAGTTCACGACGCCGGTGTCCATCGAGGACGACGTCCCCGAGGTCACCGAGTGGACGGCCAACGGGCTGCCGCAGCGCCGCAGCCGGGTCAAGACCTCACTCACCCAGCGCTACGCCGAGCAGGCGGAGATCGAACGCGCCGAGCGGGAAGGCCGCCCGACCATCTGGTCGACGGCCGCGCGTGAGCCGGAGCCCGAGCCGAAGCCGGACGACACCCCGCCGGGCCTGTGGGTCCAGGCGTTCATGGACGGCCTCAAGCGCCCCACCGCTTCCACAGCCAGTCAGCCGACCGACGAACCGGCCCGTACCGAGGCCGAAGACGAGGGGAACCTCAAGTGATCCAGCAGCGAGGCAACTTCGACTGGATGCTCCAGGACCTCGCCAAAGGCGTACCGGGCATCCAGATGATCGTGGTGCTCTCCGCCGACGGCCTGCGCATCGCCCGGCACGGCGGCGACCCGGACACCGCCGACCGCGTCGCCGCCGCCTGTGCGGGCCTGCAGAGCCTGGCGGGTGCCGTCGCCGGGGAGATCCCGGGCAGCGACGGCAAGATGAAGATGGTCCTGATCGAGATCCACGGCGGCTACTTCTACCTGATGGCCGCCGGCCCCAACGCCTATCTCGCGGTGCTCTCGGACATCATCACCGAACCCGGCCACATGAGCGCCCGCATGAGCGATCTGGTCGTCCGTATCGGCGCGCACCTCACCAGTCCGCCCCGCCGCAACGGGCAGACCGTATGACTCCTCCACAACGCCGACGGCGATTCCCCAAGGCCAGTCCGGAACCGGCACCGCAACCCCCGCAGGAGGGCCAGGACCCACCCGAGGGACCGAAGAAGAACCCCGAGCGGCTGTACGTCATCACCGGCCCCGACGGAACCGAGCGCTCGGAACTCGACCTGGTCACCTTAATCGTGGCGCACGCCGACCCACCGCCCTCCGCCACGCCCGAGCAGGCGGCGCTGCTCAGGCTCTGCACGGCCCCCCTGTCCGTGGCCGAGCTGTCCGCCTACCTCAGCCTGCCGTTCAGCGTGGTGACCGTCCTGCTCACCGAGCTGCTGACGGCCGAACTGGTGACGGCGCGCGCCCCTGTGATCCGTCAGGCGCTGGCCGACCGTTCCCTCCTCGAAGCGGTGATGCATGGACTTCAAAGGCTCTGACACCATCCCCGGTCCGCGAACAGAGGACCACCTCCCCCAGACCGCCCAGGCCGCGGTGAAGATCGTCATCGTCGGCGGCTTCGGCGTCGGCAAGACGACCATGGTCGGCTCGGTCAGCGAGATCAAACCGCTGACCACCGAGGAGACCATGACCCAGGCCGGCATCGGGGTCGACGACAACTACGGCTCCGAGACCAAGACGGCCACCACCGTGGCCATGGACTTCGGCCGCATCAGCATCACCGACCAGCTGGTCCTCTATCTCTTCGGCACCCCGGGCCAGGAGCGCTTCTGGTTCCTGTGGAACGGCCTGTTCGAAGGAGCGCTCGGCGCGGTGGTCCTGGTGGACACCCGACGCCTCGAAGTCAGCTTCGACGTCATGGACCGCCTGGAGGAACGGGGCGTGCCGTTCGTCGTCGCCGTCAACACCTTCCCCGACGGCCCCCGCCACCCCCTCGACGACCTGCGTACCGCGCTCGACCTCAGCGAGGAAATCCCCATCGTCGAGTGCGACGCGCGGCGACGGGCGTCCAGCCGGGACGTGCTGATGACCTTGTTGCAGTTCCTTCATTCGCTGGCGGTGGAGAGGGCTCCTGTGTGAGCCGAGGTCCGGCACAGCCGTACCAGGGCTCCTGTGTGAGCCGAGGTCCGGCACAGCCGTACTGCCACAGACCTCTCCCACGCTCCCGGCTTCGCTCGAACCGCTCGGCCGGGGCCGCACATGACTTCCCTATGACCAGATCGACCTCAGCTCCGGAGCGACCATCGTGACGCCTGAACCCTTTACCCCGGCCGGTACGTACGACCCCGCGGGCGCCCCGCCCCCCGGCTGCCCCGCGCACGGCATCGGCGTCGGCGGACTGCGTCGGCTGTACGGCCCGGGGGCGGAGGACCTGGGCGCCGTGTACGAGGAGCTCCGCGCCGAGCACGGAACCGTGGCTCCCGCGCTGCTCCACGACGACGTGCCGATCTGGGTCGTGCTCGGCCACAGCGAGAACATGCACATGGTGCGCACGCCCTCGCACTACAGCCGTGACACCCGGCTGTGGACTCCCATGCAGGACGGCACGGTCAAGCCGACGCACCCGATGATGCCGCATCTCGCCTGGCAGCCCCTCTGCTCCCACGCCGAGGGCGACGAGCACCTGCGGTTGCGCGGCGCGGTCAACGGCGCCATCTCGACCATCGACCACCGGGGTGTCCGCCGGCACATCAACCGAGCGACCCAGCACCTGGTCAACAGGTTCTGCGAGAAGGGCAGGGCCGATCTGGTCAGCCAGTTCGCCGAGCGCCTGCCGATGATGGTGATGTGCCAGATCTTCGGCATGCCCGACGAGTACAACGACCGGATCGTGGCGGCCGCCCGCGACCTGCCGAAGGGCACAGAGACGGCCATCGAGAGCAACGCGTACATCATGGATGTCCTCACACGGCTCACGGTCCGCCGCCGGGCGGCACCCGAGGACGACTTCACGAGCCATCTCATCAACCACCCGGCACGGCTCACCGACGAGGAGATCAGCCAGCACCTGCGCCTGATCCTGATCGTCGCGTACGAGAGCACCGCCAACCTTCTCGCCAACGTACTGCGGGTGGTGCTCACCGACCCGCGCTTCCGGGCCCAGCTCAACGGCGGCCAGATGACGGTGCCCCAGGCGGTGGAGCAGTCCATGTGGGACGAGCCGCCGTTCAGCGCCGTCCTGGGCTACTTCGCCAAGCAGGACGCCGAGTTGGGCGGCCAGCGCATCCGTAAGGGCGACGGGCTCCTCATGGGTATCGCACCGGGTAACGTCGACCCGCGGGTCCGCCCCGACGCCACGGCCAACATGCAGGGCAACCGCTCCCACCTCGCCTTCAGCGGCGGCCCTCACGAGTGCCCGGGGCAGGACATCGGCCGTGCCATCGCCGATGTCGGTGTCGACGCGCTGCTGACCAGGCTCCCCGACGCGGAACTCGCCTGCGACGAGGACGAGCTGGAGTGGCAGGAGACCATCTCCAACCGGCATCTGGTGGCGCTGCCGGTGAAGTTCGTGCCCAAGCCCCAGCAGGACGTCACGGCGCGGCCGGCGCACCGGATGCCGTCGCAACGCTCCACCGACTGGCAGGTCAGCACGCCACTGCCGCAGGCAGCTGCTCCGGAGCCCAGCGTGTCGGTCACCGTCACCGCACCCACGCCCGAACCGATCCAGCGGCCCGGTGTCCTTCAGCGCCTGCTGCGCTGGTGGCGTGGCGAGTGAGCCGACGACACCGGGTCACCCGGTCGCCCACTCCTCGTACGACGACCAGGCCCGCAGCACGCGTGGGCTGACGAACCGGTGCTCGCGCCCCGTCACCGGATCGGTGAATTCCAGTACCCGCGACAGCAGTTGGAGCGGGCGGCGGAAGTCGTTGGCCTCGACGGCGGCCGTGACCACCGGATAGAGGGGATCGCCGAGGATCGGCACCCCCAGAGAGCTCATATGCACCCTCAGTTGGTGTGTCTGCCCGGTACCCGGCGTGAGCCGGTACCGGGCACGCTCGCCCCGGTGCTCCAGCAACTCGATCCGGCTGACGGCGTTGGGTTCCCCCTCGATCTCCTGGGCCGCCAGGACTCCGCGCTCCTTGACGATGCGGCTGCGCACGGTGCGGGGCAGGGGCAACGCCGGGTCGTACGGGGCCACGGCTTCGTACTCCTTCGCCACCCGTCTGTCCCGGAACAGGGATTGGTAGGCGCCGCGCTCCTCGGGCCGGACGGTGAACATCACCAGGCCGGCCGTCAGACGGTCCAGCCGGTGCGCGGCGCCCAGCGTGGGGAGGGCCAGCTCCCGGCGCAGCCGTGCCAGGGCCGTCTCGGCGACATGGCTGCCGCGCGGGGTGGTGGCGAGGAAGTGCGGTTTGTCGGCCACCACCAGGTGTTCGTCCCGGTAGATGACGTCGATCGGGAACGGGACCGGCTCCTCGGCGGGCAGTTCCCGGTGGAACCACACGAACATCCCCGCCGCGTACGTCGTGTCGCGCGTCACCGGACGTCCGGCGGCATCCACGATCTGCCCCGCCTCCAGCATCCCGTCGATCATCTCGGCCCCGGCCGCGAGCCGCGCCACGAGATGATCCCGCACGGTCACCCAGGTGTCACCGGGCGGCAGCCGCACCCGCACCGGATCGACCCCGTCGCGCTGCGGCAGGGGAGAGGGCGGAGGCGGAGTACGGCGTCTCATCACGATCAAGCGTACGACCGGGTCCTCAGGGACGAGGCCGTACCCGATCGGGTCACCCCCGGCGCTCAACCCCCGGCAGCTCCGGCGGTCGGACTCATGGGATCGCTTCCGCTCCGTTCCGGCCGGAGAACAGCGCGCTCCTGGTCCGCACGGCGGAGGCGCAGGCGAGGGCCAACCGCTGAAGATCCGCCACGTCGAAGTGCGCATCCCAGTGATCACGCAACCAGCCACGCACGACCGTCGAACTGTCCGCGTAGAGCCTGTCGAGTGCCGACCCGACGTTGACGGAGTCGGTCCGGTCCGTGCAGGTGCATCCGGCCCGGGAGAAGTACTCGGCCAGCCGGGGCGCGTACGTCCACTCCACACTCGGGCGAAGCCTCTTGCGCACGATCGTCTCGGTGCCGTCGTGCACCCGCTCCCGGCCCCCGCGTGCGTACAGGCATGTGCCCACCACGAAACCCGCGACAACACGTTGCCACTGCTCGCCACCGACAGCACAGGTGTGGCTGAGACAGACCTCCAGGATGTCCCAGAGCTGATTCCTGTCGGGCAGCCGGAGGACCAGATTGTTGCGGTTGCCGTTCTCGGTGTCGCGCCCCTGGTCGATCAGGTCATGAGCGAGCACGGCAACCATCGTGGTCTCGTCGACGATCTCCCGGAAACGCTCCGAGCGGTCGTCCTGGACGGTATAGATGTGCACCCCGATGTCCGCGCCCCTGATCCGGATGTACTCCTCGGGGCTGAAGAGGTCGGGCAGTTGGAGAATTCCGGTCAGGTTGTCGACGAGCTGGACGGCTCCGCACTCCATTTGTGCGGCGACCACGAGTTCGCCCTCGGTTCCGTGCCACCGCACACATTCCCGGGAGGCGGCCACCGCATCCCGCGCGAGCCGGCTTATCTCCTGCGCCTGTGGTGCCGTTCCCGCGTAGTACTCGCTGATTCCCGCCAGAATGCCCCACAGGAATGTGGCCCTGGCTTCCAGGGCACTGCTCGACTTGGGTGCGGTGCACAAAGCGGTGAAGAGACCCGCCATCTCCATCGCGAAGGAGTAGCGCGCGGTGTGGCCCACGGCTCGTCGGCACCACTGCTGGGCTCGGTCGACGGAGAGTTCCCCGCGCACGTCGATCAGGGGCGGACTCTCCGAGCTGCGCATCAGCCGGTCGCACGCGAGAGTCAACAACCCGCCCGTGTCCCTGCCGAGCAGCGTTTGCCAGTTCACCTGGCACTGCTCACGGCGCAGCAGGGCACGCACCGCCCGAAGGCCGGGGGACCGAACCGCATCGAGGTGCGAGCTGGGTGACCTCAGGACGGATCGACTGCCATTGGTGGTCTCCGCCTCGATCGCATGACAAAGCATTCCGGACAATGCCGTGGCATGAGAATCGGAGAGAAGGGAGTCGACCGAATTCCGCCACCGTGCGGTTTCGAGTATCGGCATGACCTGACCGGCGGGTCCGGGACTCAGGGCGCCCGTCAGGCCCGCCAGGTCACTCACCTGATGCTCCCTCTGCTCGGAGCCCGCCTCCCCTGGTGTGCAGGTGTTGGTGAATCATCTTGTGTGACGGAAGGCCGGAAAAGGGCCCCCTGCTGTACGTCCACGCGTAAGATATCGAGGACGAGCTAATACTCATCGTGCTGATCTCCCGTCGCGTATGCAGGACCTGGAAAGGGCCAGTCCTTCTCAGGTCCTTCGGCTTGGGTAGGACACGGAATCGGAAGGCGTTCCGGGGGACTCGGGACGCGCGGGGGCGCGGGTCACGGCCAGGGTGACGGGCGCCCGGCGAGGTGTGCGTGCCCGATCAGTGGAACGGCCCGGGTGACTCGCCTGGAGCAGAGCCATGCATGATGCCCTCCGGTGGCGGAGTCGACGAAGTCCATGAACTACGCGTTGTGTTCCATACGCTGCGACCGCAGCGTGGCTGAACTCGTGCACCAACCCGGCCTCGTCAACTGCGCGCCGGCGGCCGTTGTCTTCGCGGCGGCAGCCGGACGGTACGGAGGATCGGTGGCCACCACCGCCAGGACAGCGTTGTCGGAGGCGAGGTCGTGGATCATCCCTACCTTCCAGTGCCACCAAGGGTTTCGTCAACTGTGCGGGGCGAGTTGGCGCTGGTGTGAGGCGCCGATGCGGACGGCGGCGAGGGGCCCTTCGGGTGGTCGCCGATCCGCCATTCTCGGCGATGTTCCGGACGGTGTCGTCGGTGAGCGGGCGGCATCCGTCCCGGGCGGATTCGCACTGGTACACGAACTCGCCGACCGCATCGGTGCCTTGCGCTGCATCCGCTCCCCAGGCCCATCGCCGACCGTCGCAGACATTCGGCCACCACCCCACGGGCCCGGGTGCGACACCGCTCATGCCCGCAATTCACCCTGGCAGCCCACCACTTTGCACCATGCGACGATTTCCGGCCGCGGGGAAGGGAGCGCAGTCCCGGCGCACGGAGCGGATCCCCTGGCCGCCGGATGCACGGCCGCGCACTCCGGCCCGCCGATGCGCTGCGGGTACCACCCTCGTTTGCGGCAGTTGGGGAGCAAGTTCGTGGCGGGGACGGCACGTTCGACGTGAGCGGCCGGGGCAGTCGACCCCGTCCCCCCGAGGGCGGGATGCGAGGTCTGCGTCCCCTCGCCGTCAAGGGTAAAACCCGTTGGGACGGGCCTTCCGCGGTTGGCAGGATGCGGGTCATGCCGTACCTCACCGACCCGGTGCTCGCACCAGGCACCCTCTCCAGCCGCACTCAGCCCACCCTCCGCACCGACGACGGCCTGCTCCTGCGTCCCTGGAGGCTCGAGGACGCGCCCGCGGTCCACGCCGCGTTCCAGGACCCCGCCATGCATCAGTGGCACGCCCGTGCCGCCGACTCCGTGGACGAGGTCGGCGGCTGGATCGAGGAGTGGCGGCAGGCCTGGGCCCGGGAGGAGACCGCCCAGTGGGCCGTGGTGGACAGTGATACCGATCTGCTGCTCGGCCGGGTGGCCCTGCGTGAGATCCATCTCGACGACGGGCAGGCCGAGATGGCGTACTGGACGACCGCGGGGGCCCGCGGGCGGGGTGTGGCAGCGCGTGCCACGGTTGCCCTGTCCCGGTGGGCTCTCGACGACGTGGGATTCCACCGTCTTGAACTCATGCACGCCGTCCGTAACGAGGCGTCCTGCCGTGTCGCGACAAGGACGGGCTTCGCTCTGGAAGGGACCAAGCGGAGTGCGATTCTGCATCCGGACGGTTGGCACGACATGCATCTGCACGCGCGTGTGCGGGGCGACTGAGGCGGCCACGGAACCTGGGTGAGTCACCCGGCAGGCGTACGCCTGCGCAGTGCTCGCCACGTCACGCCGGCCGCCAGCGTCGCGGCCAGGAACAGCACCGTGAACCACTGGAAGTACCAGTGGCCCCCCGCCGGGTCGTACACCTCGGCCCGGGGCCAGGCCAGGTTGACGGTCATCAGGAGGCCGTAGAGGAGGGCCAGGGCGTTGACCGGGATGCCCCAGCGGCCCAGGGAGAACAGGCGGCCGCCCTCCTCGTCGGTGCCCGACGAGGAGAACTCGCCCCGCAGGCGGCGGATCAGCAGGGGGCCCGTGACCATCGCGTACGCGAGGTACAGCATCACGATGCAGGTCGTGCCGATCGCCAGGAACGCCTCCGGTGAGGCGAAGTTGAGCAGGAGCAGGGCGGCGGCCAGGATGCCGACGACCAGAGCGGGGGCGGTGGGCATGCCCGTGCGGGGGTTCACGCGCGCGAGGCGGCCCGCGAAGGGCAGCTGGCCGTCGCGGGCCATGGAGAAGAGCATGCGGCAGGCCGCCGTCTGGATGGCGAGAGTGGCCACCGTGATCGCGATCACCACGTCGGCCAGCAGAGCCTTGCCGACCCCGTCGCCGAGGCTGCTGGTGAGGACGTAGCTGAGGCCGTCGACCGACAGGTGCCCGTCGGTGAGGCTGGGGGCGGCGAGCAGGCCGCCCAGGACGATCAGGCCGCCGAGCGCGCCGGCCGCGGCGAGTGCCGTGAGGATCGTGCGGGGCGCGGTGCGCCGGGGGTGGCGGGTCTCCTCGCTCATCTCGCCCGCGCTGTCGAAGCCGATCATCACGTAGGCCGCCGTGAACGAGCCCACCAGCAGTGCCCCGAACAGGCCGTTCTGTGCGGCGCCCGTGGTGTGGAAGGTGATGCTCGGTGTGCGCTCGGAATGGGTCAGCAGGAGTACGACGATCAGGACCGCGCCGATGATCTCGGCGGTGACGCCGACCCGGTTGATCAGGGACATCACACGGTTGTCCACGACGTTCACGACGGTCGTCAGGACGAGCAGGATCACGCCGAGGACCGCCGCGTTGGCCGCCCCGTCCGCCGAGGTCGGTGCCGGGTCGGTGCCGACCAGCTGGAAGCCCGACCAGATCGCCGGGAGCACCATCTGCAGGGCCAGTGCCGCCGCGGCGACCACGACGATCTGCCCGATCACCATGATCCAGCCGGCGAACCAGCCGAAGGTCAGGTTGGAGAGGCGGGACGACCACTGGTAGATGGCGCCCGAGAGGGGATAGCGCGCCGCCAGCTCCGCGAAGCAGGCCGCCACCAGCAGCTGCCCGACCAGTACCACCGGCCAGGCCCAGAAGAAGACGGGGCCGCCGAAGGCGTACCCGAAGGCGAAGAACTGGAAGACGGTCGTCAGGACCGAGATGAACGAGAACCCCGCCGCGAAGGACGCGTACCGGCCCAGGCTGCGGTGCAGCTCCTGGCGGTAGCCGAACTCGGTGAGGGACCGGTCGTCGGTGGCGGGGGAGTGCGGGGGATCGGGACGGACGTCGGAGGGACTGGTCGTCGTCACGGCGGCACCTGCCTTCGGCGGCATGAGGGTGAAAGTGCGGACCAGCGGTGCGGGAGCTGGATTCCTGTCGGGTGACAGAAATTAGGGAGAGGCTGTTTCGGGTGCGTGACGCAGGCATGTCGAAGCGGCTCCCAAGTCCTCACGCCCTTGCGTGGAGCCCGCACACGCGATACATCGTGTCTATTGACGGCCTGTCGTAGATCGCGATATGTTCGGTCACGGATATTCGAGCGCGAGCTTCGGAGGTGAGGTGAAAGGTATGAGGCGCCGCACGCTCCGCAACCCTCTTGCGCTCGCCGTGCTGGCGACGCTGTGGCAGAAGCCCATGCATCCCTACGAGATCGCCCAGACCCTGCGCCGGCAGGGCAAGGACTCCAGCACGAAGATCAACTACGGCTCGCTCTACACGGTCGTGCAGAACCTCGAGAAGCATGGATTCGTCGAGGTCACGGACGTGGAGCGACAGGGCAACCGGCCCGAGCGGACCGTCTACGACATCACCGCGGCCGGGCGTCAGGAGGCCACCGAATGGATGTCGGACCTGATCGCGTCCCCCGCCAAGGAGTACCCGATCTTCGAGACCGCGCTCTCGCTGCTCGCTGTCCTGCACCCCGACGACGTGGTGACGCTGCTGGAGGAGCGCCTCGCCGCCCTGCTGGTCCAGGCGGCGAGCGGCCGAGGCGCACTGGAGAAGCTGTACGAGACACTGCCCCGGCTCTTCCTCGTGGAGAACGAGTACCAGCTCCACATGGTCGAGGCGGAGGCGGAGTGGGTCCGCGGCTTCCTCGACGAGCTCAGAAAGGGCACGCTGCCCGGCATCGAGGAGTGGAAGGCGTTCCACGAACCGTGACCTGAACAAGAACAGGCCCCGGCACGGCTGTTGCAGCAGCCCGCCGGGGCCTCGAACCCCGAACTGAATCCGCCCTGAGGCACATCCAGGCGATCGAGGTGCGGCACACCCAGGATAGCCCGGTGCTCCTCACGCGGATCAGTTGTCATCCGCTCGACCAGGAGACCCAGGAGAGCACCTGCCATGAACACCCGTGCGCCCGCGATCGAGGCGCGTCAACTGATCAAGACCTACGGCGGTGAGGTCACCGCCCTCAACGGCATCGACCTCGTCGTCGAGCGGGGCAGTGTCTTCGGACTGCTCGGGCCGAACGGCGCCGGCAAGTCCACCACCGTCAAGATCCTCACCACCCTGGCCCGCCCCGACTCCGGCTCGGCCACCGTCGCGGGCCATGACGTGCTGCGCCACCCGGACCGGGTCCGGCGGGCCATCGGCGTGGTCGCCCAGGGCTCGGGCGCCGACCCGGTCGCCACCGGCCGCGAGAACCTGCGACTCCAGGGCAGGCTCCACGGCCTGAAGGGCACCGCCCTCGAACAGCGGGTGGACGAGCTCCTCGACCGCTTCACGCTCACCGAGGCCGCCCGGCGTCCGGTCAAGGGCTACTCGGGCGGCATGCGACGCCGGCTCGATGTCGCACTCGGCCTGGTGCACCGCCCGGAGGTGCTCTTCCTGGACGAGCCCACCACCGGTCTCGACCCCGAGGCCCGCACCGCGATGTGGGACGAGATCGGACGGCTCGCCGGGGAGGAGGGGCTGACGATCCTGCTCACCACGCACTACCTCGAAGAGGCCGACCGGCTCGCCGAACGGGTCGCGGTCGTCGACCGCGGCCGGATCGTCGTCGAGGGCACCCCGGACGCGCTCAAGGGCGAACTACGCGGCGACGCCGTGCATGTGGAGCTGCGCGAGCCGCTCGGCGACGCGGGGCGCACCCTGCTGACCGGCGCCCTGCACGGGGTGCCGGGTGTGCACGAGGTGCTGGCCGACGGACACCGCGTCAGCGTCCGCGCCGACGACGGGGCCGCCGCCGTACCCGCCCTGCTCGCCGCCCTGGAGCGGGCCGGGGTCAAGGTCGCCACCGCGACCGTCGCCCGTCCGTCCCTCGACGACGTCTACCTGCGCTACGCGGGCCGCCGTTACTCCGACGCCGAAGACCTGGTGGGTGCCCGATGAGCACGGCCGTCTCTCAGACCTGGTACATGACGCAGCGTCAACTCATGGTGTTCGTACGGCAGCCCGCGTACGCGATCATCACCCTGATCCAGCCGGTGATCTGGCTGTTCCTGTTCGGCAGCCTCTTCAGGAAGGTCGTCGAGCTCGGCGGCTTCGGGACCACCACGTATCTCGACTACCTCGTCCCGGGCGTGGTCGTGATGAGCGCGCTCGGCTCGAACATGTGGGCCGGCATGGGCACGTTGGAGGAGATCCAACGCGGGACCCTGGACCGCTTCCTGACCACTCCGGTCAGCCGGGCCGCGCTGATGAACGGCAACGTCGTCAACAACGGCCTGGTGACCGCGTTCCAGTCGGTGGTCATCGTGCTGCTCGGGCTGCTGGGCGGCGCCGACTATCCGGGTGGTCTCGCCGGGATCGCCGTCCTGGTGCTCGCCTCGGTCCTGCTGGGCACCGTGTTCGGGGCGCTGTCCAACGCGCTCGGCATGCTGGTGCGGGAGCGGGAGTCGATCATCGGGATCAACACCTTCCTGCTGCTTCCGCTGACCTTCCTGTCCAGCGCCTTCATGGCGCCCTCGCAGATGCCCTCCTGGATGCGGCACATCGCCGACTTCAACCCGTTGAACTGGGCGATGGTGGCGGGCCGTTCGGCCCTGTCCGCCGATCCCGACTGGGGGTTCGTGCTGGGCCGCGGGGGAGCCCTGCTCGGGCTGGCGGTCGTGGCGGTGTGGCTGTCGATCAGGACGTTCCGGTCGTACCAGCGGTCGGTGTGAGCGCACGAGAGGGGCGGCACCTCGGAAGGTGCCGCCCCTCTCGGAACGCAGTGCCTAAGCGGCCGGCGCCGCCCCCTCCTGCTCCGCCTCGATGCGCGCGTTCCAGTCCCGCTTGGAGGCCTGCCAGCCGTCCTCGTTGTGGCCGAGGCGCCAGTAGCCGGAGATCGACAGGTCCTCGCGCGGGACCGCGCGCTCGACCCGCAGCAGATGGCGCAGCTGCTTCACGAAGTGCGCCTCGCCGTGCACGAAGGCGCACAGCCGGCCCTCCGGGAACTCCAGCGCGTGAACGGCCTCCACCAGGGCCTCGCCGACCGGGCGGGAGCCGCGGTGCAGCCAGACGACCTCCACGTCGGAGTCGATCTTCTGCTCCTCCTCGGGCCCGGAGACCTCGATGAAGGCGTGCGCCCGGGTGCCGTCGGGCAGGGACTCCAGGGATCGGGCGATCGCGGGCAGCGCGCTCTCGTCACCGACGAGGAGATGCCAGTCGGCCTCCAGGTCGGGGGCGTAGGCGCCGCCCGGGCCCATGAAGCGCACGGTCTCGCCGGGCTGGACGCGCACCGCCCAGGGGCCGGCGAGGCCCTCGTCGCCGTGGATCACGAAGTCCAGGGTGAGTTCGCGGTGTTCGGGGTCCCAGTGGCGCACGGTGTACGTGCGGGTCACGGGCCACTGCTCACGCGGGAACTCCTCGCGGATCCGCTGCATGTCGAAGGGCTCAGGGTAGGTGGCGCCCTCGGCCGGGAACAGGATCTTGACGTAGTGGTCGGTGCAGGTGTCCGTCGCGAACTCGGCGAGTCCTTCGCCGCCCAGCACCACGCGCTGCATGTGCGGGGTGAGGCGTTCGGTGCGGACCACCTGTGCGGAGTGGGGTTTCCGCGGCTTGCGTCCCGGTCCTTCTGCCATGGCGGCCTCCCAGTTCCCTACGCTTAGGCTTACCTAAGTTAGCATCAGCCTCCCTGGCGACGGCATGCCACTTGTGGAAAGCGAGGGCAATATTTACGCGCCGAGCGTCGTCACCAGTCGTTGCAATGAGCCACCCAGCCCCCACCGCTCTGCCAGCTTCTCCAGTGCCGCGGGGTCGCGCGGCGTGCGCGGGACCGCGGTCTCCACCTGCGGCAGCGGGACATCCCCCGCCACCTTCACGACCTTCGGCGCCACGGCCACGTACGGCCGCGACTCGTCCAGCCGCTTGCGCTGCGACGGAGTGAGCTTCGCCTTCGGGTCGTCGACCGCGGCCATGATCCCGGCCAGGTCACCGAACTCGGCGAGCAGCTTGGCCGCCGTCTTCTCGCCGATGCCCGGCACGCCCGGCAGACCGTCGCTCGGGTCGCCGCGCAGCGTTGCCAGATCCGCGTACCCACGGCCGTCGACGCCATACTTCTCGCGCAGCCACGCCTCGTCGGTCAGCTGGAGCGTGCCGACGCCCTTGAGGGGATACAGCACCCGCACCTGACGCTCGTCGTCCACCAGCTGGTACAGGTCGCGGTCGCCCGTGACGATGTCGACCGGGCCCGTCGCCTGTGCGGTGAACGTGCCGATCACGTCGTCCGCCTCGTACCCGGCCACACCCACGCGCGCGATGCCGAGGGCGTCCAGGACGGCCTCGATGACCGGCACCTGCGGCGACAGCGTGTCCGGCACCTCCTCCTCGTCCGGGCCGCTCTCGTGCTCCTCGGCGACGCGGTGCGCCTTGTAGGAGGGGATCAGGTCGACCCTCCACTGGGGGCGCCAGTCGGCGTCCATGCAGGCCACCAGCAAGTCGGGGTGGTGGTCCTTGACCAGGCGGTCGATGAATTCGAGGAGGCCGCGCACGGCGTTCACCGGCGTGCCGTCGGGTGCCTTCACCGACTCCGGCACACCGAAGTAGGCACGGAAGTAGAGCGAGGCGGTGTCGAGGAGCATCAGTCGTCCGGTCACGTCTCGCATCATGCCGTACGGCACCGACACCGGCCGCCGTCGCTCGACCCGTTCGGCGGTGTGAGCGTCCTGTGAACCAGGACACCTGTGTGTTTGGCCGAAAGGCTTATGGGCAGGCGCGGCCTCGGAGCGAGGCAGGTTGCACCTTCAACTGTTCGCGGCCCTTCGTCTCCCACCCAGTGGTCAAGAGACAAGAGGTACGCGTGTCATCACGGCTTGAGGCAGAGCAGCTGTACAAGGTCTTCGGAAGACGGCCCGACGAGGCGGTCGACAGACTCCGTGAGGGCGCGGACCGGGAGGGACTGCGCGCCGAGGGCACCACCGCGGCGGTGATCGACGCCTCCTTCACCGTGGACCCGGGCCAGATCTTCGTGGTCATGGGCCTGTCCGGCTCGGGCAAGTCCACGCTGCTGCGCATGCTCAACGGCCTCCTGGAGCCGACCGCCGGCCATGTTCGCTTCGACGGCCAGGACCTCACCGCGCTCACCGACCGCGACCTGCGCGCCGTACGCGCCAAGAAGATCAGCATGGTCTTCCAGCACTTCGCGCTCTTCCCGCACCGCAGTGTCCTGGAGAACGCCGCCTACGGGCTCGCCGTCCAGGGCGTCCCCAAGGCCGAGCGCGTCGAGCGGGCGACCGAGGCCCTGGAGCTGTGCGGCCTCAAGGGCTGGGAGAAGTCCTGGCCCGACGAGCTGTCCGGCGGTATGCAGCAGCGAGTGGGCCTGGCCCGCGCCCTCGCCACCGACGCCGATCTGCTCCTCATGGACGAGTCCTTCAGCGCGCTCGACCCGCTGATCCGACGGGACATGCAGGACCAGCTCCTTCAGCTCCAGAAGACCCTGAAGAAGACCATCGTCTTCATCACCCACGACCTCAACGAGGCCATGCGGCTCGGCGACCGGATCGCCGTGATGCGCGACGGCCGGATCGTCCAGATCGGCAGCGCGGAGGACATCCTCGTGCGGCCCGCCGACGACTATGTCGCCTCCTTCACCAAGGACGTCGACCGCTCCCGTGTCCTGACCGCGTCCGCCGTCATGGACACGGACGTGAGCGGCGCCGAGGCCGACTGCGGCTGCGAGAGCGACTGCGAGACCGCCACGCTCGACACGCCGTTCACCGAGCTGTGTGCGATGAGCGCCCGGTCGAGCCACCCGGTGGCCGTCCTCGACGCGCAGCGAAAGCTCGTCGGCGTGGTCCCGCAGGAGCGCCTGATCGCCTTCCTCGGCGACGCGGAGGCCCCCCGGGTGGAGGCCGCCCATGCCTAGGATCCCGCTCGGCGACTGGGTCAACGACACCGTCGACTGGCTGCTCGACCACGTGGCCTGGCTCTTCGACTTCCTCAAGTCCGTCTTCACCGGCACCTACGACGGTATCGACGCCGTCCTCCAGGCGCCCCAGCCCCTGCTGCTCGCGGGCATCTTCGCCGTGATCGCGTTCTGGCTGCGCGGCACCCTGGCCGGCGTCCTCACCTTCGCGGGATTCGCCTTCATCGACTCCCTCGAACTGTGGGAGGACGCGATGACGACCCTCTCACTGGTCCTCGTCGCCACGATCATCGCGCTGGTGGTAGCCGTGCCCGTGGGCATCTGGGCGGCCCGCTCGAACCGGGTCAGCGGCCTCGTCCGCCCCGTCCTGGACTTCATGCAGACGCTGCCCGCGATGATCTACCTCATCCCGGCGATCCTGTTCTTCGGCACCGGCGCCTCCGCGGGCATCGTCGCCACCCTGATCTTCGCGCTCGCCCCCGGCGTGCGGATGACCGAGCTCGGCATCCGCCAGGTCGACAAGGAGCTCGTCGAGGCCGCCGAGGCCTTTGGCACCACTCCGCGCGACACCCTCCTGCGCGTCCAGCTCCCCCTGGCGCTGCCCACCGTGATGGCCGGCGTCAACCAGGTCATCATGCTCGGCCTGTCCATGGCCGCGATCGCCGGCATGGTCGGCACCGGCGGCCTCGGCGGCGACGTCAACGAAGCCATCGGCCAGCTCAACGTGGGCCTCGGCTCCGAGGCCGGTGTCGCCATCGTCATCCTCGCGATCTACCTGGACCGCATGACCGGCGCGCTCGGCACCCAGGTCTCCCCGCTGGGCCGCCGCGCCGCCGCCAAGGCCCGCGCGTCCCACGGCGGGCTGAAGATCTGGTCCTACCGTCCCAGCCCCCAGATCGCCGTGATCGGCGTCGTCGTCCTCGCCCTCGTCGCGGGCGGCATGGGGATCTTCGGCGGCACCTCGGGCGAGGCCACGGCCGTCTCCGGGAGCAAGGACGTCGGCCAGGGCAAGAAGATCAGCATCGGCTACGTCCCCTGGGACGACGGGGTCGCCTCGACCTTCCTCTGGAAGGAGATCCTGGAGGAACGCGGCTACCAGGTGGACGCCAAGCAGTTCGACGCCGGGCCCCTCTACACCTCCCTCGCCTCCGGCAACGCCGACTTCATGACCGGCGCCTGGCTGCCCACCACTCACGAGCAGTACTGGAAGAAGTACGGCAAGCAGCTCGACGACCTCGGCGCCTGGTACGACAAGACCTCCCTGGAGCTGAGCGTCCCGTCCTACATGAAGGACATCAACTCCCTGGCGGACCTCAAGGGCAAGGCCTCGCGGTTCGGCGGGAACATCACCGGCATCGAGGCCGGAGCCGGTGAGATGGCCCTGCTCAAGAGCAAGGTCCTGAAGGCGTACGGCCTCGACAAGGAGTACAAGGTCGTCGACAGCTCCACCCCCGCCATGCTGGCCGAGCTGAAGCGGGCGTACGCCAAGAAGGCCCCGATCGCGGTCACGCTCTGGTCGCCGCACTGGGCGTACAACGACAACGACCTGAAGAAGCTCAAGGACCCCAAGCGCGCCTGGGGCTCCGGCGACGGCATCCACACGGTGGCCCGCAAGGGCTTCACCGACGACAACCCGGCCGTCGGACAGTGGCTGAAGAACTTCAAGCTGGACGAGAAGCAGCTCACCAGCCTGGAGGCCGAGATCAACAAGGCGGGCAAGGGCAGGCAGCAGGACGCCGTCCGCACCTGGCTGAAGCAGCATCCCGGCCTGGTCGACAAGCTGGCCCCCGTCCAGAAGACGGCGGCGGAGACGAAGCGGCCGGTCAACGTGGCCTGGTTCCCCTGGGACGAGGACATCGCCGTCACGTATCTCTGGAAGAACGTGCTCGAGAAGCGCGGCTACCGGCTGAACCTCAAGCAGATGGACGTAGGCCCGGTCTACACCGGCCTCGCCTCCGGAGACCTGGACCTCAACTTTGACGCCTGGCTGCCGTACGCCCAGAAGAACTACTGGGACCAGAGCAAGGACAGCCTCGCCGACCTCGGCACCTGGTACCGGCCGACGTCGCTGGAGGTCGCCGTGCCGTCGTACGTCAAGGGCGTGAAGTCCTACGAGGACCTCAAGGGCAAGGCGTCCCTCTTCGACGGGAAGATCATCGGCATCGAGCCGGGCACCGGCGAGATGAACCTCCTCAAGACCAAGGTCCTGCCGGGCTACGGCCTCGACAAGGAGTACGAGGTCGTCGACGGCTCCACCCCCGCGATGCTGGCCGAGCTCAAGCGCGCCTATGCCAGGAAGCAGCCCGTCGCCGTCGTCCTGTGGTCCCCGCACTGGGCGTACAGCCAGTACGACCTGACCAAGCTGACGGACGACAAGAAGCTCTTCGGCGAGGGCAACACGATCCGCACCATCTCCAACGAGAAGTTCCCCGGGCAGTACCCCCAGCTCACCAAGTGGATCAAGGGTTTCCATATGAGCGAGGACGAGCTCGGTACCCTGGAGAGCGAGATCAACAAGTACGGCCAGGGGCACGAGGAGCGGGCGGTCGCCGCCTGGCTGAAGGAGCACCCGGAGATGGTCGGGCGGATGACACCGTCATAACCGCTCCGGGAGCACGGTAAGGATCCGGCCAACCACATAGAGCTACGTCATCGCCCGAACTCCGATGCCGACAAGGGGACTTGGACGGCCCGCGGCGGACAGGTGACCGAAAACCGGCCCCCTGGCACTTTCCAGGGGGCCGTTCGGCTGGCGCGAACTGTGAGGTACGGTCGCACGCCGTATGACCTCTATGTGACGGCCGCATGAAACGGTTTGCCGAACATGCGTAGGGTGCAGACAACTCATCAGGGGACGGGTCACAGGACCGACGAGCGGAGGAGGGAGCCGGAGCCATGGGCGACCACAAAGAACAGCCCCTTCGGGTCGGCGCGGCCGTGCGCCGCCGGCGCCGCGCGCTGGAGCTCACCCTCGCCGTCGTGGCCGAGCGCAGCGGCCTCTCGGTCCCCTTCCTGAGCCAGGTCGAGAACGAACGCGCCCGTCCCAGCCGCAGCTCCCTGGAGAAGGTCGCCGACGCCCTGCGCACCACGGCCGTCGAACTCCTCGCCGCAGCCGACCCCGCGTGCAGCGTCGACGTCGTGCACGCCGAGGACCCGGACCCGGGCTACGAACCCCGGATGCGTTCCCTGGTGCGCGGCCACCACCAGATGCACGCCCAGGAGTTCACCGGCGACCACGACGCGGGCCGTGAATTCCAGTACCGCAACGACCAGTTGATGTACGTCGCCGACGGTGCGGTGGACGTCGAGGCCGAGGGCCGCGCCTACCGGCTGGGCCGCGGCGACACCCTGTACCTGACCGGTGGGGTGCGGCACCGCTGGCGGGCGACCGTGTCGGACACCCGGGTGGTCGTCGTCGCCGTGGCCGAGCACATCGAGGCGGTCCAGGACCGGCCTCGGCGGTGAGAGTCGTCTCCCTGGTCCCCTCGCTGACCGAGGCGATCGCCCACTCGGCACCCGGCGCCCTGGTCGGCGCCACCGACTGGTGCACCCACCCGGCGGACCTGGACGTCCCCCGGATCGGCGGCACCAAGAACCCGAAACTCGACCCGATCTCCGCCCTCGCCCCCGACCTGGTGATCGCCAACGAGGAGGAGAACCGCCCGCCGGATCTCGAAGCCCTGCGCGCGGCGGGCCTGGAGGTCCTGGTCACCGAGGTGCGTGACGTCCCGCAGGCCTTCCGGGAGCTGGCCCGGGTCGTCGAGGCGTGTGGCGCCGTACGGCCGCGCTGGCTGGACGAGGCCGAAGAGGCGTGGTCGGCGCTTCCCGCGCGGGAGCCCCGCGTGACGGCGGTCGTGCCCATCTGGCGCAGGCCGTGGATGGTCCTGGGCCGGGACACCTTCGCGGGCGACGTCCTCTCCCGCCTCGGCGTGGACCATCTGTACACCGACCACGAGGACCGCTATCCGAAGGTCCCCCTGGAGGAGCTGCGGGCGGCTGCCCCGGACGTGGTCGTCCTCCCGGACGAGCCGTACCGCTTCACCTCCGACGACGGCCCGGAGGCCTTCCCCGGTCTGCCCTGCGCACTCGTCAGCGGACGGCACCTGACGTGGTACGGACCGTCGCTGGCCGAAGCACCACGGGCACTGGGCGAGGCCCTGCGAGCAGCGCTCCGCTGACGAGCCCGCGCGCGGTGTGCACGGCGGCGGTGGTCCAGGCGGCGACCAGAGCGACGTAGAGGCCCGTGGCGAGCCAGTCGTAGACGACGAGCCCCGTGTGCCGGGCCAGCGCCTCGGCGCCCGTGACACAGGTGCCGACCGGGAAGGTGAACGCCCACCAGGTCATCGAGAACCGCATCCCGTGCCGACGGGCCCGGATCACATGCGCGGTGGCGAGCGCCAGCCACAGCAGCGCGAACCCCATGACGGGAACGCCGTAAAGGACCGCGAGGACGCCGAAGCCCTGGCTGTAGGGGGCCGGGACGACACCGGGTGCCACGTCCGCGAACTTGCCGACCGCGGTGGTGGACTGGCCGAGCGGGCCCAGCACCAGGAAGAGGGTCGGGGTGAGGGCGAGGGGGAGCGGGCCGCCGGTGACGATCCGGGCGAAGACGAGCGGCAGCATGGCCAGGGTCGCGAGGAGGCTGAGCCCGAACATCGCGAAGCAGGCGAGGAGGAGGGTCTCGCGCGGCTGACCTGCGGGGAGATACGGCACGAGGAGTGGCCCGAGGGCGGCGGACACCATGGGTGCGACGAGGGGCAGCAGCCATACGGGCGTCGCCTGCCGCGGCTCGACCTTCTGCCGTACGGCCATGAGGTACGGCACGACGACGGCGGCCGCGAGCCCCACGGCCGTACCGGCGGTGAACAGCACGGCGTCGAGAGCGACCGTGGCCGTCGTCCCGATCCAGTCCCGGCCGACGGTGAGGGCACCGCCGCCGACCGCCAGCAGGGCCATGGCGAGGCAGCCGTAGAAGGGGGCCGCGGCGGCGTCGAGGAGGTGGGCGCGGGCCTGGTCGGCGTGGTGGCGCCAGTGCAGGGCGCGGGCGCAGAGGAGGGTGAGCAGCAGGGCGAGGGACAGGAGCCAGACGGCGGCGCAGATCGTGCGCAGGCCGGGGAGTTGCACGGGGAGCGCGACGCCGGCGGTGGCGACGATCGAGGTGCCCATGACGCAGGCGTACCAGTTCGGCCCGAGGTGACGGACGGCGGTGACCATGTCTCCACGGTGTCGTCCCGGGAGGGCCGCGACCAGGGAGTACGGCTCTATGAGGGCATAAGCTGTCTTTATGAGCGGTGCGGAGGAGCAAGGGGCGGCGGTGGGCGGGGGGCTGTCCCACCGGGTGCCGGATCTGGGCGCGCTGGAGCTGCTGCTGGCCGTGGCGCGGCTGGGGAGCCTGGGCGGGGCGGCGCGCGAGCTGGGCATCACCCAGCCCGCGGCGAGCAGCCGGATCCGCTCCATGGAACGGCAGCTGGGCGTGGCCCTGGTCGACCGCTCGCCCCGCGGCTCCCGGCTCACGGACGCCGGGGCGCTGGTGACCGACTGGGCGCGGCGGATCGTGGCGGCGGCGGAGGCCTTCGACGCCGGTGCGCAGGCGCTGCGGGTCCGTCGGGACTCCCGGCTGCGGGTGGCGGCGAGCATGACGATCGCGGAGTACCTGCTGCCGGGGTGGCTCCTCGCCCTGCGCGCGGGACGCCCGGACACGGCGGTGTCGCTGCACGCGGGAAACTCCGCGACGGTCGCGGAGCGGTTGCTGTCGGACGAGGCGGACCTGGGCTTCGTGGAGGGCCTGACGGTCCCCTCCGGCCTCGACTCGGTGGTGATAGCCCACGACCACCTGATCGTGGTGACGGCGCCGGGGCATGTGTGGGCCCGCCGACGACGGGCTCTTGAAGCCACCGAACTGGCCGTGACGCCGCTGATCCTCCGGGAGAAGGGCTCGGGCACCCGCCAGGTCCTGGACGCGGCTCTGGGGGGCCTGGCGCGCCCCCTGATCGAGCTCTCGTCCACCACGGCGGTGAAGGCGGCGGCGGTGAGCGGGGCGGGACCCGCGGTCCTGAGCGAGCTCGCGGTGGGCGAGGAACTGGCGATGCGACGGCTGGTGCGGGTGCCGGTGGAGGGAGTGTCGCTGGCGCGGGATCTGCGGGCGGTGTGGCCCACGGGCCACCGACCGGTGGGCCCGGCGAGGGACCTGCTGTCGCTGACGCGCGCCTAGGGGCGGACGGCCGCGGAGACCAGTCCCCGCATCACCCGCAGATCCTCGCCCATCTCCGGATGCCACTGCACCCCCAACACCCAGTGCGAGCCCGGGAGTTCGACGGCCTCCACCGTGCCGTCCGCGGCGTACGCCGAAGGGACGAGGCCCTTCCCGAGCCGGTCCACCGCCTGGTGGTGGTAGGCCGGTACGGAGGTCTCCTCCGGGGCGAGGCCGCCGTACACCGTGCCCGGTACGGGTTTGACCGGGTGGTGACCGAAGACGCCCATGGTCTGCGCGTGGCCGTCGACGTGCTGGACGAGGGTGCCGCCCAGGGCCACGTTCAGGAGTTGCATGCCCCGGCAGATGCCGAGCAGGGGGAGGCCGGTCGCCAACGCCGCCTTGATCAGGGCCAGTTCCCAGGCGTCACGGGCGCGGGCGGGCGGGCCGGTGCGGGGGTCGGGGGTGGCGCCGTAGTGGACCGGCTCCACGTCCGGGCCGCCCGAGATCACCAGGCCGTCCAGGCGGGCCACCGTCGCCGCCGCGTGCTCCGGCGCGTCCGGCGGGAGCATCGCGGCCAGGCCGCCCGCCCGCTGCACCAGACGCGGATATCCGGCCGGCAGCAGCGCCGCCTCCAGCTCCCAGACGCGCCAGCGCGTCCCGGCCTCCAGATAGGTGCTGACGCCGATCAGCGGTCGTACGGTCGTCACACGGCCCTCCCAGGCTTACCAATGGCCCACAGTCATACCTTTGCCCCTGAGGCCACCCGCCGCAAGGTCACGCCAGAAATCCCCGCAGCAGCGCCGCCGTCCCCGCGCAGTGCTCCCGCATCATCTCCCGCGCCCCGTCGGCGTCCCCGTCGAGGACCGCCTCCACCAGCGCCGCGTGCTGCCGCTGGGAGTGCTCCAGGTTGCGGACCAGGAGCGGGATGCAGTCCAGGAGGTCGTTCACCGAGGCCCGTACCGCCGCGTACTGCGCGGTCAGCGTCGGTGAACCGCACAGTTCCGCGAGGGTCAGGTGGAGCAGCGTGTCCTGGCGCCGGTAGTCCGCCAGCGGGGCCTCCTGCGTGGCCGCCAGCGCCTCCCGCAGCCGCTGCGTCTGCTCGTCCGTGAGGCCGTGCGTCGCGCACAGGCCCGCCGCACCCACCTCCAGGACCTCCCGGAAACGCAGCACGTCCTCGATGTCCGCCTCGGCGATCCGGCGCCGCAGCTCCTGCTCGCCCACCGCGTTCGGCGTACGGGGCAGCACGAACGTCCCCCCGTACCGTCCCCGCCGCGACTCCACCAGCCCCTGGTCCTGGAGCACCTTCAGCACCTCGCGCAGGGTCACCCGGCTGATCCCGAGCCGCTCCGCGAGCTCCCGCTCGGCCGGCAGCCGCTCGCCACCCGGCACCAGCCCGAGCCGCACCACCTGCAGGATCTGCTCCAGCGCCTCCTCGAAGCCGTTGCCCGCCCTGACCGGCCGCAGCACCGGCGTCAACCGGTCGTCCGGGCCGCCGTCAGCGTCCACCGACATATGGTCGAGCCCCCTTCCCAAGCAATGGTTCAGAGCAATACCTTATGGCTCCCGGCCCCGGACGGAAAAACGCGCAGCAGCCGAAGGAGCTCTCCCGTGGCAGACCGCACACCCCCGCTCAGCGTCGAGGAGCTGCACGCCCTCGTCGCGAGCGGCGAGATCGACACCGTCGTCCTGGCCTTCCCCGACATGCAAGGACGGCTCCAGGGCAAGAGGTTCGCCGCCCGCTTCTTCCTCGACGAGGTACTCCACCACGGCACCGAGGGCTGCAACTACCTCCTCGCCGTCGACACCGAGATGAACACCGTCGACGGCTACGCGATGTCCTCCTGGGACCGCGGTTACGGCGACTTCGCCATGCACCCCGACCTCGGCACCCTGCGCCGCGTGCCCTGGAACGCCGGTACGGCCATGCTGATCGCCGACCTCGCCTGGAACGACGGCTCCCCGGTCGTCGCCGCGCCCCGCCAGATCCTGCGCCGCCAGCTGGAGCGCCTCGCCGAACTCGGCTACACCGCCCAGGTCGGCACCGAGCTGGAGTTCATCGTCTTCAAGGACACCTACGAGCAGGCCTGGGACGCGAGCTACCGGGGGCTGACACCGGCGAACCAGTACAACATCGACTACTCGGTGCTCGGCACCGGCCGTATCGAGCCGCTGCTCCGCCGGATCCGCAACGACATGACGGCCGCCGGTCTCACCGTCGAGTCCGCCAAGGGGGAGTGCAACCCCGGCCAGCACGAGATCGTGTTCAAGTACGACGACGCCCTGACCACCTGCGACCAGCACGCCATCTACAAGACCGGCGCCAAGGAGATCGCAGCCCAGGAGGGCGTGTCCCTCACCTTCATGGCCAAGTACAACGAGCGCGAGGGCAACTCCTGCCACATCCACCTCTCGCTCGCCGACGCCGCCGGCAACAACGCGATGGCCGGCCCGGACGGCATGTCGGACGTGATGCGGTACTTCCTCGCGGGGCAGCTCGCGGCCCTGAGGGACTTCGCCCTGCTCTACGCCCCCAACATCAACTCCTACAAGCGGTTCCAGCCGGGCTCCTTCGCCCCCACGGCGGTCGCCTGGGGCCACGACAACCGCACCTGCGCCCTGCGGGTCGTGGGCCACGGCCGCTCCCTGCGCTTCGAGAACCGGCTGCCCGGCGGTGACGTCAACCCGCACCTCGCGGTCGCCGGGCTGGTCGCGGCCGGCCTGTACGGCATCGAGCAGAAGCTGGAGCTGCCCGAGGTGTGCACCGGCAACGCCTACACCGGCGAGTACGCCCACGTCCCCACCACCCTGCGCGAGGCCGCCGAGCTCTGGGACAACAGCCCGATCGCCAGGGCCGCCTTCGGAGACGAGGTGGTCGCGCACTACCGCAACATGGCCCGCGTCGAACTCGAAGCCTTCGACGCGGCGGTCACCGACTGGGAGCTGCGCCGTTCCTTCGAACGTCTGTGATGTCGAACGTCTGTGAGAGGTACTTCGTTGTCGTACGAGCATGAGCTGACCGTCCTCAACCCGGCCACCGAGGAGGTCGTCGCCACCGTCCCCGCCGCCACCGCGGCCGACGTGGACGCGGCGGTCGCCCGCGCGGCCAAGGCACAGACCCGCTGGGCGGCCCTCGCCCCCGCCGACCGGGCCCGTCTGCTGCGCCGGTTCGCCGACGTCGTCGACGGGCACGTCGAGGAGCTGGCCCGGCTGGAGGTCCGGGAAGCCGGTCACCTCCTCGGCAACGCCCGCTGGGAGGCCGGCAACGTCCGTGACCTGCTCGCCTATGCGGCCGGGGGAGTGGAGCGGCTGAACGGCCGCCAGATCCCGGTCGCCGGCGGACTCGACGTCACGATCCTCGAACCCCTCGGTGTGGTCGGCGTCATCGCGCCCTGGAACTTCCCCATGCCGATCGCCGCCTGGGGTACGGCACCCGCGCTGGCCGCCGGCAACGCCGTCGTCCTCAAACCCGCCGAGACCACCCCGCTCACCGCCCTGCGGCTCGCCGAACTCGCACTGGAGGCAGGGCTGCCGGAGGGGCTGTTCCAGGTGCTGCCGGGGCACGGGCCCGTCGCCGGTACCGCACTCGTCGAGCACCCCGGTGTCGCGAAGATCGTCTTCACCGGCTCCACCCGCACCGGCCGGGACGTCATGGAGCGCTGCGCCCGCCAGATCAAGCCGGTCACCCTGGAACTCGGCGGCAAGAGCCCCAACATCGTCTTCGCCGACGCGGACCTCGCCCAGGCCGTCGACCCCTTCTCCTTCCTCGACAACTCCGGCCAGGACTGCTGCGCCCGCACCCGGATCCTGGTCCAGGAGTCTGTCTACGACGAGGTCCGGGAGCTGCTGGCCGACGCCGTGGCCTCCGTGGTCGTGGGCGACCCGGCCGACGAGAAGACCCGGATGGGTCCGCTGATCTCCCGTCAGCAACTGGACCGCGTACGGCAGTTGGTGCCCTCCGAAGCCCCCGGTCTGCGCGGCAGCGCACCCGACGGGCCCGGCTTCTGGTTCGCGCCGACCGTCCTCACCGGCGAGGCGCCCGACTCCCAGGCCGCCCGCGAGGAGATCTTCGGCCCGGTCGCCGTCCTGCTGCCCTTCACCGACGAGGAGGACGCGATCCGGCTCGCCAACGACACCCCCTACGGCCTCTCCGGCTCCCTGTGGACCCGCGACATCGGCCGCGCCCTGCGCCTGTCCCGGGCCGTCAAGGCGGGCAACCTGTCCGTCAACTCCCACTCCAGCGTCCGCTACTGGACCCCCTTCGGCGGCTACAAGCAGTCCGGACTCGGCCGCGAACTCGGCCCGGACGCCCTGACCGCCTTCACCGAGACCAAGAACGTCTTCATCAGCACGGAAGGCCCCGCCCTGTGACCTCTTCGACCTCTGCGACCGATCCGATCGTGTGCCGTCGCCTCGTCGGCCGTACGGCCGTCATCACCGGAGCCGGCAGCGGCATCGGTCTCGCCACCGCCCGCCGACTCGCCTCCGAGGGCGCGAACGTCGTCTGCGCCGACGTAGACGAGGCCCGCGGCAAGGCCGCCGCCGACGACATCGGCGGACTCTTCGTCAAGGTCGACGTCACCGACCCCGAGCAGGTCGAGGCCCTGTTCAAGACGGCGTACGACACCTACGGCAGTGTCGACGTCGCCTTCAACAACGCGGGCATCTCCCCGCCCGACGACGACTCCATCCTGGAGACGGGCCTGGAGGCGTGGAAGCGCGTCCAGGAGGTCAACCTGACCTCCGTCTACCTGTGCTGCAAGGCCGCGATCCCCTACATGCGGCGCCAGGGCAAGGGGTCCATCATCAACACGGCGTCCTTCGTGGCGAGGATGGGCGCGGCCACGTCCCAGATCTCCTACACCGCCTCCAAGGGCGGGGTGCTCGCCATGTCCCGTGAACTGGGCGTGCAGTTCGCGCGCGAGGGCATCCGGGTGAACGCCCTGTGCCCGGGCCCGGTCAACACCCCGCTGCTCCAGGAACTGTTCGCCAAGGACCCCGAGCGGGCCGCCCGCCGCCTGGTCCACATTCCGGTCGGCCGGTTCGCCGAGGCCGAGGAGATCGCCGCCGCCGTCGCCTTCCTGGCCAGCGACGACTCCTCCTTCGTCAACGCCAGCGACTTCCTCGTGGACGGCGGGATCTCGGGGGCGTACGTCACTCCGATGTAGGCCTCGTCCTACAGTGCCCCCATGAGCAGGACGCTCCCGCCCGGCTGGTACCCGGACCCCGACGCTCCGCGGCTGGAGCGCCGGTGGGACGGGACCGCCTGGACGGACCACCGGCGCGCTCCCGAGGCCCCCGGCCCGCCAGGAGCGGCCGGTGGGGCCTCGGGGCGCGCCAAGGCCCTCGCTCTCACGGTCTCCGGGATCGTCCTCCTCGCCGCGATCGTCAGCGGGGCGTTCGCCCTCGCCCGGGGCGACGGGGACGACGTGGTGGCCGAAACGGCACCGACGGTCGCGAGCCCGTCGCCCACCACGGCCTCCCCGGCCCCCTCCCGCCTGGTCGACGAACTCGACGGCATCAGCCTGCCGTTGCCCGACGGCTGGGTCCCCTCGAAGTACGTCACCCGCGACGACGTCGTGATGACCACGGAGGGCGGCAGGGTCTTCACGCACACACTGCCTGGGAACCCCGGGAACTCCCCGGCAGGGCTCGCCGAGAAGGACGTACCGCGGGCCGCCGACAGTTCCTACGGCGGCATCCGCGGCCATCGGGTCGTGAGGTCGGAGCGCGTCGCCGTCGGTGGACACCCCGGATATCTGGTGCGCTGGCGGGTGCGGACGGCCCAGGGGCCCGGTGGTTACGTCCAGTCGCTGGCCTTCACACCGGGCAGCGGCGGACCCGCGGACGCCGTCGTCGTCCGCTTCGCCTTCGACGCGGGTCCGGGCGGGCCGCCGCTCGCCGACATGGACCGGATCACCCGGGGGATACGGTCGGTCGACCGTTGACTCAGAGGAATGTGTGGCCTTCCCCGCGATACGTCGGGACGGTGGCCGTCACCGCGTCCCCCTCGATCAGATGCAGCGTGTCGAACCGCTCACACAGCTCACCGGCCTTGGCGTGCCGGAACCACACCTTGTCGCCGAGCAGCAGGTCGTCGGCGGGGCCGCCGAGCAGCGGGGTCTGCACCTCGCCGGGCCCCTCCTGCGGGTCGTACTTCAGCCCCTCCGGCAGATACGGCACCGGCAGCCGGTCGGGACCGGCCGCGCCGGAGGCCGGGTAACCGCCGCCGAGGACGGTCACGACACCCACCCCGGGCCTGCGTACGACGGGCATGGCGAACAGGGCCGCCGGACGCCCGCTGAAGGACGTGTAGTTGTCGAACAGCCTCGGCACGTACAGCCCCGAACCCGCGCCGATCTCCGTGACGGCGTCCTCCGCGGCGGTGTGCTGCACACTGCCCGTGCCGCCGCCGTTGACGAACTCCAGGTCCGGCACGACGGCCCGCACCGCACGCACGACGGCGGCGCGGCGCTCGGCCAGTTCCCGGCGGGCGGTGGCCTGCATCAGCCGTACGGCCCGGGAACGCAGCGGCCGTCCGGCGACCGAGTCCCCGACACCGGCGATGTGTCCCTCGTAGGCCATGATCCCCACGACCTCGAACCCGGGGCGGCGGGCCACCGCGCGGGCCATGTCGGCGACCTGGACGGGGGAGTGCAGCGGCGAACGCCGGGCGCCGACGCGGACCTTGCCGCCGAGGAGCTTCAGCGAGGTGTCCAACTCCAGGCAGACGCGGATGACTTCGGCGCCGCCCGCGCGGGCTCCGTCGATGAAGGCGAGCTGAGCGGGGTCGTCGACCATCACCGTCACGGCGGCCGCGAGCTTGGGATCGGCGGCCAGTTCGGCGTACCCGGCACGGTCGGCGGAGGGGTAGGCGAGCAGGATGTCCTCGAAACCGCTCCTCGCGAGCCACAGGGACTCGGCGAGCGTGAAGGACATGATGCCCGCGAAGCCGTCCTTCGCCAGGACGCGTTCGAGCAGCGCCCGGCACCGCACGGACTTGCTGGCGACGCGGATGGGTTTCCCCGCCGCCCGGCGGACGAGATCGTCCGCGTTGGCGTCGAAGGCGTCCAGATCCACGATCGCGACGGGGGCGTCGAGATGGGCGGTGGCCCGGTCGTAACGGGCCCGGTCGGCGGCGCGTGCAGTCATGAACGAAGCCTGCCAGACAGGATTACCGCAGGGTAGGGGGACGTTCCGGGCAGATGCCCCCGGCCTGGCGGACTGGTTCCCGTTCGCCCAGGAACAACCCGTAGAGTGACGCGCACGCACGCAGGGCCGTACGCCCCCCGTCGCCGCCGCGCCGGGATGCCGGCCCTTCCGTGCGGGTATGCGTGCCCGGACGGCGGTCTTCCACACCGACGACTCCGGCGAGGGCCCGCGCACGACCGAACGGGCCCGGACATGAGGAAACGGGGGGTGCATGAGCACGGAAGCACGCCGCGCCTCGATTCCTCCACGGCCGGCTCAGCCGCCGACGGTGGGCGAGAGCGGGCTCCGCTCCGATTCGGCCGACGAGTCGGTCGCGCGAGAGATCGTCGAGCCGGGCGGACGGACGAGGGATGATTCCGACTGGCAGGCCTTCGGCGAGCGGAACCGACGGGGCTCCGCAGCGCCGGCCCGACCGATGTTCGGCGGGTTCGACTGGCAGGGGTCAGGAGAGCCCGACAGCCGCGGGCCCGGCGACACACAGGGACGTGAGCCTGCCTTCGGGAGTGCTGGAACGGACCGACAGGCCCTCGGCGACCTGAGCGCGGCGCGGGATTCCGGCCTGCCGGGTGGGGAGCGGTCCCAGGGACCGACCGCCGCGGGTCGACCTCCGATACGCACGACGAACGGCAGCGGCCCGGCTCCGACGCCGACCCGCGCTGAGGCGGACGCCACGTCGGACGGCCGTGGGGCCGACGGCGACGGTTCCGCCGGTCGAGCCTCCTCGACGCCCGCGCACAACTCCGGCGCGCGGGACACCCGGCGCGAGGAGTCCCCGAGCTCGGGGGCCCCGTACCCCGGCAGCATTCCGCCCCCACCCCCGGCCTCGGCCCGCTTCCCCGACGCTCCACCGGCCTCCGGTGGCGCAGACCCCGGTACGGACGCAGGCCACCGTGGAACCCGCGCCGGCAGCTCCTCGCCGGATGACAGGACCCCTCGGCCCGGCTCGACGACGCCTGTGCCCTCGTCCAGGCCCGAGACCGACCCGTCCTCGCAGCCCACCGACCCACCCAGGCCCGCCCCCGGCCCGATGCCGCCCGTCTCGGGTGGCCGACCGCGCCCGGCGAGCGAGCGGCCGGAGTCGTACGGGCCGAGCGCCGGTGGTGCGTCCGCGTCCGCCTCCACGAACTCGGGCACGACCACTCCCGGCCCGATGCCGCCCGCTTCGGGTGCTCGGCCGCGCTCGGCGGACTCCGCCGGCGCGCACGTGCCGCCCCGGCCGAGGTCGCAGCCGTCCGTGCCCCCGCGTCGTACCGGCGCCCCCGCCGAGACCGCCTCGGAGACGACCTTCCGGATGCGGCCCGTTCCGACGGCCGGGGAGGCCCGTACGGGGTCCGGGTCCCGGGGTGAGTCCGGCGGCACCGCCGTACCGCCCATGCCGGACACCCGCCCCGGGTTCCCGCCGCGCCCCACGCGGGAGGCGCCGGTCTTCGGGCCCCCGGGTACGCCCCCGGCCCCCACCGCACCTCCCCGGACCGCCCCCCTCGCACCCGACCCCGCCCTCTCCTGGAGCGCCGCCCCGCCCCCGCAGGCCCAAGCTCCCGGCAACGGGCGGCCGGTCGTGTCCTTCGGTGAGCCCGAGGTCGGTTACAAGGAGCGGTCGTGGGGAGTGCGGATCCCTCCCCGGATCGCCGCCGTGGCCGCGTGCGTCGTGCTCGGACTCGGGCTCATCGGGGGTGCCGTGACCGGGAGTTGGCTGATCGGTGACTCCGGCGACGAGGCAGGCAGCGACACCTTCACCCAGGCCGGCGAACTGTGGCACAGCGTGCCCGTCGACCAGCTGTTCCCGCCGACCGTGGACGGCCAGGGCGCCGGGCCCGGCGGCGCCGACCGCACCTGGACGCGGATCGCCGTCGCCCCGGACAGCGGCTGCCGAAACGCCTTCGACCCCCTGCTGAGCAAGGCCCTCGCCCCCGTCGGCTGCGAACGCCTCCTGCGCGCCACCTACACCGACGCCACCCAGAGTTACGTGACCACCGTCGGCCTCCTCTTCACCGACGCCGACGCCACCGCCATGCGCGACCTCGACACCCGCTTCACCCGGGAGGGCCTGGAAACCCGCACCGACCTGATGCCCCTCCCGTACGCCGCGAAGAACACCCTCGCGGCGCGGTTCGGCGCCGGGCAGCGGGCCTCCTGGACGATCTCCGTCCTCACCGACGCCCCGGTCGTCGCCTACGCCGTCTCCGGCTGGGCGGACGGCCGCAAGGTCGACACCCCGGAGCCCGCCGAGAAGGCCATGGAGTCCGGCGACACCACCCCCGCCGCCCAGGCCGGTCTCGGCAACGAGGCACAGGGCCTGGCGGACCGTGTCGAGCGTGCCCTGCGCAAGACCGTCACCTCGCCCCCGGAGCAGCCCTCATGAGCGTCACCACCCGCAGGGCAGGGCTCCTGAGCGTCCTCGTCGCCGCCTCCGTGGCCCTCGTCCCGCCCACCGCCGCGCACGCCGACGGCATCCGCGCCAAGCAGTGGGCCCTGGACGCCATGCACACCCAGCAGGCGTGGCAGACCACCAAGGGCGCCGGCGTCACCGTCGCCGTCCTGGACACCGGTGTCGAGAACGACCACCCCGACCTCGTCGGCAACGTCCTCACCGGCAAGGACATGATCGGCTTCGGCGCCACCCGGGGCGACCGCGCCTGGGCCCGGCACGGCACCGCCATGGCCGGCATCATCGCCGGTCACGGACACGGTGTCGGCAACGGCGACGGGGTCATGGGCATCGCACCCGAGGCCAAAATCCTCCCCGTCCGGGTGATCCTGGAGGACGGCGACCCGGCCCGCGCCAAGGCCCGCAACACCCGCGGCAACGCGCTCGCCGAGGGCATCCGCTGGGCCGCCGACCACGGCGCCGACGTCATCAACCTCTCCCTCGGCGACGACTCCGCCTCCGCGCACCCGGAGGCCGGCGAGGACGACGCCGTCCAGTACGCCCTCGAGAAGGGTGCCGTCGTCGTCGCCTCGGCGGGCAACGGCGGCGAGAAGGGCGACCACATCTCCTACCCGGCCGCCTACCCGGGCGTCATCGCCGCCACCGCCGTCGACAAGTTCGGCACCCGTGCCTCCTTCTCCACCCGCCGCTGGTACGCCACGGTCGCGGCCCCCGGCGACGATGTGGTCATCGCCGACCCCGACCACAAGTACTACGAGGGGTGGGGCACCAGCGCCGCCTCCGCGTTCGTCTCGGGCGCGGTCGCCCTCGTCAGGGCCGCCCACCCCGACCTGACGCCCGCGCAGATCAAGCGACTCCTGGAGGACACGGCCCGCAACGCCCCCGTCGGCGGCCGCGACGACTCCCGCGGCTTCGGCTTCGTCGACCCCGCGGCCGCGCTCAAGGCGGCGGACCGTCTGAAGCCGGAGGGCCTGCAGCCGGCCTCCTACGGCGAGAAGTACTTCGGCTCGGGCCCGGACACCGCAAAGTCGGCTGACGACACGGCCAGTTGGGCGGCCCCGCTGGCGGGCGGCCTGGGCGTGGCCCTGTTGGTCACCGCTGTGGTCCTGTGGCGCGGCCGCCGCGGCCCGCGTCGGACCTACGAGGGCTTCTGAGGCAGGGCGGCAGCCTCAGTGAGCCGCCGCACTCGTGGCGTTCGCCGACGCGGACGCGTCCTCACTCCTGAACACGGACACCGCCACCTTCGCCGCCGCCTCCACCAGCGAAATCCCCTTCGCCTGTGTGGAGTTGCCGTTCGACAGCACGGCCACCAGATACTCGTGGCCGTCCACCGTCACCCGTCCGATGCTGTTGACGTCCCACAGTCCGGTCGTACTGCGCGGCAGCCATCCGTTCTTCAGCGCCCAGCCGGACCCGTCGGCCGCGGCCGACACCCCCCACCGCTGATCGGCCTCTATCCGGCCCATCAGCCCCTGGAGGTACGACCGCGAGGCCGCGCTCAGCACCGAGTCGTCACCGAACACCTGCTGGAGCAGGGTGAGTTGATCGGCCGCGGTCGTCTGGGTCAGCCCCCACAGCGCCCCGTCGCCGCCCTCCGTACCGGTGAGCCCGAACTTCTCGTTGGCGGCGTCGAGCCCCGCGGCCTTCCCGATGACGTCCCACAGCGCGGACGCCGAGGTGTTGTCGCTGTTCTCGATCATCGTCGTGGCGTACGCCTTCTCCCCCGCACTGAGCCGCGTTCCCGCCTCCTGGTGCTGGAGCAGCAGCGCCGCCAGGATGTCCACCTTCACGATGCTCGCCGTGTCGAAGGCGCCGTCGCCGTGGACCGCGCTGTCGCCCGACTCCAGGTCGAGCACCGCCGCCGAGACCTTCTGCTCGCCCGTCACGCTCACCGACGTCATGGCGCCGGCCAGCCGCCCGTCGAGATCCACCACCTGCTCCGCCACCGCCGCCTCCTGAGTCCTTGTCGCCGACGAGGGCGAGACCGACGGCGTCGCCGCCGACGATACGGCGCTGTTCCCGGAGTGCGCCTGCGCCTTCACGTACACCGTCCCGCCGGCCGTGGCGCCGACGACGGCGACACAGGCCAGCGCGGTGTACATCAACGGCCGTCGGGGGAACCTGCGGGCGCGGCGTCTGGCGGCTCTGGAGGACTCCATGGCGCCGATGGTCGGGCCGCCGGCTGTGCGGGCCGTTAGACGGACGTTAGAGCTGTGTCAGCGAACTCTGAAAAACCCGTGAAAGCCGTCACGGCCGGGTTTCCGGGCCCGCACAACCGCAGCAGCAAGCCCCCTATAGGGTCGGTGACCGTGGCGAACAAGAACATTCCCGACTCCGGCTTCTCCGACGACGACGGCTCCGCCGATCCCCGGCTGAGCGCGGCGCTCGCGGCCTGGGCCGAGGACCGTGCCGCCGTGGGCCCGGTCCTGGAGGCCCTCAAGGGTGCCCGGCTCCTCGTCCCCGTCGTGGCCGTGCTCGGCGAGGTCGAGGAGGACGAGAACGGGCTGCGCCGCGAGAAGACCAGCGACATGGCCGTCCCCACCCTGAAGGCCGGATCCCGGACCGCCCTGCCGGCCTTCACCTCCACCGACTCGCTGGCCCGCTGGGACCCCGGGGCCCGCCCCGTCGCCGTACCCCTGCACCAGGCGCTGCAGGCAGCCGCGCACGAGAAGGCGGACACCCTGGTGCTGGACCTGGCGGGTCCCGTGCCCTTCGAACTGACCGGCCCCGCGCTGCTCGCGCTCGCCGAGGGCCGGGCGAGCACCGACCCGCTGGCCGACCCGGCCGTCATCGGGGCCGTACGGGACGCCGTCGCCGCCGAGCCCGCCGTGCTCCGCGCCCACCTCGGGCCGGGGCAGGCCGACGGCACCCTGGCCCTGGTGCTGGAGCCGTCCGCGACGCCCACGGTCGCCGCCCAGGCCGTCGCCGAGCGGCTCGCCGCCGACGAGACACTGAGGGCCCGCCTGGTGCGCGGTCTCGACCTGGCAGTCCTGCCGGCCGGGGCCACGCCTCCGGGCGAGCCCTTGTTCGTACGGGGATGAGCTAGCCGTAGATCGGCCCGGTGTACTTCTCGCCGGGGCCCTGGCCCGGCTCGTCCGGGACCAGGGACGCCTCGCGGAAGGCCAGCTGGAGGGACTTCAGGCCGTCCCGGAGCGGAGCGGCGTGGAAGGAGCTGATCTCCGTCGCGCTCCCGTCCATGAGACCGGCGAGGGCGTGGATCAGCTTGCGGGCCTCGTCCAGGTCCTTGTACTTGTCGCCCTCCTCGGTCAGACCGAGCTTCACGGCGGCGGCGCTCATCAGGTTGACCGCGACCGTCACGATCACCTCGACGGCGGGGACCTCGGCGATGTCGCGGGTCATCTCGTCGAAGTCGGGGGAGTCGGGGGACGCGGGAGGGGTGTCACTCATGTCCCACACGATAGGGCCCGGTGCACGCCGGTTCGCACCACCCCCCGGATGCTGCTAACCTTGTGTGACGACCGGCCGGACACATCTGTGTGTAAGTGTGACTGGCCCACAAGTGGAGGCTCCGATCTCCCACCCGACCGCCCCCCGGGACGGCGGGTCACCCCGGTCAGGCGGCCACCATCGTTCCGTACGGACGATGGAGTCGCCCGAAAGCGCGCCCCGTGTCATCGCGGCGGTGCTCCGGCAGTGTTTGGAGCCCCGTCTGTGATCGTCCCGGGGCATTTTTTGTGTCTCGGCGCGGTTAGGTCTGACGAAAAATGACATAAGCGGCTGTCCGCCAGACCGCCGTGTGGTGCTAACCGAGGAGGATCCATCAGCGCCGAGCCCCGCATCAACGACCGGATTCGCGTTCCAGAGGTGCGACTTGTCGGTCCCAGTGGCGAGCAGGTGGGCATCGTCCCCCTGGCCAAGGCACTGGAGCTTGCGCAGGAGTACGACCTGGACCTGGTCGAGGTGGCGGCAACCGCCCGTCCGCCTGTGTGCAAGCTCATGGACTACGGGAAGTTCAAGTACGAGTCGGCCATGAAGGCCCGTGAGGCGCGCAAGAACCAGGCGCACACGGTCATCAAGGAGATGAAGCTCCGGCCGAAGATCGACCCGCACGACTATGACACCAAGAAGGGTCACGTCGTCCGGTTCCTCAAGCAGGGCGACAAGGTCAAGATCACGATCATGTTCCGTGGTCGCGAGCAGTCCCGGCCCGAGCTGGGCTACCGGCTGCTGCAGCGGCTCGCGGAGGACGTGGCCGACCTCGGGTTCGTGGAGTCGAACCCGAAGCAGGACGGCCGGAACATGATCATGGTTCTCGGTCCGCACAAGAAGAAGACCGAGGCGATGGCCGAGGCCCGCCAGGCGCAGGAAGCCCGCAAGGCAGACGCGAAGGCCAACCCCGGCAAGTCGCAGAACGCCGCGGAGTCCGACTACGTCGAGGACGACACCGACGTCGAGGTCGAGGCCGAGGTCGAGGCCCCGGCAGAGGCTCCCGCCGAGGCGTGACCCCGGGGGACGTGAGTCCCCAGGACCCAACCGATACAAGAGCGACGCTCACAGTGCCCGGTTTCAGGACCGGGCACCGGAGCGCCACCGACGAGGAGATAACGGCGCTATGCCGAAGAACAAGTCGCACAGCGGTGCCAGCAAGCGCTTCAAGATCACCGGCTCCGGCAAGGTGCTCCGCGAGCGTGCCGGCAAGCGCCACCTGCTCGAGCACAAGTCGTCCCGCGTGACGCGTCGCCTCACCGGCAACGCCGAGATGGCCCCGGGCGACGCCGCGAAGATCAAGAAGCTTCTCGGCAAGTGAGGCCGGGCGCCCAGCGCCTGAAGCACCTCTAGACCGGGACCCAATCGATACCGGGCCGTGTGAGTCCAACCACGGCCCCGCTACAAGGAGTTAACAAGTGGCACGCGTCAAGCGGGCAGTCAACGCCCACAAGAAGCGCCGGGCGATCCTCGAGGCGGCCTCCGGCTACCGCGGTCAGCGTTCGCGCCTGTACCGCAAGGCCAAGGAGCAGGTCACCCACTCGCTGGTCTACAACTACAACGACCGCAAGAAGCGCAAGGGTGACTTCCGTCGGCTGTGGATCCAGCGCATCAACGCCGCTGCCCGCGCCAACGGCATCACGTACAACCGCTTCATCCAGGGTCTGAACGCGGCGAACATCGAGGTCGACCGCAAGATCCTGGCCGAGCTGGCCGTCAACGACGCGACCGCGTTCGCCGCGCTGGTCGAGGTGGCGCAGAAGGCTCTGCCGTCGGACGTCAACGCCCCCAAGGCTGCGTGACGCCTCGCCGGCTCTAGGCCGACGTGACTTGATGGACCCGTGGGCTTCTGCCTGCGGGTCCGTTGCGTTGAGTGGCGGGGTGGGCGCGGCACCGCCGACTTCCGCCGTCGTGGTTGATCGCCGTTGCGGCGGAAAGTTGGATGAAAGTGAGCGCGATGCCCCCGGTTGCCCCCGAGCTGATCTCCCCCCGTTCCCCCCGAGTCTCCGCCGCCCGGCGGCTCGCCCGGCGGAACTTCCGGGGGAAGGAGCGGCTGTTCCTGGCCGAGGGACCGCAGGCCGTGCGGGAGGCCGCCGGGCACGGGCTGGTGGAGATGTTCGCCACCGTCGAGGCCGCGGAGCGGTACGCCGACATCGTCGGGGAGGCCCGGGCCGTCGACGCCCGTGTGCACCTCGCCTCCGAGGACGTCATCGCCGACATCTCCACCACCGTCACCCCGCAGGGGCTCGTCGGGATCTGCCGGTTCCTCGACACCCCCTTCGAGGAGATCCTCGCCGGCCGCCCCAAGCTCGTCGCGGTGCTCGCGAACGTGCGGGATCCCGGGAACGCCGGGACCGTCCTGCGGTGCGCCGACGCCGCCGGTGCCGAGGCCGTCGTACTGACCGACGCGTCCGTCGATGTCTACAACCCCAAGGCGGTACGGGCCTCCGTGGGCTCCCTGTTCCATCTGCCGGTCGCCGTGGGCGTGCCCGTGGAGGAGGCCGTCGAGGGCCTCAGGCGGGCCGGGGTGCGGATCCTCGCCGCCGACGGGGCCGGCACCGACGACCTCGACGCCGAGCTCGACCAGGGCACCATGGGCGGGCCCACCGCCTGGATCTTCGGCAACGAGGCCTGGGGGCTCCCGGAGGAGACCCGCGCGCTCGCTGACGCCGTGGTGCGCGTACCGATCCACGGAAAGGCCGAGAGCCTGAACCTCGCCACCGCCGCCGCCGTATGTCTCTATGCGTCAGCCCGTGCACAGCGCGCCTCCGGAGGGTGCCGCTCCGTCACCGAGAACCAGTAGGGTGACCAGCTCGGGGGCCCCTCAGACGCCTGAGAGGTGGGGTACGGGGATGAGTGTCGGCACGAGGAGCACGCAAGGCGTGTCCGAGGCCTGTGCCGGTGGTCCCGCCGAGCTCGGCATCGATCCCGACCAGCTGCCCGACGGTCTCGTCGTCGCGGACGAGCAGGGCCGCGTGATCTGCTTCAACGCCGCCGCGGCCCGCATCACCGCCCTGTCCGCCGAGGACACCATCGGCAGGCGGCTGGAGAAGGCCCTTCCGTTAGAGGATCTGGAGGGGCGGCGCTGGTGGCAGCTGACCGATCCCTACGGCGGCCTCGCGATCCGCAGGCGGCAGCCCGAGCGGAACCTGCTGCTGCCGGGCGGCCGTGAGGTCCTCGTCTCCGCCCAGTACGTGCGCACCGAGCCCACCGGACCCGTCCACCGGGTCGTCGTCAGCCTGCGCGACACCGAGGCCCGCCGCCGCACCGAGCGCAGCCACGCCGAGCTGATCGCCACCGTGGCCCACGAGCTCAGGTCCCCGCTCACCTCCGTCAAGGGCTTCACCGCGACCCTCCTCGCCAAGTGGGAGAGGTTCACCGACGACCAGAAGCGGCTGATGCTGGAGACCGTCGACGCGGACGCCGACCGGGTCACCCGGCTCATCGCCGAGCTGCTCGACATTTCGAGGATCGACTCCGGGCGCCTGGAGGTCAGGCGCCAGCCCGTCGACATCGGCGCCGCCGTCGGGCGCCATATCCAGGCCTACGTCGCCGCCGGCCTCGCCGCCGACCGGTTCCTGCTCCGCCTCGAACAGCCGCTGCCCATGCTGTGGGCCGACCCCGACAAGATCGACCAGGTGCTCAGCAACCTGCTCGAAAATGCGGTGCGGCACGGCGAGGGAACCGTCACGATTGACATCACGCCCACGGCGTCCCCCCGCGAAGGGGAGGACACCGGCACGTCGGTCACGGTGAGCGACGAGGGTCCCGGCATCCCGGAGGAGTCCATGAACCGCGTCTTCACCCGCTTCTGGCGGGGCAGCAAGCGCGGTGGCACCGGCCTCGGGCTCTACATCGTCAAGGGCATCGTCGAAGCCCACGGCGGCACCATCACGGTCGGCCGCGGCCCCCAGGGCGGCGCCGAGTTCCGATTTACGTTGCCCGTGAGCGCTCCGGCCTATCTGAGCTGAGTGCCCGCGGGCGCATCCGTACATCCCCACCCCGTTAGACTCGGCCTTTGGCACCCATGTGTCCCATGGACGGCCCTCTGACCTCTGAGTGAGTCGGTGACGGGGACCTTCAGCCAGCCAATCGGAAGCACGGGAAGAGATGTCGGCACCGAACAAGTCGTACGACCCTGTAGAGGTCGAGGCCCTGAAACCGGAAGAGATCGAGCGCATGCGGGAAGAGGCGCTCGCCGCCTTCGCCGCCGCGGACTCCCTCGAAGCGCTCCAGGAGGCCAAGGTCGCTCACACCGGGGGCACCTCCCCGCTGGCCCTCGCCAACCGCGAGATCGGCGCCCTGCCCCCGCACGCCAAGGCAGCCGCCGGCAAGCTCGTCGGCCAGGCCCGGGGCGCGGTGAACAAGGCCCTCGCCGGACGCCAGGCCGAACTGGAGGCCGAGCGCGACCAGCGGGTCCTGGTCGAGGAGGCGGTGGACGTCACACTGCCGTACGACCGCGTACCGGCCGGCGCCCGCCACCCGCTGACCACGCTCTCCGAGCGCATCGAGGACGTCTTCGTGGCCATGGGCTACGAGGTCGCCGAGGGCCCGCAGGTCGAGGCCGAGTGGTTCAACTTCGACGCGCTCAACATCGGCCCGGACCACCCGGCCCGCGGCGAGCAGGACACCTTCTTCGTCGAGGGCCCGCAGGGCGGTACCGAGTCCGGTGTCGTGCTGCGCACCCACACCTCGCCCGTGCAGATCCGCTCGCTGCTCTCGCGGGACCTGCCGGTGTACGTGATCTGCCCCGGTGTCGTCTACCGCACCGACGAGCTGGACGCCACGCACACCCCGGTCTTCCGCCAGGTCGAACTGCTGGCCGTCGACGAGGGCCTGACCATGGCCGACCTCAAGGGCACCATGGACCACATGGTCCAGGCCCTGTTCGGCGAGGGCATGAAGACCCGGCTGCGCCCGAACTTCTTCCCCTTCACCGAGCCGTCCGCCGAGATGGACATGGTCTGTTACGTGTGCCGCGGCGAGTCCGTCGGCAACCCCGACCGCCCCTGCCGTACCTGCTCCTCCGAGGGCTGGATCGAGCTGGGCGGCTGCGGGATGGTCAACCCCAAGGTGCTGACCGCCTGTGGCGTGGACCCGCAGAAGTACAGCGGCTTCGCCTTCGGGTTCGGCATCGAGCGGATGCTGATGTTCCGCCACAACGTCGAGGACATGCGAGACATGGTCGAGGGTGACGTCCGGTTCACCCGGCCGTTCGGGATGGAGATCTGATGCGGGTCCCGCTTTCTTGGCTGCGGGAGTACGTCGACCTGCCGGCGACCGAAACCGGCCGTGACGTCCAGGCCAAGCTCGTTTCCGCGGGCCTCGAGGTCGAGACCGTCGAGCACCTCGGCGCCGACCTCAAGGGCCCCCTGGTCGTCGGCCAGGTGCTGACCATCGAGGAGCTGGAGGGCTTCAAGAAGCCGATCCGCTTCTGCACGGTCGACGTCGGCCAGGCCAACGGCACCGGCGAGCCGCAGGAGATCGTCTGCGGCGCCCGGAACTTCGCCGTCGGCGACAAGGTCGTCGTGGTGCTCCCGGGGGCCACGCTGCCCGGCGGTTTCTCCATCTCCGCCCGCAAGACGTACGGCAGGACCTCCCACGGCATGATCTGCTCGGGCGACGAGCTGGGCATGGGCGACGACGGCAGCCACGGCATCATCGTGCTGCCCCCGGAGACCGAGGTCGGCAAGGACGCCATCGAGCTCCTGGAGCTGGTCGACGAGGTCCTGGACATCGCCGTCACCGCCAACCGCGGCGACTGCCTGTCCATCCGGGGCGTGGCCCGCGAGGCCGCGATCGCCTACGGCCTGCCGCTGCGCGACCCGGCCCTGCTCGACGTCCCGGGCCCGAACGCCTTCGGCTACCCGGTCCAGGTCTCCGACCCGTTCGGCTGCGACCGCTTCACCGCGCGCACCGTCACCGGTCTGAGCCCCGAGGCCCGCTCCCCGCTCTGGCTCCAGCGCCGGATCCAGAAGGTCGGCATGCGCCCGATCTCGCTCGCCGTCGACGTCACCAACTACGTGATGATGGAGCTCGGCCAGCCGCTGCACGCCTACGACCGCTCCCTGATCCAGGGCACCATCGGTGTCCGCCGGGCCGCGGAGGGCGAGCAGATCAAGACCCTCGACGGCGTCGAGCGGAAGCTGCACGCCGAGGACCTGGTCATCACGGACGAGCGCGGGCCGATCGGCCTCGCGGGTGTCATGGGCGGCGCCAACACCGAGATCGCCGACCACGCCGAGGGTGAAGGCACGACCGACGTCGTCATCGAGGCCGCGCACTTCGACGCGGTCGCCATCGCGCGTACGGCCCGTCGCCACAAGCTGTCCTCCGAGGCGTCCCGGCGCTTCGAGCGCGGTGTCGACCCGCAGGCCGCCGCCGCTGCCGCGCAGCGCACGGTCGACCTCCTTGTGCTGCTCGCGGGCGGCACCGCCGAGGCCGGGGTCACCGAGGTCGTCGCCCCGTCGGCCCCGCACACGATCAGCGTCCCGGCGGACCACCCGGACAAGGTCGCGGGTGTCTCCTACGGCCGCGAGACCGTCGTACGGCGTCTCCAGGAGGTCGGTTGCGACGTGTACGGGCAGGACGAGCTCATCGTCACCGTGCCGTCCTGGCGTCCCGACCTCCAGGAGATCAACGACCTGGCCGAAGAGGTCATCCGGCTGGAGGGCTACGAGAACCTGCCCTCCACGCTGCCCAGGCCGCCGGCCGGCCGTGGCCTGACCCACCGCCAGCGGCTGCACCGCCGGGCGGGCCGGGTGCTGGCCGGTGCCGGGTACGTCGAGGCGCCGAACTACCCCTTCGTGAGCGAGCAGGTCTTCGACCAGCTCGGCCTGGAGGCCGACGACCCGGCCCGCCGGGTCGTCAAGCTGACGAACCCGCTCAACGACGAGGAGCCCGCGCTGCGGACCTCGCTGCTGCCGGGTCTGCTCGGTGCGCTGCGGCGCAACGACGGGCGGGGTTCGCACGATCTGGCGCTGTTCGAGACCGGGCTGGTCTTCCTGCCGCGCTCGGAGCAGCGGGTGGCCGCGGTGCTGCCGGTCGACCGGCGTCCCACGGACGAGGAGTTCGCCGAGCTGGACGCCGCGCTGCCGGAGCAGCCGCGGCACGTGGCCGTGGTGCTGGCCGGTGCCCGGGAACAGGCCGGCTGGTGGGGCAAGGGCCGTCCGGCCGACTGGGCCGACGCGGTCGAGGCCGGTCGCCTGGTCGCGCGCGAGGCCGGGGCCGAACTGGTGGTCCGCCGTGGGCAGTACGGGCCGTGGCACCCGGGCCGGTGTGCCGAGTTCGTCGTCGGCGACACCGTGGTGGGGCACGCCGGTGAGCTGCACCCGCGCGTCGTGAAGGCGTTCGGGCTGCCCGCGCGCACCTGTGCGATGGAGCTGGACCTGGACGTCCTGGAGGCGGTCGGCGACGACACCCCGCAGGCGCCGGCCATCTCCACCTTCCCGGTGGCCACGCAGGATGTCGCCCTGGTCGTCGACAAGTTCGTGCCGCACGCCGAGGTCGAGGCCGCGCTGCGTGAGGGCGCGGGCGAACTCCTCGAGGCGATCCGGCTGTTCGACGTGTACGAGAACGAGGAGCAGCTGGGGGACGGGCGGAAGTCGCTGGCGTACGCGTTGCGCTTCCGCGCGAGTGACCGGACGCTGACCGTGGACGAGGCTTCCGCGGCGCGGGACGCGGCGGTGGCCCTGGCGGGGGAGCGGACAGGTGCGGTCCTGAGGGCCTAGCCGCCGTCGGGCCGCGCCTCCACATGGGTGAGTTCACCCGGTGATCCGGCCCGTGTGGTCCTGCGTTCGACAGAATCGGACCGGCCTTTCGAGGCCGGTCCGATCGCGTGTGCGGGGCCTGGGAAAGGGGCCGTCGGCATGATGTGCACCGGCAACACACCTCCCGTGGCGCCCCCTTGGTCTTGGTCCAAGCCCACGGCCAGGCCACCGCACTGTACGAGGGGGAGCCGGCGGCCCGGCCGGCCTCTTGCGAGGCAGTTCAGTCAACCGGGTGAGAACTCTCCGCGACAGCGCGCACACCCTGCGGATTCGGACACTCCGTTCACACCCCGTGTGAAGACGGACCCACTAATCTGTCGGCACCGAGCCACCCGGGGGGCACAGATGCAGCCCAACACTCTGCTCGACGCGATTCTCGACGAAGCCGGGATCTCGCACGCGGGGCTTGCCGCACATGTGAATCAGGCCGGGCGCGCACGCGGCCTCGCACTCAGGTACGAACACACCGCCGTGGCACGGTGGTTGAAGGGCCAGCGGCCGCGCGGCCAGGTGCCCGACCTGATCTGCGAGGTACTCGCGGGCCGCCTCCAACGCCCCGTCACCCTCGACGACATCGGCCTCGGCGTCCCCGGTGAACCGTCCGTCCCGCACGGCACCTCCCTGTCCGGATTCGTCGAGCGGGCCACCGCCCTGTGGCGCTCGGACGAACAGCAGCGCCCGCACATCCTGGGCGCCCCCGCGGTCACCGGCACGCCCGCCGTCATGCCCGTGTGGGAGTGGGAGAACCCGCCCGAGGATGTCGACGTCTCCCGTGGCGGCCGGCACCGGGTCACCACCGCCGACATCGAGATGCTCCGCGCAGCCCGCACCCACTACGAGCAGATGTACCGCAAGGCCGGCGGCGTGGCGACCCGCAGCCGGATCGTCGGCTTCCTGAACGCCGAGGCCGCCCCGCTGCTGCGGGGCAGCTACACCGACGAGACCGGCCGCCAACTGCACCGCGCCACCGGCGGGTTGGTCGCCGTCGCCGGCATCTGCGCCTACGACTCCGACGCGCACGGCCTCGCCCAGCGCTACTTCCACCAGGCTCTCCGGCTAGCCAAGGCCAGCGGCGACCGCGGACTCGGCGCCTACGTCATCGCCCTGCTGGTCAACCAGTCCCTGTTCATGCGGGAGTACCGCCAGGCCGTCGCCTTCGCCGAGGCCGCGCTGCGGGCCGCGGGCAGGCACATCACCCCGGCGCTCGCCTGCGACCTCTACGCGATGCAGGCCAAGGCGTACGCCCACCTCGGCGACGGCACGACCGCCCTGTCCTGCATCCGGCGGGCCGAGCAGGCCGCCGAACGCATCCGGCGCGGGTACGAGCCCGACGAGACCGGCTATGTCCAGCCGGGCCTCGTCAACGTCCAGGTGGCGGAGGCGCTTCTGAGTCTCGGCGAGCTCGCGGCGGCGGCCGCACACGCGGCGGCCGCCGTCGACAACCCGGCCCACGACCGGGGCCGGGTGCACCGGCTCGCCATGCTCAGCACGATCGAGCTGCGCCAGGGCAACGCGGACAAGGCGGTGGCCACCGCCGTGCAGATGGCGGAACAGGCCCGGGGAATGGAGTCCCAGCGCCTGCGCGACAGACTCAGAGCGGTGCGCGAACACCTGGCCCGCAGTGGCTGCTCGGGCACCGCCGCGGCGGCCGAACTGATCGACGGCGCACTGCGCGTGCCCCTGTAGGTCGGCACACGGGAGCCGACACCCCACAGTCCCTGCTGCGATATTGCCACTTACTCGACGGAAGGTGGCAGAACCGTGCAGTGGACGAAACAGAACGAACAAACTGTGTATGAAAACCGCTGGTTCAAGGTCAATCTCGCCGATGTCGAACTGCCGGACGGGCGGCATCTCGACCACTTCCTGATACGGCTGCGGCCCGTCGCCGTCGCCACAGTGGTGAACGAGGCCAACGAGGTCCTGCTGCTGTGGCGCCACCGCTTCATCACCGACAGCTGGGGGTGGGAACTCGCCGCCGGTGTGGTCGAGGACGGCGAGGACATCGCCGTCGCGGCCGCCAGGGAACTGGAGGAAGAGACCGGCTGGCGACCGGGACGGCTCCGGCACCTCATGAGCGTGGAGCCCTCCAACGGGCTCACCGACGCCAAGCACCACATCTACTGGACCGACGAGGGCGAGTACATCGGACACCCCGTGGACGACTTCGAGTCCGACCGCCGGGAATGGGTCCCCCTGAAACTCGTTCCCGACATGGTCACCCGTGGGGAGGTCCCGGCCGCCAACATGGCGGCCGCGTTACTGCTGTTGCACCATCTGAGGCTCGGTCAGGACGCCTAGGGCCGGACGGGCCCTGCCCTGACCCCCCACCCGAGTACCCCGAAGCCTCAGTGGCCGAAGGCCTGCCAGATCGCCACGACGAGCGCGCCCACGGCGGTGATCGCCGCGACCGCGGGAAGCGGCCAGCGGGCGTGCTCAAGGGCGATGATCCGTGCGCTCAGCTCGTCGATCTCCTTGTCCGTCTGTTCCGTGCGGTGACTGAGCAGAGCGAGTCCGCCCTCGACGCGTGCGTACGCGACATCGAGGCGGCGCCGTAACTCTGCGAGTTCTCCATGGACCACGGGATGCTCCGGGTCGGCGGTCACGGGTCCGCTCCTTTCCGTAGTCGTCACATCCCTTGCATGCGCATGAAGAGTCAACTCGCCTGGTGGGCGCGTGGGGAGAGTGTGCGACAGGCATATGCGGGCCCGGTGCGCACACGGTGTGTGAATGACGCGGGCCCGGCGCTCCGAGGAGTGCCGGGCCCGCGTTCGTCGCACTGTGTCATCAGCACCCTGGAACTGACAGGGTGCGGGTCAGCCGTAGGTGTAGAACCCCGAGCCGGTCTTCCGGCCCAGCCGGCCCGCGTCGACCATGCGCTGGAGCAGCGGCGGAGCGGCGTACAGCGGCTCCTTGTACTCCTCGTACATCGAGAAGGCGACCGAGGCGACGGTGTCGAGGCCGATCAGGTCGGACAGCTTCAGCGGCCCCATCGGGTGGGCGCAGCCGAGCTCCATGCCGTTGTCGATGTCCTCGCGGCTGGCGATTCCCGACTCGAACATCCGGATCGCGGACAGGAGATACGGGATCAGCAGCGCGTTGACCACGAAGCCGGAGCGGTCCTGGGCGCGGATCGCGTGCTTGCCGAGCAGCTTCTCGGCGAACTGCTGGGCACGGGCGAGGGTGCCCTCGGACGTCGTGAGCGCCGGGATCAGCTCGACGAGCTTCTGCACCGGGGCCGGGTTGAAGAAGTGGATGCCGACGACCTGGTCGGGCCGCGAGGTGGCGACCGCGAGCTTCACCAGCGGGATGGAGGAGGTGTTGGAGGCCAGGATCGCGTCCGGGCGGGTCACCACCTGGTCCAGCACCTGGAAGATCTCGGTCTTCACCTGCTCGTTCTCCACGACGGCCTCGATGACCAGATCGCGGTCCGAGAACTCGCCGAGATCGGTGGTGAAACTCAGGCGGGCCTGCGTCTCCGCCAGCTCCTCCGCCGAGATCTTGCCGCGTTCGGCGGCCTTGGTCAGGGAGTTGAACAGCCGGGTGCGGCCGATCTCCAGGGCCTCGCCGGTGGTCTCGGCGACCTTCACGTCCAGACCGGCGCGGGCGCACACCTCGGCGATGCCCGCCCCCATCTGGCCGCAGCCCACCACTCCGACGCGCGCGATGTCTCCCGCCGGGAAGTCCGTCACTTCGTCCCTTTCGCTGGTCTTCACCTGGTGGCAGGTCGGCTGTGGCCGGATCCTGCTCCGTTCGAGCACGTTACTCCCAAGTATCGATGATCGATCGCCGGGGTCCGGCATCCTTCGGGCATTCTGGGGCGCGAAGACGATCCGTGACCGAACGGATCCATGGTGTTGGGGGAGTGTGCATATGGGACGTCTGTCGCGCCGGGCCTTCGCGCTGGCCGCGCTGTCCACCCTGACGACGGCCTCGGGAGCGGCCGCCGCGCCGGGCCACAGGAAGCGGGCGGCGACCGAGATGCGGGGCGTGTGGCTCGCCACCGTGTCCAACCGGGACTGGCCGTCGAAGCCGGGGCTGACCGCCGCACAGCAGCGCGCGGAGCTGATCGCCCACCTCGACCGGGCGGCGGCGGACCGCCTGAACGCGGTGATGTTCCAGGTACGGCCCACCGCCGACGCCCTGTGGCCCTCGCCCTACGAGCCCTGGTCGCAGTACCTCACCGGGACCCAGGGCAAGGACCCGGGCTGGGACCCGCTCGGCACCGCCGTCACCGAGGCGCACCGGCGGGGCCTGCAACTGCACGCTTGGTTCAACCCGTACCGCATCGCCAACCACGCGGACCCGACGAAGCTGGTCGCCTCCCACCCCGCCCGCGAACACCCGGACTGGGTGGTGCCGTACGGCGGGAAGCTCTACTACAACCCCGGGCTGCCCGAGGTCCGCGCCTTCGTCCAGGACGCGATCCTCGACGCGGTGCGCAGGTACCCGGTGGACGCGGTCCACTTCGACGACTACTTCTACCCGTACCCGGTGGCCGGCCAGACCTTCGACGACGACGCGGCCTACGACGCCTACGGCGGCGCCTTCTCGAACCGGGCCGACTGGCGGCGGGACAACATCGACAAGCTGGTCCTGGAGACCGCGGCCCGCATCAAGCGGATCCGGCCCACCGCACAGTTCGGCATCAGCCCCTTCGGGGTGTGGCGCAACGCGGCCACCGACCCGCTCGGCTCGGACACGCGCGCGGGTGTGCAGTCGTACGACGACAACTTCGCGGACACCCGCAAGTGGGTGCGTGAGGGCTGGATCGACTACCTCGTGCCGCAGCTCTACTGGAACATCGGCTTCGCGGCGGCCGACTACGCCGAACTCGTGCCCTGGTGGGCGAGGCAGGCACAGGGGAGCAGGACCAGGCTGTACCTCGGCGAGGCGCTCTACAAGGCGGGCGACCCCGCGCAGCCGGCGGCCTGGCAGGACCCCGCCGAACTGTCCCGGCATCTCACGCTCGCGCGCGAGTACGCACAGGTGCGCGGGCACGTCTTCTTCGCCGCGCGGGAGGTCACCTCCGACCGGATCGGGGCGATGGCGCGGGTGGTCGCCGACCACTACCAGAAGCCGGCGGCTCCCCCGCGCCGGTTCACCGGCCGGTCTGCTGGAACCGGTGCCTGATCTCGGTGTCGGGGCCCGGTGAGCACACGCCCTCGTGCCCGTCCTCGAAGCGGACGCGGTACGGGGGGTTGCCCGCCTGACCCATCACTTCGACGATCTCACCGACCTTGTCCTGCTGCCCGACCACCCTGCCGTGCTGGACAAGCTGGTCGCCGACGGTTGCGCGCATCAGCGGTGCCTCCTCACCAAGTGAGCGGTCCGTGGCCTGATTTTACGGCGCGGGGGCCCACTGGGAGCCGGCGCGTACGCGCCGCTCAGCCCCGCGCCCGCTGGGTGACCGCGATGCACGTGAGCACCGCCGCGGCCGTCAGCGGGGCGGCCACCGTCAGGTGCTCGCCGAGCAGCAGCACCGACCACACCAGTGTGAGCAGGGGCTGGGCCAACTGCAACTGGCTGGCCTTGGGGATCCCGATCGCCGCCATCCCCCGGTACCAGACGACCAGTCCGAGGAACTGCGATCCGGCCGCCACCCACAGCAGCCCGGCGACGCTGTGCGCGGTGAGGCGCACGGGTTCGTACGACAGCGCGAGAGCGGCCGCGGGCACGCCGACCGGCAGGCACAGCACCAGCGCCCACGCGATGACCTGCCAGCCCGGCATGACCCGGGCCAGCCGGCCGCCCTCGGTGTAACCGGCCGCGCACACCAGCAGCGCGGCGAACAGATACAGGTCGGCGGTGGTCAGGGCGCCGCCGCTCTGCTGCACGGTGAAGGCGACCACCGCGGCGGCGCCCGCGAGGGCCGCGGTCCAGAAGGTGCGCGAGGGGCGGGTGCCCATGCGCAGGGCGGAGAGCAGCGCGGTGGTCAAGGGGAGCAGACCCACCACGACGGCGGCGTGCGCGGTGGTCGACGTCCGCAGGGCGAGTGTGGTCAGCAGCGGGAAGCCGACCACGACCCCGCAGGCGACGACCGCGAGCCCCGGCCGGTCGCGGCGGCCGGGCATCGGGACGCGCAGCGCCAGCAGACACCCGCCCGCGACGAGGGCCGCGAGGACGCTGCGCACGGCGACGAGGGACCAGGGTCCGAAGCCCTCGAGACCCCACGCGGTGGCCGGGAAGGTGAGGGAGAAGGCGGCGACCCCGAGGGCGGCCTGAACGGTGCCGAAGGTCGTCTTCGTCGGGGCGGGAACCGCTATCCCGGTCGGGGCGATAGCGCTACTCTTTACTCTCATGCAAGAGCGTAGCAGCGTCACCGAACTGGCGGAACAGTTGCGACGGGAGCTCGACCGCTACTCACCTGGTGGAAAGCTGCCGTCGAGCAGGGCACTCGTCGACCGGTTCCGGGTCAGCCCGGTGACCGTCTCCCGAGCCCTGGCCCAGCTCGCGGCCGAGGGGCTGGTGGTCACCCGCCCCGGTGCCGGTGCCTTCCGCGCACAGCCGCGCGCCACCGGCACCGCGGCCGGGGACACCTCCTGGCAGGAGGTCGCGCTGAGCGCGGACGGCGCCGCCGACCTCGTACCGCGCTCGGTGGACGCGTCCGGCGTCCTGGTCTCGCTGGCGGCCCCGCCGCCCGGGGTGGTCGAGTTCAACGGCGGCTATCTGCACCCCTCCCTCCAGCCGGAGCGCGCGATGTCCGCGGCCCTGGCCCGGGCGGGCCGCCGTCCCGGAGCCTGGGGGCGGCCGCCGACGGAGGGGCTGCCGGAACTGCGCGAGTGGTTCGCGCGGAACATCGGCGGCGCGGTCACGGCCGCCGGGGTACTGATCACCGCGGGCGGCCAGTCGGCGCTCACCACCGCGTTGCGCGCGCTCGCCCCGCCCGGTGCTCCCGTGCTCGTCGAGTCGCCCACATATCCCGGCATGCTGGCGATCGCTCGGTCCGCGGGCCTGCGTCCCGTCCCCGTCCCGGTGGATGCGGACGGGGTGAAGCCGGCCCTGCTCGCCGACGCGTTCCGGGCGACCGGCGCCCGGGTGTTCGTCTGCCAGCCGCTGTTCCAGAACCCGACCGGCGCGGTGCTGGCCCCCGAACGCCGGGGCGAGGTGCTGCGGATCGCCCGCGAGGCCGGTGCGTTCCTCGTCGAGGACGACTTCGTACGGCGGCTGGTGCACGAGGACGCCGGGCCGTTGCCGCGTCCGCTGGCAGCCGACGACCCCGACGGAGTCGTCGTGCACGTGAGTTCGCTGACCAAGGCGACCTCGCCGAGCTTCAGGGTGAGCGCGCTCGCCGCACGCGGCCCGGTGCTGGAGCGCCTGCGCGCGATCCAGATCGTCGACACCTTCTTCGTACCCCGCCCGCTCCAGGAGGCGGCCCTGGAACTCGTCGGCTCGCCCGCCTGGCCCCGCCATCTGCGCACGATCTCGACGGAGTTGAAGACCCGCCGGGACACCATGACCACTGCCCTCCGCGGCCACCTCCCCGAACTCGCCCTCCCGCACATCCCGTCGGGCGGCTACCACCTCTGGCTCCGCCTCCCGGACGGTACGGACGAGTCCGCCCTGACCACCGTGGCCCTCCGCGCCGGCGTCGCGATCACCCCCGGCCGCCCCTACTTCAGCGCGGAACCCCCGGCGGGGCACCTGCGGTTGAGCTTCGCGGCGGTGGCGGGGACGGGGGAGATCGCGGAAGGGGTACTACGGCTGCGGACCGTATGTGACGAGGTGCTCCGGGAGAAAAGCACTCGACTCCGGCTTCCGTGACCTGCCAACCTCACGCCCATGAACGACATCCCGCCCCTCGCCGAGGGCTATGAGATCTCCACCGACCCCGACCGTATCGACCGGGAGCGGGTGCACCACTGGCTGTCGACCGACGCGTACTGGGCGATCGGGCGGCCACGGGAGAAGCAGGACCGGGCCATCGCCAGATCCCTCAACTTCGGGGTGTACGCAGAGGAATCGGGCGATCAGGTGGCTTATGCCCGAGTAATTACAGATCTATCGGATTTCGCCTGGTTGTGTGATGTGTACGTGGACCGGTCGGTGCGGGGTGAGGGGATCGGCACGGCGTTGGTCGGGGCCGTGCGCGAGCACCTGCGGCCCTACGGCCTCAGGCGCATTGTGCTCGCCACCCACGACGCCCACGGGGTGTACGAGAAGCTCGGGTTCGCGCCGCTGGCCAAACCGGATCAGTGGATGGCGCTCGTCTTCGGGCAGTGAGCCCCGGGAGACCCTCGGTAACTCCCCGGTAACGCCTCTTGACCTGCGCACTTTCGCGGCTCACGATCGCCGCATGCAACTTCGGGTCACGTTCGTCGCCGCCGCGCGCAGTTCCTCGCTGCTCGCCGAGCGGTTCGAGGACGACCGTCCGCTGGACCAGGCCGGCTGGGACGAGGTGCTGGGCGTGGCGCCCGACCTCCTGCCGCTCGCGGCGGCCGAACTGAGGTACTGCTCGCCCACGCCCCGCAGCCGCGCGACCGGAGACGCCCTCGGTTACTCCCCTCTGGTCCAACTCGCGCTGCGCGACTGTGACATGGGGCGCTGGCGCGGGTTGACCCTCGGTGAGGCGATGGCCCGCGAGCCGGAGTCCGTGGACGCCTGGCTCGCCGACCCGCGGGCGACTCCGCACGGCGGCGAGTCACTGCTGACCTTCATCTCGCGGGTGGGGGAGTGGCTCGACACCCGGCCGATGGAGGACGGCGGCCGCGTCGTCGCCGTAGCGGAGCCCGCCGTGGTCCGCGCCGCGCTGGTGTACGCGCTGAAGGCGCCGCCGTCGACCTACTGGAACCTCGACGTACGTCCTCTGTCGACAACCACCGTGACCGGCAGGGCGGGCCGATGGAGCCTCCGCTTCGAGGGCGTCCCGACACAGCCTGCACGGGCTTAGCCTTCGGCCACGTCGAGTCGCCGACGGTTATGCCGGGCCGTTGGGACCGGCACTGCGGGTAGCGGGCCGTATCGGGCGGCCGGGGTCGAGCCACCGGTCGCCCTGGGCCTGCGGTCCGCTCGGGGTTGCCGTGGTGGGGAGTCTCGCGCGGCGCGTTGGGGCTTGCACGGGCGGTGGCTGTCGGGTTGTCGGTCGGCGTCGGGTTGTCGGTCGTCTTGGGCGGGTGGGCGTTGGGGGTGCGGTGAGGTGTGGCGCCGCGGTGTTGTGCGGGTGGTTGGGGCGGCCTCGCGTGGGTGGGGTGTCTGCCGTCGTGGGCGGGTGATTGCCGGGTGGTCGGTCGGCGTCGAGTCGTCGCTCGTCTTCGGTGGGCGGCCGCTTCGGGTGGGGCGTGGTGGGGCGCCGGTTGCCTTGTGCCGGTAGCCGCTGCGAGCGTCACGTGGTGGATTCTCGGCCGTCCCGTGCCGGTGGTTGTCGGTGCGGTGCGGCGGGGTGTCGGCATTCCCCGCGCCGGCAACAGGGGGGTGATCCCGGGTGTCGAGCGGCTGGCCGTCTCGTGCCGGTGGTTGCCGGTGCGGTGCGGCGGGTGTTGGTGGTCTCGTGCCGGCAGCACGGTGATCCCGTGTGTCGAGTGGCCGGCCGTCCCGTTGGTGGCTGCCCGGTAATTCCAGGTGTCGGGTCGGCGGCCCGTCTCGTCGCGGTGGTCCCGCGTGGTCACGGGATGGGCGGCTCGTCCGTGCCTGGGGTGGGGGTCTCGCGGGTGTGGTCGGTCGTCAGCAGCAGGGCCTTCGCCGGGCCGCCGACCCGCCATACCGTGCGCCAGTGGTTCGCGGCCAGGACGGTGAAGTCGCCGCGGTAGAGGTCCGCCGCGCAGGGGTGGTCGGCGCGATGGTGGCCGGACGTCAGGTCCAGGTCGTGGAAGGGGCGCCCGTCGGAGAAGCGGACGTCCGCAGTGCCCGGCGTCGCGCCCGGAAGGAAGCGGAGGGTCCGTTCCGCGGGCCGGGGGACGCCCTGCCAGACGAAGATGCCCGACTCGTGGGACAGCAGGCCGCCGTCCTCCAGTCGGCCGAAAGCGGTCGTACCGGAGAACACCCCCTCGTCCCCGCTCGCCAGATCCCGCACGGTTCGCTCGGTCCGCCAGTCCCCGGCCAGATAGGTCAACACGTCCGGCACTGGCCAGAACCCGTCCATCGGCCCCTCCTTTCCGACACTTTCGAAACCGCGCGACCCGTTGACGCTCTGGATCACCCTCCCTATCTTGCCGTTCGAAGTGCTGATCATCGTTTGATATTTCGAACGTGACCTTCGACACAGAGCCGCGGAGTATTCATGTCACGCACCCGCTGGAGACTCGGTCTCGGCGCCACCGCCTTCCTGGTGGCCGCCGGTCTGGTCCCCGCCCCCGCCCATGCCGAGGACGTCACCGACTACGCGATCACCGTCGACCCGGCCGCCAAGGGCGCGAAGATCGACGACACGATGTACGGCGTCTTCTTCGAGGACATCAACCGGGCCGCCGACGGCGGTCTGTACGCCGAGCTCGTCCAGAACCGGTCCTTCGAGTACTCCACCGCCGACAACTCCTCGTACACCCCGCTGACCTCATGGACGGTCGACGGCACCGCCCAGGTCGTGAACGACGCCGGACGCCTCAACGAGCGCAACCGTAACTACCTCTCCCTGGCCGCCGGTTCGGCTGTCACCAACGCCGGATACAACACCGGCATCCACGTGGACGAGGGAAAGAAGTACGACTTCTCGGTGTGGGCCCGCGCGGACGCCGGTACGGCTCTCACCGTCTCGTTGCAGGACGCCGACGGGACGCTCGCGACCGCCCGCAGGGTGGCTGTGGCGAAGGGCGGCTGGGCCCGGTACAAGGCCACCTTCACCGCCACCCGGACCGGCAGCAACGGCCGCCTCACCGTGTCCTCCTCCGCCGCGACCGCCCTCGACATGGTCTCCCTCTTCCCGCGCGACACCTACCGCGGTGAGCCCAACGGACTGCGCAAGGACCTCGCCGAGAAGATCGCCGCCCTGCACCCCGGCTTCGTACGCTTCCCGGGCGGCTGCCTCGTGAACACGGGCTCCATGGAGGACTACAGCGAGACCTCCGGCTGGCAGCGCAAGCGCTCGTACCAGTGGAAGGACACCGTCGGCCCGGTCGAGCAGCGTGCGACCAACGCCAACTTCTGGGGATACAACCAGAGTTACGGACTCGGCTACTACGAGTACTTCCGCCTCTCCGAGGACATCGGCGCCATGCCGCTGCCCGTGGTGCCCGCCCTGGTGACCGGCTGCGGACAGAACCAGGCCGTCGTCGACGAGGCACTGCTCAAGCGCCACATCCAGGACACCCTCGACCTCATCGAGTTCGCCAACGGCCCGGCGAGCTCCACGTGGGGCAGGAAGCGCGCGCAGATGGGCCACCCGAAGCCCTTCCACCTCACCCACATCGAGGTCGGCAACGAGGAGAACCTGCCGAACGAGTTCTTCGCCCGCTTCAAGGAGTTCCGCGCCGCGATCCAGGCGAAGCACCCGGACATCCAGGTGATCTCCAACTCCGGTCCTGACGACTCCGGTACGACCTTCGACACGGTCTGGCAGCTCAACAAGGACGCCAAGGTCGACATGGTCGACGAGCACTACTACAACAGCCCGCAGTGGTTCCTGCAGAACAACGACCGCTACGACTCCTACGACCGCAGCGGGCCGAAGGTCTTCCTCGGCGAGTACGCCTCCCAGGGCAACACCTTCAAGAACGGCCTCACCGAGGCCGCGTTCATGACCGGCCTGGAGCGCAACGCCGACGTCGTCAAACTCGCCTCCTACGCGCCGCTGTTCGCCAACGAGGACTACGTCCAGTGGCGCCCGGACCTGGTCTGGTTCAACAACCACGCCTCCTGGAACTCCGCCAACTACGAGGTCCAGAAGCTGTTCATGAACAACGTCGGCGACCGCGTGGTGCCCTCCACGGCCACCGGCACCCCCTCGCTGCTCGCTCCGATCACCGGCGCGGTCGGCCTGTCGACGTGGGCGACGACGGCGGCGTACGACGACGTGACGGTCACGGATGCCGACGGCCGGGCGCTGCTCACCGACGACTTCTCCTCCGGTGCCTCGCAGTGGACCCACACCGGCGGCGGCAGCTGGAGCGTCCAGGACGGGCAGTACGTGCAGACGGACGTGAGCGCCGAGAACACCATGGTCTCGGCCGGCGACCCGTCCTGGCACGACTACGACCTGAAGGTGAAGGCCACCAAAGAGGCCGGCAAGGAGGGCTTCCTCGTCGCCTTCGGCGTCAAGAACACCGGCAACTACTACTGGTGGAACATCGGCGGCTGGAACAACACCCAGAGCGCCGTCGAACAGGCCGTGGACGGCGGCAAGTCGACGCTGGTCTCCAAGCCCGGCTCGGTCGAGACCGGCCGTACCTACGACATCGACGTCAAGGTGCGCGGCCGTCAGGTGACCCTCTACCTCGACGGGCAGGAGTGGGGCAGCTTCACCGACGACAAGCCGGCCGAGCCGTTCCGCCAGGTCGTGACCAAGGACCAGAAGACCGGTGACCTGATCGTCAAGGTCGTCAACGCCCAGAACGCGGCGGCCCGCACGGCCATCGACCTGGGCCGCGCCAAGGTCGCGTCCAAGGCCCGGGTGACCACCCTGGCGGCCGCCCCGGACGCCGTGAACAGCGAGACGTCGATCGCGGTCGCCCCGGTGCGGTCCACCTTCGACGGGGTCGCCGGGAAGTTCTCGTACACCTTCCCGGCGAACTCGGTGACCTTCCTGAGGATCAGGCAGAAGTAGCAGACGGGTCGGTGGGCTGCTGTCCGACGGGCAGCAGCCCCCGCTCGCCGAACACCTTCTTCGCCACGGCCGTGGCGTTCAGGGCCCTGGGGAATCCGCAGTACCCGGCCGACTGCAGCAGCGCCTCGACGATCTGCTCGGGTGTCAGGCCCACATTGAGAGCCGTGTTGATGTGCACCTCCAGCTGGGTCTCGCAGCCGCCGAGCGCGGTGAGCATGCCCAGCGTGACCAACTGCCGGTCGCGGGGCGCGAGTTGCGGTCGCGAGTAGATCTCGCCGAACCCCCAGGCGATGACCTGGTGGCCCATCTCCGGACTGATGTCGGCGAGCGAGTCGACGACCAGCCGTCCCACCTCGGGGTTGACGCTCCCCAGCATCTCCAGGCCCTTCGCGAAACGCTCCTCGCGGGTGGTGCTCTCGCTCATGTCCGGTCCTCCATGGTCGGCCGCGTTCGAGGGGATCACCCTCCGGAGTATTCCTGAGCGTCCCGCACCCCGGTGGCAGCCCTTTCTGTTCGCTTTCCGATGGTCCGGAATTCATTCCGCCGCCATCGGTGGGAGCACAACCAACCGGATTTGCCCTCCGTCTAAATCGGCGCAGAAACAACACGCTGGGGTGACCACCCCGGACGGGGGCTCGAATTGACCAGCGAACAGGGCGTGCGACCGACCATCCCGCCCGAACCGAAGACCGCGGACGACCTCATACGGCAGCGGTCGCCGCAGCCCGCACCGGGCCCGTCGGCCGGACCGGGGCAGGCCGCGCTGCTGGCGGCCGTGATCACCGTCGTCGTGCTCTGCGCGGCCGACGCGGTAGCCCGCAGCTACCCCTTCGGACCGCGCACCCGGAACGTCAACGACCTGGGAAACCAGTACGTCCCCTTCCACGCGCACCTGTGGGACCTGCTGCACGGACGGGGCACCGGCGGCCTCCTGGTCAACTGGCAGTCGGGATTCGGCACCAGCTTCCTGCCCGACCTCGGCACCTATCTCAGCAGCCCCTTCGCGCTGCTCGTGGCGGTGTTCCCGCGCGAGGAGATCGATCTCGCGGTGTACGTGATCACCGTGCTGAAGATCGCCTGCGCCGGTGCGGCCATGGCCTGGCTGCTGCTGAGGCTGCGCCCTGGACGCTGGTGGGCGGCGGGTCTGCTGGGCGCGTCCTACGCCCTGTGCGGCTGGACCGTGGCGACCGCCTCGTACAACCTCATGTGGCTGGACGGGCTGATCGCCCTGCCGCTGCTGTGCCTGGTCGGCGAGTGGATCCTGAACGGACGGCGCCCGCTCCTCGGGGTGCTGGTCGTGACGGCCGCCTGGATCGCCAACTTCTACACCGCCTACATGGCCACCCTCGCCGCCGCTCTGGTGTTCCTGTTGCGGCTGTGGCTGGCCGACCTGCCGCGCCGCCGCAGGCTCACGGCGGCGGGCCGGGCCGTCCTGACCTTCGCGCTCGGCATGGGCCTGGCCGCGCCCCTGGTGACGGTCGTGTACTTCGGCAGCGCGCACGCCTCCGAGGGCCGGTTCACGCGGTTCGCGCCGGTGGGCACCCAGGATCTGCTGGCCCGGCTGCTGCCGGCGACGTACAGCTTCGGCTCCCCGGCGATCTTCGTCGGCACCACGGCACTGCTGCTCGCCCTCGCCCTGCCCTTCCATCGTGCGGCGCCCCGCCGGGTACGTGCCGGGTGGACGCTGCTCACGTTCGTCGTGATCATGTCGATGCAGTGGGCTCCGACCCATCTGATGTGGCACGCCTTCGCCGAGCCGCAGGGCAGTTCGTACCGCCAGACCTTCGTCGTGTGCGCCCTGCTCGTCGTCGCGGCCTGGCACACGCTGTCGTACGGCCCCCTCGACCGGCGCGCTCTGGGCGCCGCGGCCGGGTTGCTCGCGCTGATCGCCCTCGTCGCGCACGGCAGTCAGCTGATCCGTTCCTTCGCCTGGCCGTTGTTCCTGACGGCGGCCGTGGGCGCCCTGCTCGGTCTGGTCCTGCTCGGCCGGGAGCGACCCGTGCTGCGCATGGCCCCGGCCGCGCTCGCCGCCGTACTGCTCGTCGGAGCGCAGCTGGGTGAGGCCACCGCCACCGACGCCGTGGCCACCCGGATGCGGTTCGGGCACATGGACGACTACGCCCCCTGGGGCGACCGGCAGCAGGACCAGGCGGACGCGATCGCACAGGCCGACGGCTGGCCCCGCTACCGCACCGACCCGGGCCGCGAGCAGACCGTCGGCAACGATCCGCTGGAGGTCGGCGGGCAGGGCGCCCAGTACTACAGCAGCCACACCTCGGCCGTGCTCAGCAGCACCCTCACCGCTCTCGGCGGCGGCTGGACCTCGGGCGGTCGTAGCCTCCAGAGCCTGGACAACGCGGTCACGGACGTCCTCTTCTCGGTGGGCGCCCGGATGCACTCCCCGCCGGACCCGCACCAGAACTGGTTCCCGCAGGACGGCAGCGGGGAGACCGTGACCCGCGAGGACGTCCCGCCCCTGGTGACCGTCCGGCCGTCCGCCGCGACCGGTGCCTTCGGGCCGTCGCCGTACCGCAACCAGGAAGTCCTGCTGGGCACCCGCGTCTACACGCTTCCCCGCATCACCGTCCTCAACGGTGCCGGGAAGCACGCGGACCGCAGCACCGACCGGCGCCAGGGCGTGCGGGTCGGTGGAAAGGCGACGATCACCGCCCGGTGCCGGGCGGGCAACGAGGTCTACCTCTGGGCGCCCTACTTCTCGGGCACCGCACGGCTCGCCGGACCTTCCGCAAACGGCCTGACGGGACGGTTCCGGGCCGACTGGCGGCCGCTCACCAAGATCGCCGCCATGGAGCGGCTCGGCACGGTTCCGGACTCCGGGCGCCTCACGATCGAGCTGTCCGCGAACCGGCTGGGCGTCGTGCCGGACCAGGCGGTCGGCTGCCTGGACACGGGGCGCCTGCACACCGCCGTACGACAGCTCAAGGCCACCGGCGCCACGAAGGTCACCGTCTCCGGCTACGGCGGCACGGTCCGGGCCGAGCTCCCGGCGGGCAGCAAGGGAGTCGCCGTGGTGGCCGCACCCCGGATCGCCGGCTGGCGCTGCGCCGCCGGTGACGCGGCCCTCGTGCCCGCGAAGCAGTACCACGGGCTGATCGCCGTACCGCTCGACGGCAGCTCGACGGGTGTCACCTGCGCCTTCCACCCACCCGGTCTGCGCCTCGGGACGGCGGTCGGGGGCGGTTCGCTCGCGGTGCTCGCCGGGCTCGGCGTGTTCGTGGCCGTGCGTCGGCGGAGGGCGTGAGTATGCACGCGGTTGCATAAACGTGCAGCGAAACGTATAGTCATGCCATCCAGGAGGAGGATGACATGGCGGTACGGGCGGCAGTGGCCGGAGCGAGCGGATACGCGGGCGGTGAGGTCCTGCGACTGCTTCTGGCGCACCCCGAGGTCGAGGTCGGCGCGCTGACCGGCAACTCCAACGCCGGGCAGAAGCTCGGCGCGCTCCAGCCCCACCTGCTGCCCCTGGCCGACCGGGTGCTTGAGGAGACCACGGCCGACGTCCTCGCCGGACACGACGTCGTCTTCCTCGCCCTGCCGCACGGCCAGTCCGCCGCGGTCGCCGAGCAGCTCGGTCCGGACGTCCTCGTCGTCGATATGGGTGCCGACTTCCGGCTGAAGGACGCTGCCGACTGGGAGAAGTTCTACGGCTCCGCGCACGCCGGCACCTGGCCCTACGGCCTTCCCGAGCTGCCCGGTGCCCGCACCGCGCTGGAGGGCACCAAGCGCATCGCGGTGCCCGGTTGCTACCCGACCGCCGTCACGCTCGCCCTCTTCCCGGCCTACACCGCGGGCTTCGCCGAGGACGAGGCCGTGATCGTCGCCGCCTCCGGCACCTCCGGCGCGGGCAAGGCGCCCAAGCCGAACCTGCTGGGCAGCGAGGTCATGGGCTCCATGTCGCCGTACGGCGTCGGCGGCGGCCATCGGCACACCCCTGAGATCGTCCAGAACCTCAGCGGGGTGGCGGGGGAGCGCATCTCCGTCTCCTTCACGCCGACCCTCGCGCCGATGCCCCGCGGCATCCTCGCCACGTGCAGCGCCAAGGCGAAGCCCGGCGTCACCGCCGAGTCCGTCCGAGCCGCCTACGAGAAGGCCCTCGCCGACGAACCCTTCGTCCACCTGCTCCCCGAGGGCCAGTGGCCCGCCACGGCGTCCGTCTACGGTTCGAACGCCGTTCAGGTGCAGGTCGCCCTCGACGAGGCCGCGGGCCGCATCATCGCCATCAGCGCCATCGACAACCTGGCCAAGGGCACCGCGGGCGGTGCCGTCCAGAGCATGAACATCGCCCTCGGTCTCCCCGAGGAGCTCGGTCTTTCCACGATCGGAGTCGCACCGTGAGCGTCACGGCAGCCAAGGGATTCCAGGCGGCGGGCATCGCCGCCGGAATCAAGGAGAACGGCAACCCGGACCTGGCCCTCGTGGTCAACACCGGGCCCCGCCGAGCCGCCGCCGGCGTCTTCACCTCCAACCGCGTGAAGGCCGCGCCCGTCCTGTGGTCCGAGCAGGTCATCAAGAGCGGCGAACTGACCGCCGTCGTGCTGAACTCCGGTGGTGCCAACGCCTGTACGGGACCGAAGGGCTTCCAGGACACGCACGCGACCGCCGAGAAGGTCGCCGAGGTGCTGGACATCGGCGCGGGTGAGGTGGCCGTCGCCTCGACCGGACTCATCGGCCTGCTTCTCCCCATGGACAAGCTACTGCCCGGAGTCGAGACCGCGGCCGCCCAACTCTCCGAGCACGGCGGCGAGAAGGCCGCCATCGCCATCAAGACCACCGACTCCGTCCACAAGACGTCCGTGGTGACCAAGGACGGCTGGACCGTCGGCGGCATGGCCAAGGGCGCGGGCATGCTCGCCCCCGGCCTCGCCACCATGCTGGTCGTCCTCACCACCGACGCCGATGTCGACAGCGAGTCCCTGGACAGGGCCCTGCGGGCCGCCACCCGGACCACCTTCGACCGCGTCGACTCCGACGGCTGCATGTCCACCAACGACACCGTGCTGCTGCTCGCCTCGGGCGCCTCCGAAGTGACCCCGGCCTACGAGGAGTTCGCGGAGGCCGTACGGCAGGTCTGCGACGACCTCGGCCAGCAGCTCATCCGGGACGCCGAGGGCGCCAGCAAGGACATCAAGGTCGAGGTCGTGAACGCCGCGAGCGAGGACGACGCCGTCGAGGTGGGCCGCTCCATCGCCCGCAACAACCTCCTCAAGTGCGCCATCCACGGCGAGGACCCCAACTGGGGCCGCGTGCTCTCCGCGATCGGCACGACCAAGGCCGCCTTCGAGCCCGACCAGCTCAACGTCGCCATCAACGGCGTCTGGGTCTGCAAGGACGGCGGTGTCGGCGAGGACCGCGACAAGGTCGACATGCGCTACCGCGAGGTGCACATCGTCGCCGACCTCGCCGCGGGCTCCGAGACCGCCACCATCTGGACCAACGACCTCACCGCCGACTACGTCCACGAGAACAGCGCCTATTCCTCATGAGCACCACGCGTAAGCACACCGCGCTCCCCAAGGCCCAGATCCTCATCGAGGCGCTGCCCTGGCTGGTCCGTCACAACGGCAAGACCGTCGTCATCAAGTTCGGCGGCAACGCCATGATCGACGAGGACCTGAAGTCCGCTTTCGCCCAGGACATCGTGTTCCTGCACCACGCCGGGCTCAAGCCGGTCGTGGTGCACGGCGGCGGCCCGCAGATCAGCGCCGCCCTCGACAAGCACGGCATCGTCAGCGAGTTCAAGGCCGGCCTGCGCGTCACCACCGAGGACGCCATGGACGTCGTACGAATGGTGCTGGCCGGGCAGGTGCAGCGCGAACTGGTCAATCTGCTCAACCAACACGGGCCGCTCGCCGTCGGAATGACCGGCGAGGACGCGCACACCATCACCGCCACCAAGCACCAGCCCGAGATCGACGGAGAGTTGGTCGACATCGGTCGGGTGGGCGAGATCACCGCGATCGACACGGGCGCGATCGAGGCACTGCTCGCCGACGGCCGGATCCCGGTCGTCTCGTCGATCGCCCGGAGCCAGGACGACGGACATGTCTACAACGTCAATGCTGATACGGCGGCTGCGGCACTCGCTGCTGCTCTTGACGCCGAAACCCTCATGGTCCTCACGGACGTCGAGGGCCTCTACGAGGACTGGCCGCACAGCGACGAGGTGATCAGCCGCCTCACGGCTTCCCAACTGGAGGAGCTGCTGCCGGAGTTGAGCTCCGGCATGGTCCCGAAGATGGAGGGCTGTCTGCACGCCGTGCGCAACGGCGTGACCACGGCCCGGGTCATCGACGGGCGGGTCCAGCACTCGATCCTGCTGGAGATCTTCACGGACGAGGGGATCGGCACGATGGTCGTGCCGGACGCGCAAGAGGGGGATGCCGTATGACCGACAATCAGGAGCTCACCCAGCGGTGGCAGGGCTCGCTCATGAACAACTACGGCACCCCGCGCCTCCCTCTCGTCCGCGGTGCCGGCCTCAAGGTCTGGGACGCCGAGGGCAGGGAGTACCTCGACTTCGTCGGCGGCATCGCCACCAACGCGCTCGGCCATGCCCACCCGGCGATCGTCGAGGCCGTCAGCAAGCAGATCGCCTCCCTGGGCCACATCTCCAACTTCTTCATGGCAGAGCCGACCGTCGCCCTCGCCGAGCGGCTGCTCCAGCTCTTCGGCCGGGACGGCAAGGTCTTCTTCTGCAACTCCGGCGCCGAGTCGGTCGAGGCGGCCTTCAAGATCGGCCGACTGACCGGGCGCACCCACATGGTCGCGACCGACGGCGGCTTCCACGGCCGGACCATGGGCGCCCTCGCGCTCACCGGCCAGCCCGCCAAGCGGACCCCCTTCCTGCCGCTGCCGGATGACGTCACGCATGTGCCGTACGGCGACGCGCAGGCGCTGGCCGCCGCGGTCACCGAGGACACCGCGCTCGTCGTCATCGAGCCGATCCAGGGCGAGAACGGCGTCGTGGTGCCCCCGGCCGGCTACCTCAAGGCGGCCCGCGCGATCACGGCGGCCAAGGGCGCGCTGCTGGTCCTCGACGAGGTGCAGACCGGCATCGGCCGTACCGGACACTGGTTCGCGTACCAGGCCCACGAGGGCGTGCTGCCGGACGTGGTCACCCTCGCCAAGCAGCTCGGCGGCGGACTGCCGCTCGGTGCGACCGTCGCCTTCGGGCGGGCCGCGGACCTCCTCCAGCCAGGGCAGCACGGGACGACCTTCGGCGGGAACCCGGTCGCGTGCGCCGCGGGACTCGCCGTTCTCGACACCATCGAGAGCGACGGGTTGCTGGAGAACGTCAAGCGGCAGAGCGAGAAGTTGCGGGACGGAATCGAGTCCCTCGGACACCCCTTGATCGGCCATGTCCGGGGCGCGGGGCTCCTCCTGGGTATCGTGCTCACCGAGCCGCTCGCGCCGCAGGTGCAGCAGGCGGCTCAGGAGGCCGGATTCCTGATGAACGCGCCCGCCCCCGACGTCGTACGGCTGATGCCGCCGCTGAACCTCGGCGACGACGAAGTGGACGCGCTTGTTCAGGCTCTGCCCGGCATCCTGGGTGCCGCTGAGGGAGACGGATGATCCGGGGAATGAGACGACGATGAGTCATGCGCAGGAGCACGAGCACAACGGGGTCGCGGGGCCTGCCGTGCCGCAGACGCGCACCGCGCGCCACCGCCGGATCGTGGACATCCTCAACCGGCAACCGGTGCGGTCACAGAGCCAGTTGGCCAAGCTGCTGTCCGACGACGGGCTGAGCGTCACGCAGGCGACGCTCTCCCGGGACCTCGACGAGCTGAACGCGGTGAAGATCCGCAACAACGAGGGCGACCTGATCTACGCGGTGCCGAGTGAGGGGGGTTTCCGCACCCCTCGGGCGCCGCTGGGGGAGTCGGCGAAGGAGGAGCGGATGCGGCGGCTCTCCCAGGAGCTGCTGATCTCCGCGGAGGCTTCGGCGAACCTTGTGGTCCTGCGGACTCCTCCGGGGGCCGCGCAGTTCTTGGCGTCGGCCATCGACCAGGCCGAGCTGCACGACATCCTGGGGACGATCGCCGGTGACGACACGTTGATGTTGATCAGCCGGAATCCTACGGGGGGTCAGGCGCTCGCCGAGCACTTGCTGCGGTTGGCTCAGAACGGGCACTAGAGGTTGTCGGTCGGGCGCGGGTCTGTGGGGGCTTGTCGCGCAGTTCCCCGCGCCCCCAAAAGCCAACGGCATCAACCGAGCCTGGCTGCGAGGCCCCCCGTACACCTCACCTCGTCGCCCGCCGTGATCAGCAGTGCCTCCACGTCCGGCAGGCTCTCCAGCCAGGCCAGGCCCTCCCGCGAACCCATCGCGAAGGCCGCCGTCGCCCAGCAGTCCGCCCAGGTGATGGTCGGGGCCACCACCGTCACCGCCAGCAGATCCGTGACCGCCGAGCGGCCCGTGCGGGGGTCGACGATATGGGCACCGCGTTCGGCCGTGCCGGAAGTCGCCACCGCCAGCTCCGCGGCCCCCGCCGCCGAGACCACCGCGGCCAGACCTCCCGGGCGGAGCGGGTCCGAGACCCCTACCCGCCACGGGCGTTCCGGGCCCGGTACGCCCAACAGCTGGACGTCTCCTCCGCCATTGACGCTGACGCCCGTGGCGCCCGACTCAGCCATGCGGCGGGCCGCGCGCTCCACCGCCCAGCCCTTGACGATGCCGGTCGGGTCGAGGCGGCCCTCGTAGCGCATGCTGAACCAGCCGTCGCTCAACCGCTCGGCCTCGGCGCCGAGTTCGAGGACCTCGGCGACCTCGGGATCGCAGTCGCCGACGGTCAGTTCACCGCGGGCCAGGCGGGAGACCTGACTGTCGTCGCGGTAGGTGCTGAACACCTCGTCCACGCGGTGCAGGCCCGCCACCGCCTCCCGCAGTGCCGCCTGCACGGCAAGGGGTTCCCCGCCGCGGACGTCGAAGGAGAAGACCGTCCCCATGACCTCCTCCGCGTGACGCACCGCGGCGGGAGCTTGTGCCGGCTCGGCCACCGTGTCAGCCACCGGCCTGGTCCAGCGCGGACTGGAGCGACTTCTTGTAGCCCTCGCTGGTGTAGGTGGCACCGGAGACCGAGTCGATGTCCGCGCTGCCGGCCGCCACGGCCTCCTGGTTGAGCTTCGGGACGGACAGCGCCGTCTTCTGGTCGCTGGTGCCGCCCTTCGGCGCCTGCACGGCTTCAGCCTTGGTGATCTTGCCGCCGCTGACCGTGATCCGGACCTGGACGGGACCGTACTGGGTCTGCGACACGGCACCGGTCACCGTCTTGGCGGCCGCCCCCGCGCTGCCGCCCGCCGGCTGGGACGGCTGCGCGGACGGCTGGGCCGGGGCCGCGGGGGCCTTGTTGGCCTTGTCGATCGCCGACTGGAGCGACTTCTTGTAGCCCTCGCTCGTGTAGGTCGCCCCGGACACCGTGTCGACCTGCGGGCTCTGCTTGGTGACCACGTCCTGGTTGAGCTTCGGGACGGACAGCGCCGTCTTCTGGTCGCTGGTGCCGCCCTTCGGCGCCTGGACCGCCTCGGACTTGGTGATCTTGGAGCCGCTGACGGTGATACGGACCTGGACGGGACCGTACTGGGTCTGGACCACGTCGCCGGTGAAGGTGCTGCCGGCGGTCGCCCCCGTACCGCCCTGGGCCGACTCCTGCGCCGCCGCCGTCTGCTGCGGGATCGTTCCGCCCGCCTGGGCGGACGCCGGGTCCGAGGACGGCTTCAGCGACAGCATCAGCACGACACCGGAGACGGTGGCGGCGGTCGCGAGCACGACTCGACGGACGGGGTGACTCTTCCTCATCGCTTCAACAGCTCCTGAATTCCCGTCGTCACATCTCGAACGACTCGTGATGGATGCGGCGGGCGGGCACACCCGCGCCGCGCAGTGCTTCGTACACGGACTGCGCGAAACCGTTCGGCCCGCACATGAACACGTCGTGCTTGTCGATGTCGGGGAGCTTGCGCTGGAGGGACTCCGCGGAGATGTCCGGGCGCTCCCCGTCCGGACTGTTCACCGCGTACATCAGCCGGGCGCCGCGCTCGTCCGCGATGGCGGCCAGCTCGTCCCACAGGGCCAGGTCCTGGGTGGTGTTGGCCCGGTACAGCAGGGTGATGTCACCGGACGCGCCGGGCAGGGTCTCGAACAGCGCCCGCATCGGGGTGATGCCGACACCGCCCGCCACCAGCAGCACCTTGCCGCTCCTGCGACGCTGGGCGGTCATCGCGCCGTACGGCCCCTCGGCCCACACCTTGGTGCCGGGCTCCAGTTCACGCAGCCGCTCGCTGTGGTCGCCGATCGCCTTCACCGTGATCCGCAGCATGCCCGGTCGGGGCGCCGCGGACAGCGAGTACGGGTGGGAGGAGAACCGCATGCCCGGCGCCAGGAACCGCCAGCGGAAGAACTGGCCCGCCTCCGCGCCCATCCGGTGCAGCTTGCGCCCGCCGATCAGCACCGAGACCACACCGGGCGTCTCCTCGATCACCGCCTCGACATACATCCGGTGACGCAGGTTCAGCCGGATCGGCGTGAGGATGCGGTACCAGACGACCAGCGTGGTGACCGAGCCGTACAGCGCATACCAGACGGTCTTGGCGACTGGCTCGACCGCGAAGTCGTTGCCGGTGGTCAGCTGGTGCCAGAAGGTCAGGAAGACCGCCGCGTACGTCAGCAGGTGCACGTGGTACCAGGTGTCGTACGGGATCCTGCGGCGCACCCCTCCGATGGACATCAGCCCGATGACGAACAGCAGGCCGGTGCCGATGGCCGCCTTGCCCATGTCCGGCAGCTGGTTGATGGAGTCCATCGTCTGCTGGACGATGTCGCCGAGCCCCTTGCCGGCCTGGAGGGCGTAGCCCCACATGATCAGGAAGACGTGGGCGACGACCAGGCAGAGTGTGTAGCGGCCGGTCATCGCGTGCCAGCGGGCGACCCGGTCGGAGCCCACCCGGCGTTCCAGCGCGGGCACCCGGGCCATCTGCAGCACCACCAGCGCCATCAGATAACCCGCCAGCAGACCGGTGATCCGGCCCGCGTTGAGGATCTTGCTGTTGTCGTCGGCCACGGACGGCGTGTTGTGCCACCACAGCCACAACACGCCCGCCGCGCCCGCCCAAACAGCGAGCAGCAGGACGGTCGCCGGGGAACGGCGCGGTCGGATGCGGCGCATCGTCTGGCGGCGGGCGGCGCGGCCGCTTGCGAGCGTGGTGGTCACGTTTCCTCCGGGGACGGGGGCAAGGGGGGTGGGCGTGGTCCCTTGGTCCTTGGATACGTGCCGTGACGCCGGTGTGTTCAGCTGCCGGCGGAGTCCAGTGCGGACTGGAGTGACTGGCGGTAACCGTCGCTCGTGTAGGTGGCCCCCGAGACCGTGTCGATGTCCGCGCTCTGGGCTTGCAGCGCCTCGGTCCGCAGCCGCGGGATCGCGAAGCTGTTGATCTCCTGGTCCCGGGGGTTGTCCGTGGGGTAGACGACGGCGGTGACGTCGGTGAGCTTGCCGTTCTTCACGGTGACACGGACCTGTACGGGACCCCAGCGGGTCTGGACGGAGTCGCCGGTGACGGTTCGGGTTCCCGTGACAGCGGGGGCGGTCGACCCGGACGTCACCGCCAGGGCCGGCGAGGTGTGCGGCTTCAGCGACAGCAGCATCACCATGCCGGAGACGGTGGCGGCGCTCGCCAGCACGATCCGGCGCAGCGGGCGGTTCTTCTTCAACGCGTGCACGTGTGAGGCCTCACAGCTCGAAGGATTCGTGGTGGATACGGCGATCGGGAACTCCCGCGGCGCGCAGCTCCTCGTACAGCTCCCGGGCGAACCCGTGCGGGCCGCAGAGGTAGACGTCGTGACCGGCCAGGTCGGGGACGGCCGCCCGCAGCGACTCGGCGGTGATACGCGGCCGTTGCCCTTCCGGCCCGTTGAGCAGGTAGTGCACCTTCGCCCCGCGCCACCGCGCGACGGCCTCCAACTCCCCGCCCAGCGCGAGGTCCTCGACCGTGCGCGCCCGGTACAGGAGAGTGACCTCGCCCGGCAGCGTCTCGAACAGCGCCCGCAGCGGGGTGATGCCGACCCCGCCCCCGATCAGCAGCGACTTGGACGAGGTCTGCCGGTCGCCGGTCAGCGATCCGTACGGCCCCTCGGCCCACACGCGCGTGCCGGGCCGCAGCATCGCCACGGCCGTGCTGTGGTCGCCGAGCGCCTTGATCGTGATCCGCATGCGGTCGGGGCGGGGCGGTGCCGACAGGGAGTACGGCGTCGACGTCCACCGCAGGCCCGTGGCGAGGAACCGCCAGCGGAAGAACTGACCAGCCCGCGCGCCGAGTTGGTCCAGCTCCCGCCCGTGTACGACGACGGACCACACGCCCCGCGCCTCCTGGTGCACCGACTCCACCCGCAGCCGGTGCCGCAGGTTCAGCCGCACCGGCGCGAGGACCCGGAACCACAGCACCAGGGCCGCGACGCCGAGGTAGAGCGCGTACCAGGCCGCCGTGGCCACGGAGTTGCCGTTGAAGTCGTTGCCGAGGGCCAGTTGGTGGCCGAAGGAGAGGAACACGGCCGCGTACGTGAGGAGATGGACGTAGTACCAGACCTCGTAACCGGTCCGGCGGCGCACCGCGCGCGCGGAGGTGACGCCGACCGCGAGGAGGATCACCGTCCCCGCGGTCGCCTTGAGCATCTCCGGATAGTCCAGGACCACGGTGACGGTCTCGTGCCACAGCGAGGCGCTGTCCTGGGCGGCGTACCCGGTGAGGATCAGCCCGATGTGCGCGAGCAGCAGACAGACGGTGTACCGGCCGGCCATCGCGTGCCAGCGGGCCACCCGGTCCGAGCCGACCCGCCGCTCCAGCACCGGGACCCGCGCCATCAGACCCACCAGCACCGCACAGGCGTACCCGCACAGCAGCCCGGCGATCCGCCCGGCCCCGGTCATCCACCCGGCCGTACCGACGACGGAACCGGTGTCCGCCCACCACAGGGCGATCACGGCCGCCGCCCCGGCCCACAGGAGGGCGAGCACGGCACCCGCGGGGGAGCGTCGCGCGGGCGGCGCCACGGCCGGTGCGGCCCGCCGCTCGTACACGGTGGTCATGGATGCGTCCTCTCGCTTGTCCGGGACAGCGCTGTTGTCCGGGACCCCACTGTGCGAGGGGAACCTCTCAGGACCCTCTGAAAGGGCCCCCGCAGAGCGCACTCAGAGGAAACTCAGAGCTTGCCCGTGCCTCCTCGGCCGCGCCCAGGGGTGATCCTGGAGAGGACATGAACACCGCCCGCTCCGGCCGCCCCGCCCTCACCCGCCCCGACGGCACCCCGCTGCGCGTCCTCGTCGTCGACGACGACCCGGATCTCGCCGAGGTCCTCTCCGGCGCCCTGCGTTACGAGGGCTGGCAGATCCGCACGGCCGGCGACGGCGCCTCGGCGGTGGCCGCCGCCCGGGAGCTGCTGCCCGACGCCGTGGTCCTGGACGTGATGCTCCCCGACACCGACGGTTTCGCCGTCCTGCGCGCCCTGCACACCGTGAAGTCGGACGTCTGCGTGCTCTTCCTGACCGCCCGGGACACCGTCGAGGACCGCATCAAGGGGATCACGGCCGGCGGCGACGACTACGTGACCAAGCCGTTCAGCCTGGAGGAGGTCGTCGCCCGGCTGCGCGGGCTGCTGCGCCGCGCGGGCATGGCCCGCCAGCTCGACGAGGGCCCACGGCTGACCGTCGGCGACCTGGTCATGGACGAGGAGGCCCGCGAGGTCACCCGCGGCGGCGAGCTGATCGAACTGTCCCCGACCGAGTTCGAGCTGCTGCGGTTCCTCATGCGCAACCCGCGCCGCGTGCTCAGCAAGGCGCAGATCCTCGACCGGGTGTGGTCCTACGACTTCGGGGGCCGCGCCCATGTCGTCGAGCTGTACATCTCCTACCTGCGCAAGAAGGTGGACGCCGGCCGCGAGCCGATGATCCACACCGTGCGCGGGGCGGGATACGTGATCAAGCCGGTGACGCCGTGAGGGACCTCAGGCCGCACACCCTGCGGGCCCGGCTCACCCTCGGCCTGCTGGTGCTGCTGGCGGTGAGCTGCGCCGCGGTCGGGGTCGCCGCGGTCCTCGGGCTCCAGGGCTTCCTCACCGGCCGCCTCGACGAGCAGCTCACCGAGGCGGGGAACCGTTTCGCGGTCAGCCTGGAGCACAAGGGCGAACCGCAGAACAACGACCTCCCCCAGTCTCGAAAAGACTCGACCGGGGGGACCCCCACCGGCGACGAGCACGCCGACACCCGCCGCCAGGCCACGGGCACGTTCGGAGCCCGGCTGGTGGACGGCACGGTCACCAACGCGGCCGTCGTCCGCTCCACCGGCACCCTGGACGTCGACCTGAGCACCGGTGACCGGAAACGGCTCGCGGCCGTCCCGGTCGACGGCCGGGGCCACAGCGTCGGCCTCTCCGCCCTGGACGACTACCGGGTGCTCGCCACCCGGGGACTGGACGGCGACGTCCTGCTCACCGGGATGCCCCTGGAGCCCGTCGAGGTCGCCGTCCACCGCCTGGAACTGGTCGCCGGGATCGTCTTCGGCGCGGCCCTCACGGCCGCCGGCATCGCGGGCGCCCTGTGGGTGCGCTGGTCCCTGCGCCCGCTCAGCCGGGTCGCCGCGACTGCCACCCGGGTCAGCGAACTCCCGCTGGCCAGCGGGGAGGTGGCGCTGCCGCCGCGTGCCCCGGAATCCGACCCGCGCAGTGAGGTGGGCCGGGTCGCCGGCGCCTTCAACCGCATGCTCGGCCATGTCGAGGACGCCCTGACCAAACGTCACGCGAGCGAGGAACGGCTGCGCAGCTTCGCCGCCGACGCCAGCCACGAACTGCGCACCCCGGTCGCCTCGGTACGCGGCCACGCCGAACTCGCCCTGCTGCACCCCGGGCCGCTGCCGCCGGAGATCACCCGGGCCCTGGAACGCATCGCCGCCGAGTCGACGCGCATGGGAGCCATGGTCGACGACCTGCTCCTGCTGGCCCGACTGGACGCGGGCCGCCCCCTGGAGGCCGCCCCCGTCGACCTGACCCGCCTGGTCCTCGACGCCCTCACGGACGCGCGGGCCACGGGTTCCGGGCACCGCTGGGAACTGGACCTGCCCGAGGACCCGGTCACGGTGACGGGCGACGAGCATCGCCTCCAACAGGTCCTGGCCAACCTGCTGTCCAACGCCCGGCTGCACACCCCGGCCGGTACCAAGGTGACGGTGACCCTGGAGACCGACGCCGCCGCGGTGCTGCTGATGGTCCACGACGACGGCCCCGGCATTCCGGAGGAGATCCGGCCCGGTGTCTTCGAACGCTTCACCCGTGCCGACCGCAGCACCAAGTCGGAGACCGGCGGCGCGGGCCTCGGCCTGTCGATCGTGGCGGCGGTGGTGGAGGCGCACGGGGGAGGCGTGGCGGTGGAGAGCAGGCCAGGATCGACGACCTTCACCGTCCGGCTCGGCAGGGCGTGAATCAGACCGCGGACGGCGGCAACGGCAATGGCAGCCCCGGCAGCCCGTCCAGGCTCGTGGCGATGTGCTCCTTCTTGCTGAAGTACTCGCTGAGCGACGCGTCGTCCTCGCGTGAGAACCGCCTGCCGTGCAGGTCGCGCTCGCCCTCGTACGCCATGTACGGCACCGCGTAACCACAGGAGTCACGGACCAGTTCGGCCGTCACGACGACGATCGCCCGCAGTCCGTGCGCGCTCGGGTCGATGTCCGGGAAGTGCGAGAGCAGTTCTTTGAAGCGTGGGTCGTCCCGGAAGACCGGCTCACCGCGTCCGTGCACCCGGACGATGTTCGGCGGCCCCTGGAACGCGCACCACATGAGGGTGATCCGGCCGTTCTCCCGCAGATGTGCCACCGTCTCGGCGGTGGAGCCGGCGAAGTCGAGGTAGGCCACGGTGCGTTCGTCGAGGATCGCGAAGGAGCCGCGCAGACCCTTGGGGGAGAGGTTGACCGTGCCGTCGCCCGAGAGGGGAGCCGTCGCGGTGAAGAAGAGGGGCTGCGCCTCGATGAAGGAGCGGAGCCGGCCGTCTATGCGCTCATAGGTCTTTCCCATGTCCAGGCATTATGGGTGAAGACCTTTCGCCTGTCTAAGGAATTTGGACGCGCCCTCTCGGGACGACGTCCGTGGCCGCCCCGGCCGGCGCTCACACGGGGCGGCCACAGCGCCTGTCACGTCACTTGTTGAGCGTGCAGGCGGCCAGGGAGTCGAGGCCCTGCGGCTTCTCCGCGGTCCGGCCGATGGAGATGGCGATGCGGTCGATGGTCGACTTCCGCTTGTCGGCCAGCGGGCCGAGGATCGCGTTCTGGACGAAGTTCGGTCCGCCCTGGCCGACCGTGTCGACGAGCCGCTTGTTCGCCTCGGCGAGCTGCGTGTTCAGCAGCGTCAGGTTGCGGTCGACCTCGGCCTGCGCGGTGGCCGGGATCGCGGGCAGCTGGGAGGCCACGTCCGGGCAGGTGATGGCGCCCGCCGCGGCGGCCTCGCCCGCACCCTCCGCGTTCCCGGTGTCCTCGGCGCCGCCGGCCGCCTCCGAGGCCGCCTCGCTCGGCGTGGCCTCCGCTCCGGCCCCGGCCTCGGCGCCGCCCTCCTCGCCCCCGCCTGCCTGCTCACCGGTGCCCGCGGCACCGCCGGCGCCCAGGGTGCAGGGGGCCAGCGCGTCCAGGCCCTGCGGCTTGTCGGCCGTGCGGCCGATGGCGGTGGCGATGCGGTTGACCGTGGCGATCCGCTTGTCCTCCAGCGGGCCCAGGATGGCGTTCTGGACGAAGTTGGGCCCGCCCTGGCCCACGGTGTCGACGAGACGCTTGTTGGCCTCGTCGATCTGGGTCTGGAGCAGGGCCAGGTTGCGGTCGACCTCGGCCTGCGCGGTGGCCGGGATCGCGGGCAGCTGGGAGGCCACGTCCGGGCACGTGATGCTGCCGACGTCGGCCAGCGTGCGGGCGGTGGTGGTGCCGCTCTTGGAGGTCTCCCCGGCGAGGGCGGTACCGGCGACGATCGCCCCGGTCAGTGCCACGGCGGCGGCGCCGCCGATGATCGCCACGCGGCGCTTGTTGTACTTCGGAAGAGCCCTGGACATGCGGATGCCTCACTCGGGGTCGGGAAGTGGTCTTCGTTTACAAACGCGGCGCCTGCGTTCGGCGTGGAATACGGGCAAGCGGTTTCCGGTGTTCAAAGGGACCGCAAATTCTTCGCCGCCCCGAGCTCGGATTGACGAATCATGCAGGGCACTGCATAATCATGCATAATGTTGAGTGCAGCGGTGAGGAGCAACGCAAGTGAGCAGCAACAGCGGTGACGTCCGGCTCTGGGGCGGTCGTTTCGCCGACGGTCCCGCCGAGGCGCTGGCGAAGCTGTCCGCGTCCGTCCACTTCGACTGGCGGCTCGCCCCGTACGACATCGCCGGTTCGCGTGCCCACGCGCGCGTGCTGCACAAGGCGGGCCTCCTGAGCGAGGACGAGCTCCAGCGCATGCAGGCCGGACTCGACCAACTCGAGGCCGACGTGGCCGACGGCTCCTTCGTGGGCACGATCGCCGACGAGGACTGCCACACCGCCCTGGAGCGGGGTCTGCTGGAACGCGTCGGACCCGACCTCGGCGGCAAGCTGCGCGCCGGCCGCTCCCGCAACGACCAGATCGCGACCCTCTTCCGCATGTATCTGCGGGACCACGCCCGGATCATCGGCGGCCTGATCGCCGAACTCCAGGACGCCCTGGTCGGCCTGGCGGAGGCTCACCCGGACGTGGCGATGCCCGGCCGCACCCATCTCCAGCACGCCCAGCCGGTGCTGTTCGCCCATCACGTGCTGGCCCACGTCCAGTCCCTGTCCCGGGACGCGGAGCGGCTGCGCCAGTGGGACGAGCGCACGGCCGTCTCGCCGTACGGCTCGGGCGCCCTGGCGGGCTCGTCGCTCGGCCTGGACCCGGAGGCGGTCGCGAAGGACCTCGGCTTCGAGCACGGCAGTGTCGGCAACTCCATCGACGGCACGGCCTCCCGTGACTTCGTCGCCGAGTTCGCCTTCATCACCGCGATGATCGGTGTGAACCTCTCCCGGATCGCCGAGGAGATCATCATCTGGAACACGAAGGAGTTCTCCTTCGTGACCCTGCACGACGCGTTCTCCACCGGCTCGTCGATCATGCCGCAGAAGAAGAACCCGGACATCGCGGAGCTGGCGCGCGGCAAGAGCGGCCGCCTGATCGGCAACCTGACGGGTCTGATGGCGACCCTGAAGGCCCTCCCGCTCGCCTACAACCGCGACCTCCAGGAGGACAAGGAGCCGGTCTTCGACTCCTGCGACCAGTTGGAGGTCCTGCTCCCCGCCTTCACCGGCATGATGGCGACTCTCACGGTCAATCGCGAGCGCATGGAGGAACTGGCCCCGGCCGGCTTCTCCCTGGCGACCGACATCGCCGAGTGGCTGGTCAAGCAGGGCGTGCCGTTCCGGGTGGCCCACGAGGTCGCCGGCGAGTGCGTCAAGGCGGCCGAGGCCGAGGGCAAGGAACTGAACGACCTGACGGACGACCAGTTCGCCAAGATCTCCGCCCACCTGACCCCGGAGGTCCGGTCGGTGCTCAACGTCCCCGGCGCACTCGCCTCCCGCAACGGCAGGGGCGGTACGGCGCCGAGCGCGGTGGCGGTCCAGCTGGCCGAGGTCAAGGCGAACGTGGCGACGCAGCACGAATGGGCTCGGGCGAAGGGCATGTAGGGGCGCGGGGAACTGCGCGACAAGCCACGACGTACCCGCACTCGTCGACGCACCGCACAACCCACCCCCCTGAAGCGAAGGGCATCCCGAGTTACGTTGTCGGCATGCCCTTCGCACGTCTCGCCGCCACCACCACCCCCACCGCGCACATCGGCCTCGGTCTCGCCGCAGTCGCCCGACCCGGCTACATCAACCTCGGCCGAGACCATGACCTCGGCCTCGCGGAGACCCGCACGGTCGACGCCCTGCGAGCCCGCACCCACGAACTCCTCGACGCCGCCTACGCCCAGGGCGTCCGCTACTTCGACGTGGCTCGCTCCTATGGCCGCTCCGAGGAGTTCCTCGCGGACTGGCTCACCAAGAACCCCCACATCGACGACGTGGTCATCGGCAGCAAGTGGGGCTACACCTACACCGCCGGCTGGACCACAGACGCCGAGAAGCACGAGGTCAAGGACCACAGCGTCCGGACGTACGACCGCCAGCGCGCCGAAACCGCGGCACTGCTCGGTGAGCGCCTGGACCTCTACCAGATCCACTCGGTGACCCCCGAGAGCCCGGCCCTCACCGACAGGGAACTCCACGCGAGGCTCGCGGAGGCGGCCGCCCAGGGCACCACCATCGGCTTCTCGACCAGCGGCCCCGCCCAGGCGGACGCCATCCGCGCGGCGCTGGAAGTGACCGTCGACGGCGACCCCCTCTTCCGTACCGTCCAGTCCACGTACAACGCCCTGGAGACCTCGGCCGCTCCCGCCCTCGCCGAGGCGCACGACGCAGGCCTCACGGTGATCGTCAAGGAGGGCATGGCCAACGGCAGGCTCGCCGAAGCGCACGCCCCGGAAGCCCTGAAGGCCGTGGCCGAGGAGACGTCCCTGGGCTGTGACGCCGTAGCCCTGGCGCTCGTCCTCCGTCAGCCCTGGGTCGGAGTGGTCCTCTCCGGAGCCGCCACCACCGGCCAGCTCGCGTCCAACCTGCACGCGGCCGTCGTGGACCTGGACGACGACCAGCTCTCCCGGCTCGCGGCGGTGGTGGAGGAGCCGCGGGTGTACTGGGAGCGCCGCGGGCAGCTGCCCTGGCACTGACGGAACCCTGATCAGCGGCCACGAGTGAGACGACCGCGCCCGCGATGAGACAATGATGTCTCATATGGGCTATGGTTGTCTCATGGCTGTCGACCGTGACCATGTGCTGCGCAGTGCCGCGGCCCTGCTGACCCGCAAATCCACCGCCACCATGGACGAGGTCGCCAAGGCCGCCGGGATCAGCCGGGCCACGCTGCACCGCCACTTCGCGGGGCGCGACGCGCTCGTACGGGCACTGGAAGCGCTCGGCATCGAGGAGTGCGAGAAAGCGCTCGACGCCGCCCGCCCGGAGGAGGGACCGGCGAGCGAAGCCGTACGGCGTCTGGTCCGCGAGGTCGAGTCCGCGGCCGGACTCCTCGCCTTCCTCTACACGGAGAACCAGCTGTTCGAGGGCGAGGAGCAGAACGAGGGCTGGGCCCGGATCGACGCCCGCATCTCCGCACTGTTCCGGCGCGGTCAGCGGGACGGCGAGTTCCGCATCGACCTCACGCCTGCCTGGCTCACCGAAGCACTGTTCGGCCTGCTCGCCTCCGCCGTCTGGTTGCTCCAGAGCGGCAAGGGCGCCCCCAAGGACTTCCACCACATGACCGTCGAGCTGCTGCTCGGCGGCGCACTACGTCATCCCGCACGACCGAGAGAGGAATCATGACCAGCACCCTGCAGCCGGCGACCACGACCGAGGCGGTGAGGCGTCCGGGCCGTTGGCTCGCGCTGTCCGTCCTGGTGCTCGCCGTGCTGCTGGTGGCCGTGGACGCGACCGTCCTCGGCCTCGCGACCCCGTACATCAGCGAGGACCTCAGGCCCACCGGGACCCAGCTCCTGTGGATCGGTGACGTCTACTCGTTCGTCATCGCGGGCCTGCTGGTGTCGATGGGCAGCCTCGGCGACCGCATCGGCCGCAAGCGGATCCTGCTGCTGGGCGCGACGGCGTTCGGCGCGATCTCGATCCTCAACGCCTACGCGACGACACCGGAGTTGATGATCCTGGCGCGGGCGCTGCTCGGCGTCGCCGGCGCGACCCTGATGCCCGCCACCCTGGCCCTGATCCGCAACATCTTCCACGACCCGCGCGAACGCAGCCTCGCCGTCGGCATCTGGGGCGCGACCGCCTCCGCCGGTACGGCGGTCGGCCCGATCGTCGGCGGCTTCCTCCTCGAACACTTCTGGTGGGGCTCGGTCTTCCTGATCAACCTGCCGGTGATGGCGGTCCTGGTGCTCGTCGGCATCAAGTTCCTGCCCGAGTCCCGCAATCCGGACCCGGGCCCGTGGGACATGACGAGCGTCGCGCTGTCCCTGGTCGGCGTGATCGCGGTGGTCTACGCCGTCAAGGAGGCCGCCGCGCACGGCCTGACGTGGGGGCCGGGCGCCGCGGGCCTGCTGGGAGCGGCGGCCCTGTACGCCTTCGTCCGCCGCCAACTCACCCTCCCCGCCCCCCTCCTGGACATGCGCCTGTTCGGCAACCGCGGCTTCAGCGGCGCCGTCCTGGCCGACCTCCTGACCGTTCTCGGCCTCTCCGGGCTGGTCTTCTTCCTCTCCCAGTACCTGCAACTCGTGCAGGGCAGGCGCCCGTTGGAGGCGGGTTTGGCCGAACTCCCGGCTGCGGTGGGAGCGGTGGTGGCGGGCCTCGTGGCCGGAAGGGTGGCCCGCAGGTACTCGGTGCGCTCGGTGGTCTCCGCGGGCCTGGCCGCCATCGGTCTGGCCCTGGCGTCACTGACCCTGCTCGACCGTTCCACGGGCTACCCGATGCTGGGCGCCGCCCTGCTGGTGGTCGGCGTGGGCGCGGGCCTCTCGTTCACCGTGACGGCGGACGTGATCCTGTCGAGCGTTCCGAAGGAACAGGCGGGAGCCGCGTCGGCGGTCTCCGAGACGGCCTACGAACTGGGCGCGGCGCTGGGCATCGCCGTACTGGGCTCGATCGTGACGGGCGTGTACCGGGGCTTCACGGCCCCCGCGGGCACGCCGGAAGGGGCGCACGAGTCTCTCGGCGGCGCGGTGGAGGCAGCATCCGGACTGCCGACGAACACGGCTCAGGACCTGCTGTCGTCAGCCGGTGAGGCTTTCGTGGACGGCCTCACCATCGCCGCGGGCGCGGGAGCGGCGGTCCTGCTCGCGACAGCGGTGGCGGCCTGGTTCATGCTGCGGGGCCAACGGCTCGACAAGGGTTTTTAGGGGCGCGGGGCTGTGTCCGTGTGCGGCTCCGCCGCGTGGGCGCGAGCAACCACGATGCGCCCGCACCCGACGACGAACCCCTACGCGGCCTTCGCCTTCGTCGCATACATGTCCACGTACTCCTGCCCGGACAGCCGCATGACCTCGGTCATCACGGAGTCCGTCACGGCGCGCAGCACATAACGGTCGCGGCCCATCCCGTCGTACCGGGAGAACTCCATCGCCTCACCGAAGCGGACCGTGACCCGCCCCGGGCGGGGCATCCCCGAACCGCCCGGCTGCAACTTGTCCGTGCCGATCATCGCGAAGGGGACGACCGGCGCGCCCGTCATCAGCGTCAGACGGGCGATACCCGTACGCCCCCGGTACAGCCGGCCGTCGGGCGAACGCGTCCCCTCGGGGTAGATCCCGAAGACCTTCCCCTCCTCCAGGACCCGGCGCCCGGTCATCAGCGCGGCCACGCCGCCGCGACCGCCGTCGCGGTCCACCGGGATCATGCCGACGCCGGTGAAGAACCAGGCCATCAGCCGGCCCTTGAGGGACTTCCCGGTGACGTACTCGTCCTTGCCGATGAAGAACACCTGCCGGTCGCAGACCAGCGGAAGGATCATCGAGTCGATGAAGGTGAGGTGGTTGCCGGCCAGGATGACGGGACCGTCACCCGGGATGTGCTCCGCGCCCTCCACCTGTGGGCGGAACATCAGGCGCATGATCGGTCCGAGCACTGCCTTGATGAGCACGAAGCGGGACAACGGGCCCTCCGGTGTCAAGAGAACGGCCAGGGAAACAGTATGAGTCTGTGCAGGTGAGGACATTACTCGCGGCTCGGGGGGTCGTGCACATCGGGCGCTCGGGGTTCACCGAGGTCTTACGCACTGTTGACACTCGTTTACCTGCTGATGGTCCCCGTTGCCTCCCGGAAACCCGGGCGGAACGATGTGACGGAGGTCGCCCCGATCGATGCGTACCCCGCCTCTCCGCCATGAAGCCGACGAACCATCAGACATCTGTTCTCATACGACATCACACGTCACCCGCGTGTTCCGCAGGAGGTCTCCCGCCCGTCATGGACGCGGTCCTACGATCGGCCCGCATCGAAGAGGCGACGGCAGGAGGGGTCCCCATGGGATCGCAGGACGAGCACACGGACGGCACCGGGCGGCGGGCACTTCTCGGGGCCGCGATGTTCGGCGCCGGGGGAGCGGTCCTGGGTCTCTCCGGGACGGCGAGAGCCGCGACCGCCGGATCCGCAGGACACGGAGGCGGCGGCCTCAAGAGCCTGCCCGTGCCGACGGTCATCGGCCACCGGGGCGCCAGCGGCTACCGCCCCGAGCACACCTTCGGCTCCTATCAGCTCGCCCTCGACCTGGGCGCCGACATCGTCGAGGCCGGTGACCTCGTCCCCACCCGGGACGGCCACCTGGTCTGCCGCCACGAACCGGAGATCGGCGGCACCACCGACGTCGCCGACCACAAGGAGTTCGCCGACCGCAAGAGGACCAAGCTCCTCGACGGCGTCTCCGTCACCGGCTGGTTCACCGAGGACTTCACGCTCGCCGAGCTCAAGACGCTCCGCGCGATCGAGCGCATCCCGGCCAACCGCCCGCACAACACCCTCTACAACGGCCGCTGGGAGATCCCCACCTTCGAGGAAGTCCTGAAGTGGCAGGACGAGCAGACCCGCAAGCGCGGCAAGCAGGTCTGGATCTACCCCGAGACCAAGCACCCCACCTACTTCCGGGGGCTCGGCCTGGGCCTGGAGGAGCGGGTCGCGAAGCTCCTGCACAAGCACGGCAAGGACAAGCGCAACTCCCCGGTCATCCTCCAGTCCTTCGAGCCGACCAGCATCCAGCGCCTGAACAAGCTCGTCGACAACCCCCTGGTCGTCCTCCTGTCCGCCGCGAACACCCGCCCCTTCGACTTCGTCGCGACCGGCGACCCGCGCACGGTCGCCGACCTCATCACCCCCAAGGGCCTGAGGGAGATCGCGGGTTACGCCCAGGGCATCGGCCCGACCCTCGACCTGGTCATCACGAAGAAGGCGGACGGCAGCCTCGACAAGGAGACCACCCTGGTCGCCGACGCGCACAAGGTCGGGCTGATCCTGCACCCCTACACCATGCGCAACGAGAACCCCTTCCTGCCGGCGGAGTACCGCAAGGGCACCGACGCGGACGCCTACGGAGACGCCTTCGGCGCCTTCAAGCGGTACTTCGCCACCGGCATCGACGGCGTCTTCACCGACAACGCCGACACCGGCGTCCTGGCCCGCCAGGACTTCGTCAACGGCTGAGCCGACACACCCCGATGGGGGTGACTTAGGGCCGCCCGGGCAACCCAGACCCCGGGCGGCCGTGTCGTACCGCATATGACGCACGACTTGGTCACCGCCCTGCGCCCACTGCTCACCGCCGAGGCCTCGGCGGAGGCACATGCCGCCGGTACGGAACCGGCCGATCTGGAGCAGGCGGTCTGGCTCCGCCTCCTGGAGCACCTGGAGACCCAGGGCCCGCCCCTCGACCCGCCCGGCTGGCTCCGCCGCGCCGTCCGCTCGGAGTCCCGCCGCAGCCGCCGTACGACCCGCCTCGAACGGCCCTACGACACCGAACCCGCGGCCGACGACGACCGCACTCCCGAACAGCTCGCCCTCGCCGCGGCCCGGCGCAGGGCCCTGCACGACGCGGTGCGCCGCCTGCCCGGCCGCTGCCCCTCGCTCATGGCGGCCCTCCTCTCCCCGAGAGACCTCACCTACCGGGAGATCGCGGGGGAGTTGGGTATCTCACAGGGCAGTCTGGGTCCGGAACGTTCCAGATGCCTGGGATGTCTTCGCCGATTGCTGCCACCGGAGGTTGCGGCACACCGGGGGCGGGGATAGGAGTGGGGGACAACAGGCGATCAGGTGAGCGGGAGGCGTGCGCACATGGGCATGAGCGTGACCATCTCTGCGGCGGCCGAGCAGGACGCGGAGCAGATCTTCAGGCTGCAGTACCTGTGCTTCCAGAGTGAGGCGGCGCTGTACGGCAACTACCGCATCGATCCGCTCGTCCAGACCCTGGACTCGGTCCGTGCCGAAGTGGCCTCGGACTGTGTGTTCGTGGCCCGCCTGGGAGACGAGGTGGTCGGCTCGGTCCGCGGCCGCGTCACCGAGGACGGCTCGGCCGCCATCGGCAAACTCTGCGTCCACCCCCGCCTCCAGGGCCACGGCATCGGCGCGCGCCTCCTCCGGGCGGCCGAATCCGCACTGGCGGAGGAGCGGGGCGCCACCAGCTTCCGCCTCTTCACCGGCCACCGCAGCGAGGGCAACCTCCGCCTCTACCGCAGGGTCGGCTACCAGACGGTGGGCACGTCGGAGGGCGGCGCGGACGGAGTCCCGATGATCGTCCTGGAGAAGCCGGCGGGCGCATACGCGGCTACGGCGTGATGAGCGTTTTTGGCCTTTAGGGGCGCGGGGCTGTGTCGATTTGCGGCTCCGCCGCGTGGGCGCGACCAGCCGCGTACGGGGGATGCCGCCACCCGACCTCAGGCGGCATCCCCCGTACGCGCACCCTTGCGCAACCAGTAAATGGCGGAGAGCGGCAGCAGCACAGGGATGAACAGATACCCCATCCCGAAGTCCGACCACACGGTCGCATCGGGAAACGCGGACGGCTCGACCAACGTCCAGGTGCCCACCGTCAGCACGCCCAGCAGCTCGACGACACAGCACACGAGTGCCGCCTTACGGGCAGTCTCCCCACCCCGCACCAACGAGTACGTGATGAACCCGTAGACGACGCCGGCCACGGCGGACAGTGAATACGCGAGCGGCGCCCGGTCGAACTCCGTGGAGATCTGCACGGCGGACCGCGACACCGCTCCGACCACCATCACGCCGTACAGCCAGACGAGCAGCGTCCCCGGCCCACTGGTCAGCCGCCGTCGCCGACTCACCTCAGCCTCCCCAGATGTCATAGAGCCGCACCTCCAGAACGGCCAGCACCACACCGCCGGCGGCAACCGTCACCGATCCCCACCGCGTCCGCTCCGCGAGCGACATGAACCCCGCCGCCGGCACACACGCGAACGCCCCCAGCAGATAGGCGACGAAGATCGTGGTCCCCTGCTCCGGCTTCTCGCCCCGTGCGAGCTGCACGATCCCGACCACCAGCTGGACCAGCGCCAGCACCGACACCACGGCCATGCCGATGAAGTGCCAGTCCTTGGTCGGCTCGTCACGGTAGGCGGCCCAGCCGCACCAGGCGGCCAGCAGCAGCGCGGCGACGCCGGTCACCAGCGTCAGGACATCAAACATGCGGCGAGCCTATTACGGGTCAAACGGCCTGATGCGGCCGCCCCCGCGCCACACCGTAGGGTCGAGGACATGAAGATCCACGCCGAAGCCCTCCTGTTCGACAACGACGGAACCCTCCTCTCCTCCCTGGAGTCCGTCCACCGCTGCTGGACGCGCTGGGCGGAGGAGTTCGGCATCACCGCGGAGGCCTTCGCGCGGGTCGAACTGCACGGGCGCACCGCCGCCGAGATAGCCGCCGAACTGCTGCCCGCCGATGTCGTGCCGGCGGCCGTCGCACGGATCGAGGACCTGGAGGTGGCGGACGTACCCGACGGCGGTGTGCACCTGCTGCCCGGCACCGCGGCCTTCCTCGACTCCCTGCCCGCCGAGCGCTGGGCCGTCGTCACCTCCGCCACCCGCCGTCTCGCCGAGGCCCGGCTCGAAGCCGTCGGCATCCTCCCCAAGACCCTGATCGCCGCCGACGACGTCACCCGCGGCAAGCCCGACCCCGAGCCCTACCTGCTCGCCGCCCGCGAACTCGGCGTCGACCCGTCCCGCTGTGTCGTCTTCGAGGACGCGCCCGCGGGCCTGCGCGCCGGCCGCGCCGCCGGAATGACCACCGTGGCCTTGACCACAACCCACCAGGCCCACGAGCTCGACGCCGACCTGGTGGTCGAGAACCTGTCGGCCCTTTCGGCCCTGGTCACCGCCCAGAACGTGGAGATCTCCGTCCGGCCCTGAAGCCTGTCCACCGCTGTCCGCCATTCGGACAGCGGGTTCTTGGTCGCTCCCATACGTCTGCTTTACTGATCGCATGACCACGACGAGCTGCCGCACCTCTGCGACCGAGGCGACCATGACGCCCGGTGCTCGTTGTATGTGTCGAATGTGCGCCTGTTAGAGGGCCCCCGCACCACCTCCTGAGCCTCGCGCCCCGAAGCGAGCCGCCCCGGCACGTCCGTACGCCGTGAACGCCGTATGTGACCCATGTGCCCGCGCACGACTTCTCTCCCGTACCTGGGCACACCCACGCCCGCGTACTCGACAGTGACGGAACCCCAGTGATCACGACAACAGGCCTGACCAAGGTCTACCGCTCGCGCGGCCGTGAGGTCACCGCCCTGGACGGCGTCGATCTGCACGTCCGCGAGGGCGAGGTGTACGGCGTCATCGGCCAGTCCGGCGCCGGCAAGTCCTCGCTCATCCGCTGCGTCAACCTGCTGGAGCGCCCCACCGCCGGCACGGTCACCGTCGCCGGACAGGACCTCACCGCCCTCGCGGGCCGCGGCCGGCGTGCCGGCAAGGAGCTGCGGCAGGCGCGCAGCCGTATCGGCATGGTCTTCCAGCACTTCAACCTGCTGTCCACCCGGACGGTCCGGGACAACGTCGAGCTGCCGCTGGAGATCCTCGGCAAGTCCGGCAAGGAGCGCTCCCGCAAGGCGCTCGAGCTGCTGGACCTGGTCGGACTCGCCGACCAGGCGGGCGCCTACCCGGCCCAGCTCTCCGGCGGCCAGAAGCAGCGCGTCGGCATCGCCCGCGCCCTGGCCGGCGACCCCGAGGTGCTCCTGTCCGACGAGGCCACCAGCGCCCTCGACCCCGAGACCACCCGCTCGATCCTCCAGCTGCTGCGCGACCTGAACCGGCAGCTGGGCCTGACCGTCCTGCTCATCACCCATGAGATGGACGTCGTGAAGTCGGTCTGCGACTCGGCGGCCCTGATGGAGAACGGCCGGATCGTCGAGTCCGGCACCGTCAGCGAACTGCTCGCGACCCCCGGCTCCGAGCTGGCCTCGGCTCTCTTCCCCGTCGGCGGCGACGCCACCGGCGAGGACCGGACCGTCCTCGACGTCACCTTCCAGGGCGAGGCGGCCACCCAGCCCGTCATCTCCCAGCTGTCGCGCACCTACAACATCGACATATCGATCCTCGGTGCCGCCATCGACACCGTCGGCGGTCTCCAGGTCGGCCGGATGCGCATCGAACTGCCCGGCCGCTACGAGGACAACGTCGTGCCGGTGGGCTTCCTGCGCGAACAGGGCCTCCAGATCGACGTCGTCGGTGAGCCGCAGCTGGTGAAGGAAGGTGCGAAGTGACCTGGTCCGAGATGCAGCCCCTGCTGGAGCAGGCGTGTTGGGACACCCTCTACATGGTGGGCTGGTCCACGCTCATCGCGGTCGTGGGCGGCCTTCCGCTCGGTGTGCTGCTCGTCCTCACCGACCGCGGCGGACTCCTCCAGAACGTCGTCGCGAACAAGGTCATCGGGCAGGTCGTGAACGTGGCGCGCTCGATGCCGTTCATCATCCTGATGGTCGCGCTCATGGGCTTCACCCGCTCGATCACCGGCACCACCATCGGCCGCGAGGCCGCCATCGTGCCGCTCGCGATCGGGGCGATCCCGTTCTTCGCGCGTCTCGTCGAGACGGCTGTCCGCGAAGTGGACGGGGGCCTGGTCGAGGCCGTGCAGTCCATGGGCGGCAACACCTGGACGATCGTCCGCAAGGTCCTCGTGCCGGAGTCCCTGCCGTCCCTCATCGCCAGCACCACCACCACGATCGTCGCCCTCATCGGCTACTCCGCGATGGCCGGCACGGTCGGCGCAGGTGGCCTCGGCGACGTCGCCATCCGCTACGGCTACCAGCGCTTCGAGACCCAGCTCATGTGGATCACCGTCGCGATCCTCGCCGTCGTCATCTCGCTCATCCAGTTCGCCGGCGACTACGCGGCCCGCTCGCTGCACAGCCGCGGCGGACGCTCCGGACCCGCGCCGAAACTCCGTCTGCTGAAGGCGTCCACGGCGGACACCAAGACCGTCTGACACGCTCCCAAATTTCCCGTGCACCCCTTCACGGGATCGCTGCACCCAAAAGGAAAGGCACTTTTCGTGCGTAACACCGCAAAGCTCACCGCCGCCGTCCTCGCCGCCGGAGCCCTCACCTTCGGGCTCAGCGCCTGCGGTTCGTCCGGCTCCGCCTCCGACACCAGCGGACCGCTGGTCGTCGCCGCGAGCCCCACCCCGCACGCCGAGATCCTGAACTACGTCAAGGAGCACCTGGCGAAGAAGGCGGGCCTCGACCTGGAGGTCAAGGAGTTCAGCGACTACACGACGCAGAACCCGGCCACGGAAGACGGCTCGGTGGACGCCAACTACTTCCAGAACCAGCCCTTCCTCGACGACTTCAACAAGAAGCGCGGCACCCACATCGTGCCCGTCGTCACGGTTCACCTGGAGCCGCTCGGCCTCTACTCCCACAAGGTCAAGAGCGCCGACGCCCTGAAGAGCGGTGCGACGATCGCCGTCCCGAACGACAGCGTGAACGAGGCGCGTGCCCTCAAGCTGCTCGACGCCAACGGAATCATCACGCTCAAGGACGGCGTGGGCAACGAGGCGACCCCCTCCGACATCACCAAGAACCCGAAGAACCTCAAGTTCAAGGAGCTGGAGGCGCCCCAGACCCCGCGCTCCCTGGACGACGTCGACGCCGCGGTCGTCAACGGCAACTACGCCATCGAGGCCGACCTCAAGCCCGCCTCGGACGCCCTGGTACTGGAGTCCGCCAAGAACAACCCCTACGGCAACTTCCTCGCCGTGAAGGAAGGCAACCAGGACGACCCGCGGGTGAAGAAGCTCGCCAAGCTCCTCACCTCCGCCGAGGTCAAGAAGTTCATCGAGGACAAGTACGCCGGCTCCGTCATCGCGTCCTTCTGAGCGAGGCGAGGCTACCGGCGCGTATACGACGTATCGCCACGCACGGGGTCCACTCGCTCACGATGTGTGGACCCCGTGATGCGGTTCGGTGCTTTCATGCTGCATGCTGGGCAGTTCAGCAGGCCCTGCAGGTTTCCGACGGCTACGGAGTGGCGCATGAGTGGCACCTTCCCCAACATCTCCATCAGCACGGAGCGGTTGGTGCTGCGCCCCCTCGACGAGGACGACGTACCCGCACTGGCCGAGATGATGAACGACGAGCAGGTCGGAGCCTGGACCGACGTCCCCCAGCCGTACAGCGAGGAGCAGGCGCGCGGCTGGATCACGCGGTACGCGCCGACCGAGCGGGAGGCCGGCCGTGGGATCACCTTCGCCGTCACGGAGTTCCTCACCCAGCGCCTCGTCGGCATCGTCCAGCTGACCAAGACCAACTGGCACGTCCGCGCCACGGAGTTGTCGTACATCATCGCCCCCTGGGCCCGCGGCGAGGGCTATGCCTCCGAGGCCGCGCTCGCCACCGCCCAGTGGCTGTTCACCGACCAGAAGTTCGAGCGGATCGAGCTGCGCACGGCGGCCGACAACACCGCCTCCCAGCAGGTCGCCCAGAAGATCGGCTGTATCAGCGAAGGCGTCCTGCGAGGCGCCTGTATAGCGCGCGTCCGCGCCGACGACGGCACCTGGAGCGACGTCCGCACCGACTTCATCGTGTGGAGCCTGTTGCCCGAGGACCTCGACGGCGCGGGCGACCAGCTGGCCGACGCGGACGGCTTCACGACGTACTCCGACTGGAACTGACCGAATTCGAACTCAGGCCGGTGAAAGAGCTTCCGGGGCGCAGCGGGTACCCTCACCAAGCCGCCCGCGGGCTGCCCACCGACGACGGCCCGCGCACACCCCTGGAGACTGAGAGACGATGGCCGACCGGGTCACGGTGATCGGCTGGGACGGCTCGCCGCTGACCGCCGCGGCACGCTCCGCCCTCGGCGCCGCCACGCTCGTCGCGGGCGCCGCCCACCACCTGGCACTCCCCGAGGTGCCGGCCGCCGCCGAACGCATCCGCCTCGGCAGCGTCGCCCTCGCCGCCCGCCGTATCACCGGCCACCGCGGCACCGCGGTCGTGCTCGCCGACGGCGATCCCGGGTTCTTCGGAGTCGTACGGACCCTGCGCGCACCCGAGTTCGGCCTGGAGGTCGAGGTCGTCCCCGGCGTGTCCTCGGTCGCCGCCGCCTTCGCGCGGGCCGGTATGCCCTGGGACGACGCCCAGGTGGTCGTCGCCCACCGGCGCACCCTGCGTCGCGCGGTGAACGTGTGCCGGGCCCACCCCAAGGTCGCCGTCCTCACCTCGCCCGGCGCCGGACCCGCCGAACTCGGCCTGCTGATGGAGGGCGTCCACCGCACCTTCGTCATCTGCGAGGAACTGGGCACCGACCGCGAACAGGTCACCGTCGTCACCTCCGACAAGGCCGCCGACCACACCTGGCGCGACCCCAACCTCGTCATCGTCATCGGCGGCACCGCCGCCGTCACGGAGGACGGCGGCTGGATCGCCGGCCGCGACCCGGCCGCCACGCCCCGCGGCTGGACCCTGCCCGCCGAGGCCTACGGCGGTCTCATCGGCGAAGGCGAACTGGAACCGCTCCGCGCGGCCCAACTCGCCCGCCTGGGACCGCGCGTCGGCGACCTCGTGTGGGACATCGGCTGCGGCAGCGGCGCCTTCGCCACCGAGGCCGCCCGGGCCGGGGCCGCCGTCATCGCCGTCGACCGCGACCTGAGGGCCTGCGAGCGCACCGAGGCCAACGCGCGCGCCTTCGGACTCCAGGTCCAGATCGTCCCCGGCATCGCCCCGCACGTCCTGGAGAACCTGCCCGAACCGGACGTCGTCCGCGTCGGCGGCGGAGGGGTGGCCGTGGTCTCCGCGGTCGCCGACCGGCGTCCGCAGCGCATCGTCGCCCACGCGGCCACCCGCGACGAGGCCGAACTCGTCGGCCGCGACCTCACCGAGCACGGTTACCGCGTCGAGTGCGCCCTCCTCCAGTCCGTCGAACTCGACACCCGGGCCTGGACGGAGACGGAACGGAGCGTCGCGTTCCTGCTCAGCGCGGTACTCCCGGACCGTACGGCCTGACGCCCCGGGTCGTCCTTGCGCCGTCCCCGTGATCCTGTTGTCGTACCGCGCGCGGTAGGCTGGCCGACTGTTGTACCACTCCCGGCCGACCGGCATTCGTTCGTCAATGTCCGGAAAGCGCGCCCGTTTTGGGGTGGGTGCGGTACGGCAGAACCGGAGGACGCGCAACGTGGCGCAGTCCACAGCGGGCTGTCGCGGATCAACCTGTCGCGACGGGGTAACGGCCGGGACAATGCCAGTTAATGGCTTTGTCGTCTTTCTCGGCGGGCCGTTCGTGCCGCTGGGCACGCACGCTCGTTCTTCACACGGGGGCGGTCGGTGCGCCGTCCCCGGTGAGCTGGTCGTAGAAGCACTAACCGATGGGCGAGGGGTACGCATGACCGACACCGGCCAGGTCCCGGGCGAGGGACTGCCGGAGAACGCAGGCATGGTGGAACAGCCGGGCGTCCCCGCGCCGGGTGCGTACACCTACCTCTCCGAGACCACCGCCGAGGACGAAGACCTGTTGCTGCTGCCGGGCGCCCAGAGCCCGTGGGGCAACGAGGTCGCCCCGCCCGCTCCGGAGCCGGTCGTCGAGACCGTCCACGAGCCGGGCCCGCACGAGATGGCCGGCCGCGACAGCGGAGCGCACGACATGAGCGCGGTGCGCATGCCCCAGGCTCCTACGGTGCCGATCCCGCCCATCACGCCCCGCCGGCCCCTGCACCTCGGCCCGCCCATCCCCGACGCCTCCGCGAGCCCGGTCCGTTCCCTCGCCGACCGCGGCCCCGCGGGCACGCCGGTACGGCAGCCGGCCGCGTCCGGCCCCGAGTACTACGAGGCCCCGCAGCCGCAGGGCGCGGTCCCGTGGGGCGCCCCGGCCCAGGCCGCCGTGCAGACGCCGGTGCGCACGGTGGCCCCGGCTGCCGAAACGGTTGTTCCGGCGCCTGAACCGGTGGGTACGGCGCAGGCGGCGGTGGCCCAGCAGGTTCCCGAGGCGGAGGTCGGCGGGTACGAGGCTCCGGTTGCTCCGGTTGCTCCGGTTGCTCCGGTTTCTCCGGTTTCTCCTGTGCCGGATGCCGGACCGGGCCCCGAGGCCGTGCACGCGCCGGAGCCGTCGCAGGCACCGGCCGCCGAAGCAGGCCAGATCGTGGCCGACGGGTCCGGTGCCGACGGAGTTCAGCCCGTGGAGGGCGAGCCCGCTGACACTGACCTCGACGGGGGGCAGTTGCAGGGAGACACCTCCCTGCCGGACGCGGTTCAGCCCGCCCCCGCGGCCCAGCCTGACGGACCCGGACCCATGCCCGAGGCGGCCCAGGTTCTTGGCGCCGACATGGCAGTCGCCGCGCCGGATGCGGTCGAGGCCGCTGAAGCCGCGGCGGTGAGCGAGGACGCCCAGGTGGGCGAGTCGCCCGAGCAGGTGCCCGTGCCCGAGGCCGGGCCCGCCGTGGAGACCCCGGCTGCGGACGCCGACGCCACCATGCCGGTCACCGAGGCTGTCGTGCCGGAGGCTGTCGTGCCGCAGGCTGTCGCGACCGAGCCCGTCCCGGTCGGGGCGGACGTCGCCGGAGCCGAGTCGGGCCCGGAGGGACAGGAGTCGGTGGTCGCCCTTGCCCCACAGGCCGTTGCCGCCGAGGAAGCGCTCGCGCCGGACATGGCCGCCCCGGAAGCGGTGATGGCCGAGCAAGCCGCCGTGTCCCCGGAGACGGACCCGGTCCAGGACACGGAACCCGGCGTGGTGCAGGAAGCCGACCCGTCCCAGGAGGCCCTGGTCGCCCCGGACACGGCCGTTGCCCAGGAAACCGTCACGGCATCGGAAACCGCGGCTCCGGAATCCGCACCCCCCGTTGAGGAAGCCGTCGCCGCGGCCACCCCGGACACCGCCGAAGCCGTGACTCTCCAGGCTGCCGCGGAGGCCCAACTGGTTCCGCAGCCCGCGGACGCCGTCATCGCACCCGCCGAAGACCTCCCCGCACCCGCGGAGGACGGCTCCGCCGCAGAGGCCCCCGAGCCACTCCCCGTCGAGCAGGCGGCACCAGCGGCTGAGCAGGCCCAGGAGCCCGCCCCCGCCGCCCAGCCCGCCGACAAACCGCAGGCCCCGCACCTCGTACCCGCGCCGGACCTCGTCCAGCCCGCCCCGGAGCCCGTCGCGGCGGACACGGCCGACACCGGCGTACAGCCGACGGACCCGATGGACCCGCCGGCTCCCGCAGACGGAGTCCAGCAGCCCCGGGCCGCCGCGCAGGAGGAGTTCCCGCCCGCCCCGGACCAGGCGCCGCAGGGCCCTCAGACGCCGGCACTCCAGCCGCTCGCGGCCGAATTCCCGGACGCGCAGTCCCAGTTCGCGACCCCGGGGTCCGCCGAGACCCCCGTCGTGCTGCCCGCCGGAGTCCCCTTGGAGCCCCAACCGGGCCAGCCCCTCGGTGAGTTCGTGCCGGTGGACGGATCGGTGCCGACCACCCCGCACCTCGCGCCGACCCCGCCGCACCCCCTGTCGCTCCCCGCGGACGACGCACAGCAAGCCATGGTCCCGGCCCCGCGTGAGGCGGGCGGCGACCCCCAACTCGCCCAGCAGGCGGACGACCTGGACACCCGGGCGGCCGATCAGGAAGACCAGGAAGTCCAGGAAGTGAGCACGGCCCCCGTGGCAGAACCACGACAGTCCACGGGCCCCGCCGCGCCCGCCTACGACGACGCCGAGCGCGAGGCCGTCCTCAAGGTCATGCGGGAGCGCCGCGACATCCGCAACGGCTTCCGCAGCGACCCGATCCCGCACGAGGTGCTGCTCCGGGTCCTGGAGGCCGCCCACACCGCGCCCTCCGTCGGCCACTCACAGCCCTGGGACTTCGTCGTCATCCGCTCCGCCGAGACGCGCGCCGCGATGCAGGACCTGGCCCAGCGTCAGCGCGAGGCGTACGCCAAGTCGCTGCCCAAGGGTCGGGCCAAGCAGTTCAAGGAACTGAAGATCGAGGCCATCCTCGAGACCCCGGTGAACATCGTCGTCACCGCCGACCCCACCCGCGGTGGCCGCCACACCCTCGGCCGGCACACCCAGCCGCAGATGGCCCCGTACTCCGCCGCGCTCGCCGTGGAGAATCTCTGGCTCGCCGCCCGCGCCGAGGGCCTCGGCGTCGGCTGGGTCAGCTTCTTCGACGAACGCGAGATGGTCCGCGCCCTCGGCCTGCCCGAGCATCTGGAGGTCATCGCCTACCTGTGCGTCGGGTACGTCGACGAGTTCCCGGACGAGCCCGAGCTGATGCAGGCGGGCTGGTCCAAGCGCCGCCCGCTGTCCTGGGTCGTGCACGAGGAGACGTACGGCCGCCGCGCCCTGCCCGGTGAGGAGCCGCACGACCTGCTCGGCGAGACCGTCGCGCAGATCCGCCCGCTGGACGCCAAGGCGCTCGGCGAGGCCTGGGAGCGGCAGAAGCGGATGACCAAGCCGGCCGGTGCGCTCGGCATGCTGGAGATCATCTCCGCCCAGCTGTCCGGGCTCTCCCGGCAGTGCCCGCCGCCGATCCCGGAGCCCGCGGCCGTCGCGATCTTCGCCGGCGACCATGGTGTGCACGCCCAGGGCGTCACCCCCTGGCCGCAGGAGGTGACGGCCCAGATGGTCGCCAACTTCCTCGGCGGCGGCGCTGTCTGCAACGCCTTCGCCGGCCAGGTGGGCGCCGAGGTGTGCGTGGTCGACGTCGGTGTGGCCTCCGAACTCCCGGCCACGCCCGGCCTGTTGCCCCGCAAGATCCGGGCGGGTACGTCCGACATGACCACCGGTCCCGCGATGACCCGCGAGGAGGCCAAGCAGGCCATCGAGGTGGGCATCGAGACCGCGCGCGACCTGGTCGCGGCCGGTAACAAGGCGCTCCTCACGGGCGAGATGGGCATCGCGAACACCACCGCGTCCGCCGCCCTGATCTCCGTCTTCACGGGCACCGACCCCGCCGAGGTCACCGGCCGCGGCACCGGCATCAACGACGAGACCCTGGCCCGCAAGACCGAGGTCGTGCGCCGCGCGATCGAACTCCACCAGCCGGACCCCGCCGACCCGATCGGCGTCCTGGCGGCGATCGGCGGCTTCGAACACGCGGCGATGGTCGGCCTGCTGCTGGGCGGCGCCTCCCTGCGCACCCCGGTCATCCTCGACGGCGTCAGCGCGGGCGCCGCCGCCCTGGTGGCCCGCGCGATCGCCCCGGAGGTCCTCGCGGCCTGCATCGCGGGCCACCGCAGCGCCGAACCGGGCCACGTGGCGGCCCTGAACAAGCTCGGTCTGCGCCCCCTGGTCGACCTCGACCTCCGCCTGGGCGAGGGCACGGGCGCCCTGCTGGCCCTGCCACTGGTGCAGAGCACCGCGAGAGCGATGCACGAGGTGGCGACCTTCGACTCCGCAGGGGTGACCGAGAAGTAGGCGCCGGGCGAGAGACCCGGGGACGCTCGGTCTCCGGGACTCTTCGCACGCAGGTCCGGGACGGCAGGCCGTCGCGCGTCCGTGGGCAGTCGTCCCGCAGGGCGGGACGGGTGGGCACGGACGCCCGCGCCCGCACCCGGCAAGACGCCCAGCCATCGGACACCTCAGCCGCCCTCCCCACCCACCCCGTAAAATCCGCACGTCAGGGCCACTGCACAGCCGTAAAGAGGAGCCGCCCCTCATGGCCGAGAACCCCGCCTACCCCGTAGGCCTCCGCCTCACCGGCCGCAAGGTCGTCGTCCTCGGCGGCGGCCAGGTCGCCCAGCGCCGCCTCCCGGCACTGATCGCGGCGGGCGCGGACGTCCTCCTCGTCTCCCCCGGAGCGACCCCCTCCGTCGAGGCCATGGCGGACGCCGGAGAGATCACCTGGCAGAAGCGCCCCTACGCCGAGGGCGACCTGGAAGACGCCTGGTACGCCCTCATCGCCACCAGCGACACCGAGGCAAACACCCGCGCCTCCGCCGAAGCCGAGCGCCACCGCGTCTGGTGCGTCCGCTCCGACGACGCCGACGCCGCCACCGCCTGGACCCCGGCGACGGGCCACAGCGAGGGTGTCACGGTCGCCGTGCTCACGACCGACGCGAAGGGCCGCGACCCCCGCCACACGGCGGCCATCCGGGACGCGGTCGTGGAGGGTCTGCGTGACGGCACCCTCGTCGCCCCCCACCACCGCACCCGCAGCCCCGGCGTCGCCCTCGTCGGCGGCGGCCCCGGCGACCCCGACCTCATCACGGTCCGCGGCCGCCGCCTCCTCGCCGAGGCCGACGTCGTCATCGCAGACCGCCTCGGCCCCCGCGATCTCCTCGCCGAACTCCCACCGCACGTCGAGGTGATCGACGCGGCGAAGATCCCGTACGGCCGTTTCATGGCCCAGGAGGCGATCAACAACGCCCTGATCGAGCACGCCAAGCAGGGCAAGTCGGTCGTACGGCTGAAGGGCGGGGACCCCTATGTCTTCGGACGCGGCATGGAGGAGCTGCACGCCCTCGCCGACGCCGGCATCCCCTGCACGGTCGTCCCCGGCATCTCCAGCTCGATCTCGGTCCCGGGCGCGGCCGGCATCCCGGTCACCCACCGGGGCGTGGCCCACGAGTTCACGGTGGTCAGCGGCCACGTGGCCCCTGACGACGAGCGCTCCCTGGTCGACTGGCCCTCGCTCGCCAAGCTCACCGGCACCCTCGTGATCCTCATGGGCGTCGACAAGATCGGCCGGATCGCCGAGACCCTGGTCGCCCACGGCAAGTCGCCCGACACCCCGGTGGCCCTGGTCCAGGAGGGCACGACCGCCGCCCAGCGCCGGGTCGACGCCACCCTGGCGACGGTCGGTGAGGTGGCCGTCGCCCAGGAAGTGAAGCCTCCGGCCGTCATCGTCGTCGGCGAGGTCGTGGCCGTAGGACCGCGGGTGTCGGAGCCCTCGGAGTAACCCGGGGTAACACAACCCGCTCCCAGCCGTTGGCACCGCTCCCAGGACAAGGCAGTATCACCCTGTGGCCGATCTCATCACCGTCGATGACCCCGACGACCCGCGCCTGCACGACTACACGGGCCTGACCGACGTCGAACTGCGCCGCAAACGCGAGCCGGCCGAGGGCCTGTTCATCGCCGAGGGCGAGAAGGTCATCCGCCGGGCGAAGGACGCGGGCTACGAGATGCGCTCCATGCTGCTGTCCGCCAAGTGGGTCGACGTCATGCGCGACGTCATCGACGAACTCCCCGCCCCGGTGTACGCCGTCAGCCCGGAGCTCGCCGAACAGGTCACCGGCTACCACGTGCACCGCGGCGCGCTCGCCTCCATGCAGCGCAAACCGCTGCCCACGGCGGGCGAGTTGCTCCAGAGCGCCCGTCGCGTGGTGGTCATGGAGTCGGTCAACGACCACACCAACATCGGCGCGATCTTCCGCTCGGCGGCGGCGCTGGGCATGGACGCGGTGCTGCTGTCGCCGGACTGCGCCGACCCCCTGTACCGCCGCAGCGTCAAGGTCTCGATGGGCGCGGTCTTCTCCGTCCCCTACGCCCGCCTCGACACCTGGCCCAAGGGCCTGGAGTCGGTCCGCGAGGCCGGCTTCACCCTCCTCGCCCTCACCCCTGACGCCAAGGCCAGGACCCTCGACGAGGCCGCCCCGCACAAGATGGACCGGGTCGCGCTGATGCTCGGCGCCGAGGGCGACGGCCTGACCACCCAGGCCCTGGTCGCCGCAGACGAATGGGTCCGCATCCCGATGGCCCACGGCGTCGACTCCCTCAACGTGGGCGCGGCGGCCGCTGTCGCCTTCTACGCGGTGGCCACGGGACGACCGCAGGCCTGACCGGCGGTTGCCTCCTGCCTGGGCTCATCGCCTACGGCCGTCCCGGCGGCGTGCTCAGTTCGAGCCGTCGCCGGCCCACCGCTGAGGCGGTACCTGATCCGGCGAGGCGTGCACCTGCCCCTGCCGCTGTTCCCGTACGACACCGTCGCCGCCGCCCAGCCCGCGCGACGGACCCTGGCAGCCCTGGGCCGCGGCGATGCCCAACGCCACGAGCAGGGTCACGACGACGAACACGAACAGCCGCTGGCGCAGGAGACGGGGGTTCGCGGGGCGCAGCCCCGTCCTGGTGTTCCTGGAGGTCGGGCGGCCGGTACCGCTGCGCGGCGCGGGTCGGCTGCCGCTGCCGCTGCCGGAGCGGGTCGTGTTCCGCGAGGAGGAGGACGGGGTGGGCCGGGAACCGGGACGGGACGGGGGCACGCCGTTGCCGCGCGGGGTGCCTCCGCCACGTGACGGAACGCCGCCTCGCGCGGGGGCCTGGCCCCGGGGCTGTCCGGAACCGCGGACCGGGGGAGCCCCCTGGGAGCCGGAGGTGCCCGGCTGTCCCTGGGGTCGTCGCTGGGCGGCCCGCTCCGGGTAGGTCTGGTAGGTCTCGGCGATGCGTCCGGTCGGCCGGTCCGCCTCACCGGCACGCGGGGCGGGCGGCCGCAGATCCGGCAGGCCCTGTGTCTCGCGGGCCGCGATCTCCTTGAGCCGCAGCGACAGTTGGAGGGTGCTCGGCCGCTCCTCGGGATCCTTCGCCAGACAGGCACGGATGAGGGGGGCGACCGCGTCGGGCACGCCGTGCAGCTGGGCCTCCTCGTGCACCACGCGGTACAGCATCACCTCGGAACTGCCGTGCCCGAAGGGCGAGTCACCCGTCGAGGCGTACGCCAGGGTCGCGCCCAGGGAGAACACGTCCGTGGCCGGCGTCACCGCGGCGCCGCGCACCTGCTCGGGTGCGAGGAAGCCGGGGGAGCCGACGGCGGTCCCGACATGGGTGAGGGTGGAGGCTCCGGTCGCCCAGGCGATGCCGAAGTCGATGATCCGGGGCCCCTTGGGGGACAGGAGGATGTTCGACGGCTTGAGGTCGCGGTGCACGACCCCCGCCTCGTGCACGGCGACGAGCCCCTCCGACAGGGCGGCCCCGATGGAGGCGACCTCGGCGGCGCCGAGAGAACCCTCGTCGGCGACCTTGTCGTGGAGGGAGGGGCCGGGCACGTACTGGGTGGCGAACCACGGACGGTCCGCTTCCAGATCGGCCGCGACCAGCCGGGCGGTGCAGCCGCCGCGGATCCGCCGGGCCGCGGAGACCTCGCGCGCGAACCGTGACCGGAACTCCTGGTCCTCGGCCAGATCCGGCCGGATGACCTTCAGCGCGACCCGCTGCCCCTTGCGGTCGGAGCCCAGGTAGACGACGCCCATCCCCCCGGCGCCCAGCCGTCTGTGAAGCCTGAACGAGCCGACGACGCGCGGGTCCTCGCGCCTCAGGCGCATCATCGCCATGTTCATCCCCGCTGCCCGGTCCGTGTGACGAGCCACAGCTTACGTATGTGCGGGCCGCCGCGCGCAGAGGCCGCGCCCTCTCGTCCCGATGGATTGTCAGTGCCGGGTGGGAGAATTGAGGGGTGGTCAGGGAGCCGGAGGGCGGGCGGACTTCGGTTCGGATGTGATCCCAACCACCCGTCGCAGAAGGGGGATTGAACCCGTGAAGGGTGATCGCGTGGAGATAGTCGTGGACGCAGGGGACACGACGCGCACCTACGAGGTGGTGGCGAGCAGGGCGGGCCGCCGGGTGGAGACGGCGGTACGCCGAGGTGTCGTCGAAGTGAGCGAAGTCACGCGCAACGGATCGGTGGTGCGCACGGCCCGGTTCATGGCGACCCGGGTGCTGGCTCTGGTGGAGCAGCCGGTGCCGCGCGAGGACAGCTCGGAGAAAGCGGGGCAGACCGGGCGACCCCTCCGGGAAGACCCGGAGACCTAGGTCCCCGTCTCCACCCACGGGAGTACTCCGCTGGTCATGGCTCATCCTCGGGGAGGCCCGGCAATCGGTACGAGGGCATGACGTGCGGAGAGCCCGGGACGCCTAGATTTGAGGTCAAGCGGCGGGTGCAGCACTCGTCCCCCGAGGTCAGACACCCGCCGCTGCCAATGACAACAGAACGGTCAGGAGAGGGACCATGGCTCTTACGGCACCGCGGACACTGTCCCGCACACGTCAGCCCCGCCGTACGGGCCGGCGTCACCCACTGGTGGCGACGCTGATGGCCCTTCCTCTGGCGGTCCTGCTCCTCGTCGTCTTCGACGGCTGGGAGACAGTGGCCACACAGGCGTCGTCCGTGGGAGTGATGCTGGGGCGCTGAGCGGCGACCCCAGGCCCGGAAGAGCGGTCCGGGCGGGGACATCCACCCATGAAACCCCGTGGGGACGGGGGTGCGGCGGACGGCAAAATGCCGGCGCAGCTGGGGAGCTGCGCCGGCATTGCTTTTCCCTCCGGGGGTTGGGCGGGTTCTTGTTCGGCTTGTTGGGGGCGGGCGTTGTGCGCAGTTCCCCGCGCCCCTGAATGCCTGCGGCGGCCCGTTGCGGCCCGGTGGGGGCGGGTGTAGCGCGTGCGGTCCGGTGGTGGGGGCGGCGCCGGGGTGGGGGTATCCGTCCTCGGTCCGGCGGCTCGGCTGCTTCAGCTGTTCCCTGTAACGGACGCCGCCCGCGGCGGGCGGCCCCCCACCCCGTCCCCTTCTCGCCGTACGCGGCCAACGGCCCGTGGCGCGGGTGACTGCAACTCCTCAGGGGCGCGGGGAACTGCGCGACCAGCCACGACGGGCCTGTACCCGCCTGACGGCCGTCGTGGCGCGTGACGTGACGAGCGGTCCCTCATGGCGCGGGTGACTGCAACTCCTCAGGGGCGCGGGGAACTGCGCGACCAGCCCCCACCAGCCCGCACCCGCCGAACAACAGAACCCGGCGCACCCCCGCAGGCGCCCAGCGCAGTGCCCTACCCTCGCGAACAGACGACCCGCCGCCCAGGGAGCCCCGTGACCCCCCACCCCCTCCTCACCGAGCTCACCCTTAGAGCGAGAAGCGCGGCTCACTCCGGCACGGAGGAGGCGTGCGTGTGCGGCGCGGCAACCCTCGCCGACCGCCCCGACGCCACAGTCGTCCGGCACGCCGACACCGTCGCGAAGGCCCACGCCCCCGACACCACCCCCGCCGACCTGGCTCCCCGCCTCACCACGGCCGCCCACCTCCCCGGCATCCTCCTCAACCCCCTGAACAGGAACCCCGTAGAGCTGCACGGCAGGCTCGTCACCTTCTGGCCGTACGGCGAACCCGTGGACCCGAAGAACCCCGACGCCGCCCCCTGGGAACCGGCCGCCACCCTCCTCGCCCACCTCCACCGCACCCCCGCCCCACCGGACCTGCCTCCCATGCGGGGCCCCGTCAAGGCCGCTCTCGCTGTCGCCCGTCTTCTGAAGGCGACCCGGCAGCAACCGCAAGCCGCCGTCGCCTCATGCCTGCGCGCTTGGCGCACCCTCCCGCCCTGGGCCCGCGCGGAGACCCCCATGTCCGACACCACCACCCTCTGCCACGGCGACCTCCACCTCGGCCAGCTCGTCCGCCACCCCGCCCCCGACGGCCCCTGGCGTCTCATCGACGTCGACGACCTCGGCGTGGGAGAACCCGCCTGGGACCTCGCCCGCCCCGCCGCCTGGTACGCCTGCGGCCTGCTGTCGCCCGAGGAGTGGGCCCGTTTCCTCGGGGCCTACCGGGCGGCCGGCGGCCCCGCTGTTCCGGCCGAGGGCGACCCCTGGCCCGCCCTGGACGTCGCCGCCCGCGCCCTCACCGTGCAGACCGCGGCCAGGGCGATCGCCAAGGCGGCCGAGGCGGGCCGGGCCCTGGACGATGTGGAGCAGGCGGTCGTCGACGCCTGTGACCGAATGGGTTCCACCCCGCCGGAGTTGGCGGACGGTTTCGCGAAGTAGGGTGCAACCGACCAGAGCCGGACAGAGTCTGTCCTGGCGTAACGCTAAGCAGGACCGACCGGCGAGGAGTTGAGCCGACGATGCAGTGTCCGAAGTGTCATGCCCCGATGCACACGTACAACCGCAACGGTGTCCAGATCGAGCAGTGCAGCGGCTGCCGCGGGATCTTTCTCGACTACGGCGAGCTGGAGGCGCTGACCCGACTGGAGGGCCAGTACGGCGGCGGTCCCGTCGTTCCACCGCCTCCGGCCGCTCCGCAGTACCCCGCCGCGCCCGGCGCACCGGCGTGGGGTGCGCCGCAGCACGGCGGGGGGCACTACGGCGGCCACGGGGGTCATCACGGCGGCCACCACCGCAACCGCGGCTTCGGCCACATGCTGTTCTCCAGCTGACCGGGCAACGAGGAAGCCCCCGGCCGCAGGGCCGGGGGCTTCGGTGTGTGCGCGATACTGGGATTGAACCAGTGACCTCTTCCGTGTCAGGGAAGCGCTCTCCCGCTGAGCTAATCGCGCGGGAAACACGATCAAGATCGTGCCTGTACTGCGTGCGCGATACTGGGATTGAACCAGTGACCTCTTCCGTGTCAGGGAAGCGCTCTCCCGCTGAGCTAATCGCGCGGGTCAGACCTTCGATGATGCGTCGAAGATCCAGTGGACGATACTGGGATTGAACCAGTGACCTCTTCCGTGTCAGGGAAGCGCTCTCCCGCTGAGCTAATCGTCCTTGGAGGTGGAGACGGGATTTGAACCCGTGTAGACGGCTTTGCAGGCCGTTGCCTCGCCTCTCGGCCACTCCACCAGGAGTGTGGGGGATCGGGAAGATCTCCCTTGCTCTTTCGAGCGAACGACGAGGTTCGAACTCGCGACCTCAACCTTGGCAAGGTTGCGCTCTACCAACTGAGCTACGTTCGCCTGTCCTTCCGGTCCGCTTGCGCGGCCCGGCGACGAGTTGAACTCTAGCGGATTCCGGGGCCAGCACAAAAACGCGTTTGCGCAGCGTGCTGCCCTGCGCATGTCGACGTGCGTGGTCAGGGCGGCCGCGAGGACATGGCCAGGTCACCCGCAGGACACCCGCCATAGACTCGACAGCGTGCTCGACCTCGCTCCTCTCGCCCGCTTCGGCGACCGCGTCGCCACCGGTCTCCTCGATGTCACCAGCGATCCCACGGCCCTGGACTCCACCGGCTTCTGGGCCGTCGCGGCGACCTTCGAGGGCGGTCTGACCTGCGCCCGCTTCGCCGACGTACGCCGGGCTCCGGTGCCCGCTCCGGCGCCGGGGCGGTGGCGGGGGCCGGCGGCCGGTGACTGGACGTCGTCGCTGGATCGCGCCGCGTACACGGAGGGCGTACGACGGATTCGCGCGCACATCGCCACCGGTGAGGTCTACCAGGCCAACCTCTGTCGTGTCCTGACCGCGCCCCTGGCACCCGGCGCCGACGTGGACGCGCTCACCGCGCTGCTGGCCCGCGGCAACCCGGCGCCGTACGCAGGAACGATCCGCCTGCCCGGACACGGGGTGGAGATCGCCACCGCGTCCCCCGAACTGTTCCTGCGCAGGGCGGGCCGGGTCGTGGAGTCGGGGCCGATCAAGGGGACCGGGCGGACCGAGGACGACCTGCTGGCCAAGGACTACGCCGAGAACGTGATGATCGTGGACCTGGTGCGCAACGACCTGGGGCGGGTGTGCGCCACGGGCAGCGTCACCGTTCCCGACCTGTGCGCCGTGGAGAAGCACCCCGGTCTCGTCCACCTCGTGTCGAGTGTGCGGGGCGAGCTGCGCGAGGGCGCCGGCTGGGCCGAACTGCTCGCAGCCGCCTTCCCGCCCGGCTCGGTCACCGGTGCGCCCAAGTCCAGTGCCCTGCGGATCATCGACGCCCTGGAGACCGCGCCCCGGGGCCCCTACTGCGGAGGCGTCGGCTGGGTCGATGCCGACCGGGGTACGGCGGAACTGGCCGTCGGCATCCGCACCTTCTGGATCGACCGCGCCGAGGGCGTGCTGCGTTTCGGTACCGGCGCAGGGATCACCTGGGGGTCGGACCCCGAGGGGGAGTGGCGGGAGACCGAGCTGAAGGCGTCCCGGCTGCTCGCGGTAGCGTCGGGAACGTACGAAGTGAGTGGAGGGACCCTTACGTGAAGATCTGGCTCGACGGCGGGCTGCAGGACACCGAGACCGCCCGCGTCTCCGTCTTCGACCACGGGCTGACCGTGGGCGACGGCATCTTCGAGACCGTGAAAGCGGTGGACGGCCGTCCCTTCGCCCTCACCCGGCATCTCGACCGGCTGACGCTGTCGGCGCGTGGTCTCGGGCTGCCCGACCCCGATCACGACGAGGTCCGCCGCGCCTGCGCCGCCGTACTCGAGGCGAACCCGACGCCGCTCGGCCGCCTGCGCATCACCTACACCGGCGGCCACGGCCCCCTCGGATCCGACCGGGGCGAGCACGGGCCGACCCTGGTGGTCGCCCTCGGCGAGTCCACCCCGCGCCCCGACTCCACGGCCGTGATCACGGTGCCGTGGACCCGTAACGAGCGCGGTGCTCTCACCGGGCTCAAGACCACCTCGTACGCCGAGAACGTCGTCGCGCTCGCACGCGCGCGTGAGGACGGCGCCTCCGAGGCGCTGTTCGCCAACACGGTCGGGCAGTTGTGCGAGGGCACCGGGTCCAATGTCTTCGTCGTACTCGACGGCGAGATCCACACCCCGCCGCTCGCCTCCGGCTGCCTCGCGGGCATCACGCGCGCGTTGACCGTCGAATGGACCGGGGCCAGGGAGACCGACCTGCCGCTGGACGTCCTGGAGCGGGCCGACGAGATCTTCCTCACCTCGACCCTGCGGGACGTCCAGGCCGTCCATCGCGTCGACGCGCGCGAACTGCCGGGCGCGCCCGGCCCGGTGACGGCCAAGGCCATGCGGATCTTCCAGGAGCGGGCCGGGGACGACCTCGATCCGTGACGGCCGCGGATATTGGGCTGCTCCGGCGCGCGGCAGCGGGTAGAACTCCGGTGATGACCACCACCCTGCGGCCGATCGAGCCGCTCCAGCACGGCGCCGACGGGGCGCTGTCCCGCCACTACACGGTGTGCGTGAACAGCCGTCCCGTCGGGGCGATACACCTCGCGACCCACCCGTCCTTCGGACCCACCGTCGCTCAGATCCGGGACCTGCGGATCGACGAGCCGGACCGCAGACGCGGCCGCGGCACGGTCGCCGCGCTGGCCGCCGAGGAGGTGGCGCGGGGCTGGGGCTGCGGGCAGTTGGAGATCAGGGTTCCCGCCGACGCCGAGCCCGCGCTGCGGCTCGCGACCACGCTCGGCTACGTCCACCGCAACCGCGGCATGGAGAAGCCGCTCGGCGCCGAGGCCCCCCGCCTGCCCGCGGGCAGCCGCGGCAGGCCCATGACGGAGGCCGAGTTCTGGCCGTGGGCGGAGCGCGGCATCACGGAGTACGCCAGGGACTGGAGCGAGAGAGGGGTGCCCGAGGCCGAGGCCCGGGAGAGGTCGCGCAGGGACCACGAAAGGATGGTGCAGCGGGGCCTTGAGACGCCGGAGGCGCTGTTCAGCGTCCTGGAGCACGACGGCGTCCGGGTCGGGGTCCTGTGGCTGGAGTTCATCGACGCCAAGGCCTTCGTCTACGACGTCGAGAGCGAGGAGGCCTTCCGCGGCCGGGGCCACGGCCGGTCCCTGATGCTGCTGGCCGAAGCCCAGGCGATCGCCGCCGGCCGACGGGTCCTGGGCCTCAACGTCTTCGCCGGCAACACGCCGGCCGAGCGGCTGTACGAGTCGCTGGGGTATGTGACGGAGGGTTACTCGATGTACAAGAGCCTGCTCTGAGGCCCGATCATGCCCGCCCGGCGAGGAGCCGGTCCACGCTCTCCTCGATCCGCTCGCGCAGCCCCGCCTGGCTCTTGCCGCCGTCGAGACGCTCGCCGTCGATCACGTACGTCGGTGTGCCGCTCACGCCGATCGCCTTGCCCTCGGCCTGGTCGGCGTCCACGATCAGGATGTGCCGGCCGTCGATCAGCGCGGTGTCGAACTCCTCGGCGTCGAGCCCCAGTTCACGGGCGACCTCGACCAGGAAGCGTTCCCCCTCGCGGTCGAGCTCCTCGACGCGCCCCAGCACCGCTTCGACGTACTCCCAGCCCTTGCCCTGCTCCAGCGCCTCCTCGGCGGCCTGCGCGGCGGCGAAGGAGTGCTTGTGCTTCTCCAGGGGGAAGTGCCGCAGCCGCAGCTCCAGACGGTCGCCGTAACGGGCACGCAGGGCCCGGACATCGTCCAGCGCGTCTCGGCAGTCCGGGCACTGCAGCTCGCACCAGACATCGAGGACGGGCGCGGCGGGACGGACGGGGGAGGGGTCGCTCATGGAACCAGTCTCCCAGCTCGTGACCACCCGGCCGAATCGCCCCAGGCAAGAATCGCCCCCGGCCGCCGTCCGCGACGGCATCCACCCGCTTCAGCGGCACGACCCCGACCGGCACCTGCGGAGGAGGCGACCCGGAGATGTCCCTGATGTCCTGCCGGGGCATGGCCCGGTGGGGGTCGGGAGGTGCAGGATGGATAGGGACGAAGCGGCACGTTGCCGATCGAGCTGCCTGGAGGACCGGATGATTGCCGAGACCGTCTGTTCCGCCGTCGCCGCGGCCGGCCTGGGCATCGCGGCGGTCACCGCGTACCGGAAGCGCTTCCTCGCGGCCACCCGTATCGCCGCCTACTCCCTCGTCCCGCTCGGTCTGGTGATGACCGGCGTCGTCGACTGGCTCGCGGACACCGCCTTCAGCCCGACCGCCTGGGCGGGCTTCGCGGTGCTCGGCCTGTCATGGGTGCTGTTCTCGACCACGCGCGCCGTGGAGCGCCGCCGTGGCACCCGCAAGGAGCGCAGGGCGGCCCGTGGCGCCCAACAGGAGGCGGTGGCTCCCACGGCCTCGGCACCCTCCCTCGGCCCGGCCACGCGCACCCCGGCGGCCCGTCCGGCGGGCAGGACCCGGGCCACCGGCTCCGCCGGGGAGGACTTCAGCGACATCGAGGCCATCCTCAAGAAGCACGGCATATGACGGTCGCGCGGTGAACTGAAACGTTCGCATGGGGGTCCACGCCGGTCCGTAAACGATCACGATCCGATACGGACATCACGGAATCTGGCGAACTCCCGCTCATTTCGGGCGTGTTGATCGCGCCCGGGGCGACGGCTGCGTCATCATCGCCGCGAGATGCTGGACACGAAACAAAGCGAAACCGCGCCGCCGCAGGACGAGCCGCGTGGATGCCTCTTCGCCCTTTCCCAGCCACCGCTGATGATCTTCCTTGCGGTGATCGGGTCTCTTCTGCTCATGGCAGCGCTGCACGACCTGCTGCTGCTCTGAGCCGTACCCGTGGTCCCCGGCGTCACCCGTCGGGGACCACGTCGACACCCGCCAGGCCCCGACCCGCCGCCCGGGCTTCAGCCCGCGGCCTCCTTGCGCCGCGCCCGGTAGGCGGCCACATGCAGACGGTTGCCGCAGGTCCGGCTGTCGCAGTAGCGGCGCGAGCGGTTCCGGGACAGGTCGACGAAGGCCCGTCGGCAGTCGGGCGCCTCGCAGCGCCGCAGCCGCTCCTGCTCCCCGGCCACCACGAAGAACGCCAGTGCCATCCCGCAGTCGGCCGCCAGGTGGTCGGCGACGGAGGCGCCCGGCGCGAAGTAATGCACATGCCATTCGTAGCCGTCGTGATCCGTGAGCTGGGGAGTGGTGCCCGCGGCGGCGACCAGCTCGTTGATCAGGGCGGCGGCGGCCCGAGCGTCCGGGGCGGCGAAGACCGAGGCGAACCTGCCGCGGATCTTGCGCACGGCCGACAGATCGAACTCCGAGAGCACCCCGACACCGCTGATCTCGTGGTTTCGTACGAAATCCGCGAGCGCCGCGACATCCGGCAGCGCGTCCGGGGACGCGTCGTCCTCCGGTGCGGTGTTCACCAGATCGACCACGGTGTCGAGGGCGCACCGGGTGTCGTGGGTGATCAGCACGATTCGCTCCCTGGCCTGAGGGTCGGGCGAAGGCCCGCCGATGCTGGCCGATGGTAATGGCTCGGCGGCGTCCGGTGCCGGGACGCACGACGGGTGCCGTGGCTGCTTTGGATCCCAGCCTCAACCGCCGGAAGCTGCGTCTCGCCCTGAGGAGCGCTCGCGACAAGGCTGGACTGACACAGCGAGACGCAGCGGAGGC